>JAQBUE010000308.1 GCA_027624045.1 Acidobacteriota bacterium
CCCGCTGCTTCTCGCCGCCTGAAAACAGGGTATTCTGCCACAGGCTGATAGGCGGGAATCAAAAACAACAACAGCAGCGCCTGACCCGCCGCCGCATAGCTCTTCACCTCGGCACCGCCCTCGGTCAGGATCAGAGGCTCTCGCACCGTCTTGAGCAGGTAATACGAACCGAGCAACAGAAACACGTTCAAGGCGAGCAACAACGCCGTCACGCCTTCGCCCGGGCGGACATCGGCGAAAAGCGAAAGGGCGGTCTCGATGGGACTCTTACGATCCGCGGCGGATTGGTTGGATGGCATGCCGTGTCAGTGAGCGACAAAGCCGCTTCGGAGCACCGGCTTGCGCGCTCCTAACAGCAAGTGAGACCGCTAGTTTATCAGCCTGTCGGGCCTGTGAAGGCGCACCCCGAACGTTCGCCGCGTCTCGGTTTCGGCGCGGCGAAATCGGTATCGCGTCAGTCCTGCTTCGCTTCGCCCAGGCGACCCACCAGGGCGTTCCACGACTCGACAGCGTTCCCTTCCGGGTAGTACTTGATCTCGATCCGAACCGAGTCCTCCAGAACCTCATGCTGATGCGCGACGCCCAGCGGATGGCGGTAGCTATCGCCCTCCTCGACAATGCGGGTTTCCTGGCCGATCGTCATGCGGACTCGGCCCTTCTTCTGGTAGCCGATCGATTCGTGGTCCGGGTGGACGTGCATCCGGTCAACCGCCCCCTTCGGCCGCGAGGCCTCGAACACGATCATCTGAGGCGTCGCCATCAGCACCTTCACGGTGTCAACGCCATCCTCGTCGCGTGAATACTCCGGTACAAGCGTCACCGCTTCGCGACGCGAACTTGGCACGAATAGTTTTGCGACATCCTCGGGATGCATGAACGCCACCGCGGCGTCGATCGAAACCGATTCACTCATCTCTCACCTCCTGTTACAGCGAACCCGGCATTGTAGACTATTTCCCTGCGCCTCTGTAGCGCCTGGATCGCAGCGGCACGCCGGGTGAGACTATCGCGGCATCCACGTGCTCGCAGCGTGCGGATACGGATCTCGCGCACCCATCCGCAACGGCAGCGCAACGCGGACATCACCCATCCGCCGGCCTGCGGGAGCGCCGGTGAGCCCGGCTGTGACGTGTTTCGGAAGAGAAAGTAAAATGGTGCGCCCGGAGAGATTCGAACTCCCGACCTTCTGGTTCGTAGCCAGACACTCTATCCAACTGAGCTACGAGCGCATGGTTTTATTCTAAACGGTTTCCAGTCTTCGTGTCCCGAAGCGCGATCACATTGCAGCAAACCCCTGGGCATTGATCGACGAGCGCTCGCGGGCCTGCACTCCCCTGGCAGCTCCTCATGCTCGTCGTCCGCGGCCCCATCGAGAACCCGCCCCTGTCATCTCTCCATCAACCGCGCTTCTTCCTGCTGGTATTTGCGGAATAGCTCCATGTGATGCGCTGCCTTGTCCGGCTGCTCCAAACGTCGATACAGCGTGCCAAGACCATAGTGCAGCGTTGGATTCATCGGCATGTAAACTTCGGCTTTCCGCATGTAGCCGAGCGCTTCCTCCGGATTCCCCGCTGAAAGCACTTTGCCAAGTCCGAACAGCACTTGCCCGTTGTGAGGGAGATGCCGCAACGCCTCGCGCAACTCGCTCTCGGCGGCAGCCTGATCACCCTGTTCTTGCAGCGCCAGCCCAAGAAACAGATGTGCTTCCGGAATACCAAGCGCCGCCGCCGCCCGGAACGCCTCACTGGCCTGCTCCAGCCGGCCGCGCTGGTCGCTCACGAGCCCTTCCAAAACAGACACTCGCGGATCATCAGGGCGTGTTTCGCGCATATTGCGCAACGCCATTTCCGTGAAGGGCAGTTCCGGAACAAAGTAACCGGCGACCCCAAACTGGTATTGGATGTCGGAGTGATTGGGGAATCGCCTATTGGCCGTGAGCGCTTCCGCCATGGCGATCTCGACTTGGCCGCTACTCAGGATGGACGAAATCAGGAATTGCCAATGTCCCGGATCGTAGCCGTTGTTCTCGAGAGCACGTCTGATTGACTCAATCGCTTGAGTGGGTTGATCCAATCGCTGCTGGGCCAGGGCCTGAACAGCATGGTACTGAGAGGCCAACTGCTTGTCCGACGGTGCCTCAATAGACCGCAGCGTGGTGAGAGCCTGCTTCGGCTGACCGGACTCGATCTGTGCCCGCGCCAACTCGACAATCAGACGATCACGCTCGGGGAACTGATTCTTGAGAGCCAGGGAGTAACTTTGAGCAGCCTCGGCCCACTTTCCCTCAGCTCCATAGGCCGCGCCCAGAAAGAAGTGCGCATGAGCGTTGGCGGGCGTCGCTTCGACAACAACCTGGAAATGCTCAATCGCCTCTCTCCACTGGCCGCTTTGCGAGGTGATGATGCCCAAGAACATGTGGGCGGGCGCGGCCGAGGGGTCCAGCCGCAGAACCTGCCGAAACAATGTCGCGGCCCGATCCGGCTCTCCGGCGCGGTAAGCCGCATCCGCCTGGCGCATCAGGTCCACCACCGGCTGCTGCGCGACGAGCACCGATGCAATGCCGAATACTGAAAGAGCGAAAAGTCGAATCCAGAAACGGATGAGGCGTCGCAGTTTCACGACACCAGGCACCGCACCTTCTGGTAATAATTCAGCTCGTGCATGTCGATCCGTTCCCCGCTACGCTCCGGGGGTTGAACACGACCCTTGTCGTCGCCGGCTCGAACAACGAGTTCATACTTGCCCGGGTCCGGAATCGACCACTCATACTCCCAAAGCACCCAGGCATAGGGCCGTGCATCGCCACCTTCGACCGGCAGCAGCCGCGCGGCTTGCCATGACTTCCCACCATCGGTGCTCAACTCCACTTTCCGCACCCGCTGCTCACCGGCCCAGGCCGCACCCCGCACCGTGAACTCTCTGCCGATCAGCACGGCGCCGTCGAGTGGCTGTGAGAACGCCGCTTTCACCTGGACGGCGGTGACCGGCGTCGACGTCTCCGGCTCGCCCGCGGAGGCGCGTATTTGCCGCCGGTAGGGATTGCTCATCCACCAACCAGTGTCTTCACTCGTCAGTACCTCCACCCTCCGCAGCCACTTCACCGAGTCCATGCTGTACCAGCCGGGAATGACAGCTCGCAACGGGAACCCATGGTGCCGCGGAAGCACCTCGCCGTTCATCTTGGTGGCCAACAGAGTGTCCGCATGCATCGCCTTGGCAAGAGGGATGCTTCTGAAGTAGTTCGTGTCCTGGCTCGAATCCCTATCCGCCCCCCACAAACGCACAAACTGAGCTTCCGGCAATAGCTGGGCCTTCTCCAACAACGACCTGAGACTCGTGCCCGACCACTGGGCGTTGCCGATCATTCCTCCGCCAACACTGTTTCCCGCGCATTCCAGGGTTGCCGCCAACTCGACCGACTCCTGTGCAAGCAGGTCCTCGAATGAGATCTCCAGCGGCTGCTTCACTGCCCCGTCAATCGACAGCTTCCAATCCGACGACGACGATATCGATGGTGCCGGCAGGTGTTCACGAACGAAAAACAATGCCGTCGGAGTGAGCCAGTCGTAGAGCAGGCTGAAATCGAAACCGCGGTTGTACGGTTTCTCCCCCGTCGCGGCCACCTGCGCGGAGAGCCATCGGCGCGGAAGCCCCGCAAGTGCCAGCATTCCCTGGCAGACGCGAAGGATGAACTTACGGCGAGACCTTGGTAGCGGATACACCTTACGATCCCTGTAGCTCAAACCTGTGGCCCCTTAGCAGCCTGTGGCAGAATACCCTGTTTTCAGGCGGCGAGAAGCAGCGGGGTGGCCAGCGGCG
>JAQBUE010000309.1 GCA_027624045.1 Acidobacteriota bacterium
CTTCAGGATCATCTTGTATTGGAAACACTCCCTCCTTTCAGGATCATCTTGCATTGGACAACTCTCACGCCGACGGATCATCTCTCCTTTCTGGGACAATCCGGAGACAAAGCCGTCATTGGCGACTGGAACGACGACGGACTCGACGAGATCGGCATCTTCCGAAACGGCATGTGGCTGCTCGACATGAACCGCAACGGCACTTGGAACCCTGGCGTAGACAGCCTCAACTTCCTCGGTCAAGCCGGCGACACTCCGGTCGTGGGCCTGTGGTAGCAGCACCGACATTGCGAGAACTTCCCAATTAGATACCGCCTGTTGGCCCAACCGAGGCGGCGGATCCCACCTGCTGCTATCCTCCTTGTCTAGCCCAGCTACCGGCAACGGGGCGGCAGTGCGATGTTCAGCCGTCTGCGGACCGACTCCCGATCGATGAGAAGCTTCGTTCCAATAAGTGCCCTGGTGCGGTCGGCCGGGTTGATGGCCCTCACCACCTGCTGGCTCATCACACAAGGTTGTGGGCCGCCGGACACCGGGCCTCGCCAAGAGTTGGGACAGGATGCCGAAGGCATCGCTTTCGTTAGCAATGAAACCTGTGCGGAATGCCACACAGAGCAGTTCAACGAGTGGCAGGGATCGCATCACGACTGGTCGATGCGGCACGCCGACGATGCCTCCGTACTGGGTGATTTCGATAACGCTACCCTTGAGCACTTCGGCGTCACGTCGCGGTTTTTCAAGAAGGACGGCCGCTACTACGTCAACACCGAGGGCTCGGATGGTCAGGCGTCGGACTTCGAGATCAGCTACACCTTTGGTGTTGAGCCACTTCAGCAGTACCTGATAGAGTTCCCCGGCGGCAGGCTGCAAAGCCTGACGATCGCTTGGGATATCGCGGGGAAACGCTGGTTTCATCTCTATCCCGACGAGCGCATCACGGCTGACGACCCGCTGCACTGGACGCGGCGCTTCCAGACCTGGAACATGATGTGCGCCGAGTGTCACTCGACCAACCTGCGCAAGGGATACGACGGCGAGTCGGATTCCTATCGTACGACGTGGAGTGAGATCAACGTCAGTTGCCAGGCTTGCCACGGGCCGGGCGAAAGCCATGTGGCCTGGGCGCGCGAAATTCCCGAAGGGGTGACGCCCGACGCGGGTGAGCACGGCCTGGTCGTGGGTTTCGAGGCGGCCGATCCACGCTACGAAGTCGACAACTGCGCGCGTTGCCATTCGAGGCGGCACCAGGTGAGTCCGAATGACGAGCTCGGGCGGCCGCTGATGGATGATTTCCAAGTTGCCCCGCTGCGGGAAGGTTTGTATCACGCCGATGGACAGATTCTCGACGAAGTATATGTCTACGGCTCGTTCGTGCAAAGCCGTATGTATCACTCCGGGGTGCGCTGTTCCGATTGCCACAATTCGCATAGCCTCAAGCTGTTTCGTCCAGGAAATGACCTGTGCATCCGCTGCCACCAAACGTCGCCGCCGCAAGACTTCCCCGATCTGAACTCCAAAGACTACGACACGCCTGCGCACCACTTTCATCCCCCGGGTTCGGCCGGTGCGCAGTGTGTCGAGTGCCACATGAGGGCGCGCACATATATGACTGTCGATCCGCGCCGCGACCACAGTTTCCGGGTGCCGCGCCCGGATCTCACCGTGAAAGTCGGTGTGCCGAATGCCTGCAACGATTGCCACCAAGACGAGACGGCCCAGTGGGCGGCGGATACCCTGCGCAAGTGGTATCCCAAATCGTCAGCGCCGAAACCGCATTTTGCTGAAACGCTCGCGGCGGGCAGGGCAGGCCGTCCGGAGGCTCTTCCGCCCTTGGTGCAACTCGCGAACGATGCCGAACAACCCGCCATCGTGAGAGCGACAGCGCTGGAACTGTTGCGGGGCTATCCACCGAACGAGTTGGCTGTGGTCGGGCCTTTGACGCGAGACGCCGAGCCCCTCGTGCGAGCGGGTGTCGCGTCGGTATTGCAAAACTTGCCGCCGGATGCGTTGCGAGCGTCGCTGGCGCCTCTGCTCAATGACCCGCTCCGCTCCGTGCGAGTGGAAGCGGCACGTGTAGTGGGTTCGTTGCCTGGGCGGATGCTGGGATCGCTCGATCCTGAGGCGTTTGGGGCGGCGTTCGCCGAATTCGAGCAGGCACAGTTGGCGCACGGCGATATGCCGGGGTCGCACTTAAATCTCGGTGCCGTCTACGCGGCGCAAGGGGATGCGGCCCAGGCCGAGCAGCAGTACCTGGCCGCCATCCGCCTGGAGCCGGGCTTCCTGCCGGCTCGGTTCAATCTGTCAACGCTATACAACCAACTTGGGCGCAATGAAGATGCGGAAAAGATTCTGCGCGAGACCGTAAAGCTGGCGCCGCAGGAAGGGGAAGCTCACTATTCGCTCGGTCTCATCCTCGCCGAGCAAGGCAAGATTGCCGAGGCGGCCGGCAGCTTGGAGAAGGCGGCGGAGTTTCTTCCCGGGCGCGCCCGCGTGCGCTACAACTACGCGCTCGCGCTGCAGCATCTCGGCGATTTGCCGCGCGCCGAGATTCAGTTGCTGCAAGCTCATCAGACCGACCCCGCCGATCCAGACATCGTAAACGCGGTCATCAGCTTTTATCTTCAGCGGAGGGACGCCCGGAAAGCACTACCCTACGTCGAACGGCTGGTCGAGCTTGTGCCCGATGCGGCGGGGCCAAAGCAATTGCTGATGCAGTTGCGCGAGCAGCTTAAGCGTTGACGGCCTCAGCACGTGGCAGGTGAACGCGCCTGTGGATTGGTAGGATGCTTCTCTATGGCATGGCTCGCGATTGGAGTGGCCGGGGCGTTGGGGGCGCTGGCGCGCTACGGCCTGAGCGGATGGGTTCACCGCTTCGCTGGTCCTGGGTTCCCGGCGGGCACGCTGGCGGTCAACCTCGCGGGGTGTTTCCTGCTGGGACTGCTGACGGAGCTGGCACGTCACGTGGGCTGGGTTTCTCCGGAAGTTCGAGTCTGGTTGGGCATCGGCTTCCTGGGCGCGTTTACCACGTTTTCGACCTTCGGAGTCGAAACATTTCGCGCGGCCGAGGCGGGTGACTGGCATGTCGTGGCCTGGAATATCATTCTAAATGTTGTAGGCGGATTGGCGTTAGTGCTGGCGGGCGTAACGCTCGCGCGCTGGTTGGTCCAGATGCGGAGCGGCATATGAGGGGCATTGAAGGAGAGCAGGTCTTGATGCGTATCTTCGTCGGGGAGCGAGACCGCTGGCAGCACCGTAGCCTGACTGACACGCTGGTTGAACTGCTGAAGAAGGAAGGATTCGCCGGCGCGACCGTCCTTCATGGGACGCAGGGCTTCGGCGCGCATTCGGTGATTCACCGCGACTCCATTCTGCGGCTCTCGGAAGATCTGCCGGTTGTCATCGAAGTAGTGGACGAGGAAGCGAAGGTTCGCGCGATTCTTCCGACTCTCGATGAAATGCTCGACGGCGGCTTGATCACAATCGAGAAAGTGGAAGTGATTCGCTACAGGCCTCATAACCCTAAGAGGTGAGCCTTTCGGATTGTGAGCCCTCGCCGGTGCGGTGCCCTCGGCCCTTACATCCCGAGCATCCGCGGCGGTAAAATTGAGAACCATGCCCTGCTGTCTCATATTGGTCATCGCGATGCTCGGTCCGCGCATCGCGATCATTGGTCTGGCGCTGTTCACAAGTTTCTTTGAGCGGCCATTCGACGGACTGCTGGTTCCAGGCCTGGGCTTCCTCTTTCTGCCCTTAGAGTTGTCCAATGCAAGATGATCCTGAAAGGAGGGAGTGTTTCCAATACAAGATGATCCTGAAG
>JAQBUE010000310.1 GCA_027624045.1 Acidobacteriota bacterium
CATCTCTCGCCCCAAGGGGATCGTTCTACTTTGCTCAGTAGGGGATCTTTTCACATTGCGCCGACACGGGCCTTTCACCGATTGCGCAGGTAGGGGTCTTGCGGTATGCTTAGCGAGCAGAAGGTTCAGTTCCCAACCCTCTCCCTCCAACCTCTTCCGCGCAGTTCCGGCAGTCTCCGTGCATGACGATTTCTGAGCTTAAAGAGAAGAACATCACAGAACTCACGCAGGTTGCGCGCGACCTGGAGATGCCTGGCGTCAGCGGCATGCGTAAGCAAGAACTGATCTTCGCGATCCTGCAGGCGCAAGCTCAGAAAGAAGGACTCATCTTCGCCGAAGGCGTCCTCGAGACACTTCCGGAAGGTTTCGGCTTCTTGCGGTCGCCGGATTACAACTATCTGCCCGGGCCCGACGATATCTATGTTTCGCCCACGCAGATCCGCCGCTTCGGCCTTCGGACCGGCGATACGATTTCAGGCCAGGTGCGTTCGCCTAAAGGCGTCGAAAGTTATTTCGCCCTTGTGCAGGTCGATGCCATCAGCTTCGAGGCGCCGGAAAAGGCTCAGCAGAAGATCCTCTTCGACAATCTGACGCCGTACTATCCCACCGAGCGGTTCCAGCTCGAAACGGAGAGGAAGAACCTCAGCGGCCGCGTCATGGACCTGGTGACGCCGATCGGCAAGGGTCAGCGCGGCTTGATCGTCGCTCCCCCGCGCACCGGCAAGACGATGCTCTTGCAGTCGATTGCGAATTCGATCACGACGAATCATCCCGAGGTCGTGCTCATCGTCCTGCTGATCGACGAACGTCCCGAGGAAGTCACCGACATGCGGCGCTCGGTGAACGGCGAAGTGGTGAGTTCGACCTTTGATGAGCCACATACTCGGCACGTGCAGGTGGCCGAAATGGTCATCGAGAAAGCCAAAAGGCTCGTCGAGCATAAGCGTGACGTCGTGATTCTGCTTGACTCGATCACGCGTCTTGCGCGAGCCTACAACAGCATCGTCCCGCCCTCGGGCAAGATCCTCTCGGGAGGCGTGGATTCCAACGCCTTGCAGCGGCCGAAGCGCTTCTTCGGCGCCGCGCGCAATATCGAAGAAGGCGGCTCGCTCACGATCATCGCCACGGCATTGGTTGAGACCGGCAGCCGCATGGATGAGGTCATCTTCGAGGAGTTCAAGGGGACCGGTAACATGGAGATCCACCTCGACCGCAAACTCGTCGACAAGCGCGTCTTCCCCGCGATCGATATTCACCGCAGCGGTACGCGCAAAGAAGAACTGCTGCTGGCGAAGGAAGACCTGAACCGTGTGTGGGTGCTGCGTAAGGTTTTAAGCCCCCTCTCCGTTACCGAAGGCTTGGAGCTCTTGCTGGACCGCATGACCAAGACGCGCTCGAACGCCGAATTCCTTGGCGCGATGAACGCGTAGCCCGCGCTGCTAGCCACGCGGCCGCTCGCTCCTATATCCCGGCGGCTTTCCAGTCTTCCGGGAGCTGCCACACGAACGCTGTTGGTTCGGCTGACGGGTAGCTTTCGTGGATCAGGATCAGGCTTTTCCCCTCCTCGAACCAATCGAGCCCTTCCCAGTTGACGCCTTCAAGACCCTCGCCGGTAACCGCATCGAGATCGAGCCGTTTGCCGAGCCGCTTGCCGTGGAGATCGAAGCACTCGAGCCAGTGATACTCGTACTTGCGCGGGTCGACCGAATTTTGCGACGTCAACAATACGATGAATCCCCACTCACCACCCGCAAAGCGGTGCCAGACAAGATCGGGCGCCCGGAAGCGTTGGGCCCGCGGGCCGCGGCCTTTCGGCTTAGGGACGTCCAACGTAGCGAACCCAGAACCACCAACCTTGATGCCCCGTTCACCGGGGTTGAGGTCGTGAACCTGAACGACAGGATTGAGAGCTTTACGGCCCACCTTGGCGCGTAATTGTTCGGGGACGTCGTAGAATTCCGGATAACCGCCTTCCCAAAGCACCGCCAGCCTTGACTGGCCCCCGCCCATGTCGCGGACCGCAAGCCCTTCCAGGCCCCGTTTACCGAACTCGCTGAAAGTCGCTTCATAGTCCGCAACCGGACCAAGCGCGTCGAACAGGGCCCGCAGGCGCTCAGAGAGAACAACGACCCGGCCGTCCGCGAGCACGTTGATCGATTCGAGATCAGTCGCCATCGAGCTTTGCGGCAGGGGAATACGTTCCAGCCTCGATGATTCAATCAAGATTCGTGGCCCCGTTTCACCCTGCAGGCGGAAGCGGAAGTAGGCGCCGGGTTGTGAATCGTCCACAATCAATAAATGGTCGCCGCTGCGAGTGAGGCCCGACGCTTCCCGGATAGCCAGAGACGGCTCTTGCCCGAACCCCGCCACTGAGACAGCCGCTAGGACGGCCGGTAACCATCGCTGAACACTGCGAGTCATCTCCGTTCCCATTCTAGCCAAGGCGTTTTCCCGCGAACGATGCCCCGCCTCTCTGCTCGATGTGTATTGACCCCCATGTTTCGCGCCTGCTAGGATTCGTGATTCTCACTCGGCGGATATCAACGTGAAAGCACTGGAATGGACCCTGCGTATCGCCCTGTTTGGCGAGTTCCTCGGCCATGGCATCTTCGCCCTTCGCGCCGTGCCACATTTCCAAGAGTTGATGGCCGGGTCGCTGGGGATCTCGACAGAAGCGGCGGCCGGCGTTCTTCCCGTAATTGGAATGATCGACTTTGTCGTAGCCGCGCTGGCGTTGGTGTATCCGATACGCGCTGTCCTGATCTATGCCGCGTTGTGGGGTTTGTTGACCGGCTTGGCGCGACCCGTGTCGGGCAAAGAGATCTGGGATTTCGTTGAGCGTTGGCCGAACTGGGGCATTCCCCTCGCCCTGCTTCTCGTTCGAGGCTGGCCGAGGACCAGGCGCGATTGGTTACGCTGAGTGGGGTCCTGCTGAATGTGTGCTGCTGAATGTGTGCTGCTGAATGTGTCTGGGGGGGGGCGGGCTCCACAATAGATCGATGAAGCGCTGGGTTTATCGCAGCTACGACACTCTGGCGGCGGAGCGGCTGGCTAAGGATGCCGGTGTAACGCCGCTGCTCAGCGTACTGCTCGCGCAACGCGGCATTACCGATTCTGATGAAGCGCTGCGCTTCCTGCGGCCGGAGGTATCACAACTCCACGACCCCTATGCCATGCGCGGCATGAGGCAGACGGTCGACCGCATCCGTCGGGCCATTGCTCAACAGGAAAAAGTTCTCTTGTATGGTGACTACGACGTTGACGGCACGGTGTCGATCGTCGTTCTGCGGTCGGTGATCCAGCTCGCCGGCGGCCAAGCTGACTTCCATGTGCCGCATCGCGTTCGCGAGGGCTACGGGATGCGTAGGGAGATCATTGAGAAGGCCGCGGCCGACGGCGTTCGCCTCATCATCACGGCCGACAATGGTATCCGCGAAAACGAAGTGGTCGAGCGAGCCAACGAACTCGGCATCGAAGTCATCATTACCGACCATCACCTGCCGAAGAAGAGCTTGCCCGCGGCGTTCGCGATTCTGAATCCCAATCAGCCCGAGTGCGGCTATCCCGACAAGAACCTTTGCGGCGCGGGCGTTGTCTTCAAACTGGCGCAAGCTTTGTTCATGGACCTCGGTTGGGAACAGGCCAAGCGCGACCGTGTACTGACGTCGCTGCTCAAGATGGTCGCGATCGCGACGATTGCGGACATGGTCCCGCTGAATGGTGAGAATCGCATCTTTGCAAAGTTGGGTCTCGAAGGTCTGCGGTCTCCCCAGAACCTGGGACTAAAGGCCCTGATCGGCGTTTCC
>JAQBUE010000311.1 GCA_027624045.1 Acidobacteriota bacterium
GCATCACTCAACTGAGTCGCACAGCAGATTCGAGAGGGGCAAAGCTCCCCCGCCCATTGCGGAGGGCCTCTGGGGCGATTTAGGGCAGTGAACGCGGGTCTATGTGGACATCTGTGTGGACATCGGCCAACTCCTCGACCACAGCCAGTCGCTAACTCATTGAAAGTATTGGTGGGCCCGGTGCGACTCGAACGCACGACCTGCCGCTTAGGAGGCGGCTGCTCTATCCACTGAGCTACGGGCCCGTGTTAATGGACGGCGGGTTCATTTCCGGTGGGCTGGAAACACTTCCATTGTATCGCCAGCCGGCCGTGATCCCGGAGCTTCGCGCGGAATAGCCGGGGACGGAGAAAACAGGCGGCGGTGAACTAAGACGCGGCTGGGGCGGCCTCGGCTTCCTGGATCACTCGTTTGACAAAGGCCAGGGATGCCTCGACGAGCTCCCACGAGCCGGGCCAGAAGCACATGTCGATCGCCCAGTAGTCGACGTTCGGAACAGACAACAGTTTGGGCGCGATCGACTTGAAGTCCACGTTTCCGGTTCCGAACGGATTGTGGGTGCTGGTGTGCTTGTTGTGCAGGCTGCCGTCGGAATCGATCAGGTGAATCGCCCCGATCTTGCCTTCGAGGTTTGAGAACAGTTCGTCGATCCCGCCCGCGAGAGTTTCTTTTTCACCGTATTGCCGTGAGCCGGCGACGGCGCTCATGTAGGCGTGGCTGGTGTCATACATGACGTCGAAATTCGGGTGGTTCACCTTGCCGTGCATTTCGACGATTTCCGACGGCTTGTTGAAGATAAACCCAGGCTCAAACTCCCAGTGCATGCGGACACCCGCGTCCTGGGCCTTCTGGGCCGCCTCGTGGAAGACTTCGGCCACGCGTCCTTTTGCTGCTTCATACTCGGCGGCGGAGGAATACTTGACGGGGTCGGCCACGGTATCAACCCGAATATCGCGAATCCCAAGGTCGTTGCACATTTGGAGGTTCTTCGCGAACTGTTCGAGGTACTTCTCTTTGTTCGCCGCCTCGGTGGGATCGAACGCGTACTGGTCGCAGGCGTAGCCGGAACGCTCCAGGCCCAGGTCGTCGAGCATCTTCTTGACTTCCTGCCGCGATTCGGTGGTCGGATAGCGGTCGAGCGTAATGTGCTCCTGTATCCCGCAAATCTCGATCGCGTCGTAGCCGACCTCGGCCAGCCGCTTGGCGGTCTTGACAAAAGAGACGGGGTGCTCCGAGTACGGTCCGAAGGCAAAGGCCCAGCTTCCGAGTGAAATTTTCTTCATGAATTTTCCCTGCCCGGCTGTCCGTCCCAGCGGATGCCCGGCTTCTCGATTAGTCTAGCGTGCGAATACGAATGTTCCGGAACGATGCCTCCATCGGCGGCCCGGCATGCAACTGCAGGGCGAGAATGCCATCGGGCGACATGTCGTCCTCAAGATCCGCCGTGACGAGTCCGTTCAACGTGACGGTGATCTGCTTACCACGGCAGATGATCTCGTAGCTATTCCATCCATTGGCGTTGACGACCTTCTCGCCTTTGCCGGTGTAGCCGTTGACGATCACGCCCCGGCCGGTTTTCTCACCGTAAAGGCTGCCCCACCAGGCGCCCTCGGCGGCGTCGGCCTGATAACCGCGCACGACCCAGTCGGGCAGTTCCTCGCTGCGAAACTGTATACCGCTGTTGTGGTTTCGGAGGTTCACGTCGAGGCGCAGGATGAAATTAGAGAATTTCTCTTTGCTGATCAGGAAGCTGTTGTGCTCGATCTTGTTGCCCTCGGTCGAGCCGACGATTTTGCCGTCCTTCACCGACCAGAGTTTCAGATCGCCCATCCAGCCGTCCAGAGATTTTCCGTCGAACAGCAGACGGTACCCATCCTTCTGTTCCTGCTCGCTGAGGGTATTGCCGGATTGGGCGCACAAAGCGGGAAGCAGGAGCGCGGCAACGAAAAGAATTCGAGATCCTCGCGGAAAGAACATATGGCTCACTTTCATGTCACGGGAACCGGCTCGGCCAGATCCCTTCTTATCTCTTGAAATGGTACCCCAGCTTGAAGGCCCAAAGGGAGACGAAGTTCGTTAGCTCAACTTCGTCACGGTACCCGTGATTCTAGTGAATCTTAGGGCTGTGAAGGAGTGTAAGTGATTGGCGCTCTGAGCGGGGCTGCGCCGAAGCCGATGTACTGCGACTTCGTCATAGCGTAAACTCAGTCCAAAGAACTTGATCAGATTACCTCCACGGCTGTGTCGAAGTTGGGTTAGACTCGTGCATTCGATACCCTCGGGCGGCTGGCGCCATCGCTTGTTGCCGGCTTTTTTCACGGCCTCTGACGGCTAGACCGGGAACGTGGCGGGGAACTCAACGATGACAACAGCAATCTCACGAATCAGCACTGTCCTGTCGTTCATGACCGTGCTCCTGCTTGCGGGATGTAGCGCGCCTCCAGAAGCGGAAGCCCCACGGCCTGGGTCCGTGGAAAGTAACGTTCGTTATGTTGCTGAGAACGCTTTGACGGGCGGCGCGAACGCCGTCGTGGCGACTGGCTCGCCGCTGGCACACACAGCGCAGTTTTTTTCGGTGGACGGAGAGGGCAAGCTTGTCGGCGCCGGCGACGCGGGCGCCCAGACGGCTCGGGTGCTCGACAGTATCGACTCCGCGCTCAGCGAGGCGGGCAGTTCACTCGCGCAAGTCGTGAAGTTGAACGTCTATCTGCGGCGCTCCGATGTGACGGCCGCCGTGAAGGCCGAGATTGCCTCGCGTTTCCCGCACGGCTCACGACCGGCGATCAGCATGGTTGAAGGAGCGTTCTCAAACCCCGCTGCCCTGGTTGCAATGGATGCCGTCGCCACAACGCGGCAAGGCCCGGCGGCGGGCGTCACGGTCCGCAAGCGCAGCGCCGCTCTAGCGGGTCCCGGCGGCGCGAATCATGTCGCTGTCCTACCAGCGGGCACACGAGTCTACATCTCCGGCCGCGCGGCGCGTGAGGGCACAACGGCCGAAGCTACCCGGGCCACGATGGTGCAGCTCAGAGACACCCTCGCGTTTCTCGGACTCGGCCTCGAACATGTAGTTCACGTAAAAAGCTTTCTGCAGCCTATATCCGAGATGAGCGCCGCCGAAGAGCAAATCATCGAGTTTTTCAGTGGCGACGCACCGCCCATGGCGTTCACCGAATGGACAAGCAGCAACCCGATCGAGATCGAGATCATCGCAACCTCGCCCGAGGACCCCGGGTCACAGCCACTCGAATACCTGACGCCTCCCGGAGATGATGCGTCACCGGTTTTTAGCCGCATCGCCAAGCTCTACCATCCCTCCACCATCTATGTTTCCGGATTGTGGGGTGGCGACGGTGACGCGGGCAGCGAGCAGATTCACTCCATTTTCGCGTCGCTCAAACAGGTCCTCGACGAAACGGGCAGCGACCTCAATCATCTGGCGAAGGCAACCTATTACCCTTCTGACGACGACCCCAGCGCGAAACTGAACGAGATCCGCCCGAAGTACTACGATCCGAAAACTCCGCCCGCCGCATCGAAGGCGCTTGTCGCGGGAACCGGTTTCTCCGGTCGAACGATCACGCTTGATATGATCGCCGTCCCCGCCCGCTTCTAGGCCCAGAATCAGTCCTGCACGCGCCCTGGAAGAGCCGAAAGATAGAAGCCCGACGTTTCAACGCTGGGTAGCGATGCGCCTGCGCTCAACCGGTGTGGACCGCAATACCTGTCAACGCAATTTAGAAAGATCCCCTGATTGAGCAAAGTAGAACGTTCCCCTGGCAGCCGGGCTCA
>JAQBUE010000075.1 GCA_027624045.1 Acidobacteriota bacterium
CTGAGCCTCCTACACCCTAGACGCAAACCGGCTCCATTTAGTTCACTTATTTCTGGGACAGGAGACTAGGGGCGCCGCGGCATTGAGAGAACAGTCTGAGGGACAGTCGGCTAGCAGCGACCGCGCGCACTCGAGTCCATCAGAACGTCATCGGAGACAGCGCGAAATGCCGACGGCGCCGCTCCATGCCCCAACTATTTGACGATGATCAGATCAACATCCACAAAACGATGCGTGGCATCGGGGTGCTTGTCTTCCGCTACACGGACCTCTAGAACGTGCTCACTATCGCTCAGGCCGGACAGGGTTGTTCGCGACTGCCAGTGTATTTCGGGAGAGTAGGCGTCGACGGTTTGCTTTTCTTCACCGTCGATCGAGACCACTGCCATGCCACGGTTAAATGCTTTCGTATAGACCCAACTGATCTCGGTTCCTTGAAATTCGAAACGAAAGCCGTCGCCCGGACTATTGGAGTAGGTGATTGTGCCGTTGGCGGCGTCTTCGAACTGGTTGTCGGGGGTCCACGCTCCTCGGTAGCTGATACTGCTGTCGGTATTGTCGTAGACACCGCGTCCCGGAGCGCGCGGCCCCGGGACGCGATCGAGTCGGGCCAGATAATAAGGGCGCGAGATCACTTCCGGGACCGTATACTCCTGTAGGAACAAAGGCACCGCCGGGAACTTGGCCTGCGAGGAACTATCGTCTGTCGGCGCAACGTAATACTCTATCGAGAGTTCTTCCATGAGGGCGTGGATCTCCCGCGCCGACCGGGCCTCGTAAAGCCTCTTGGAGAAGTCGGGGAAGTGCCAGGACCCTGCCACCACGGCTGCTTCGAGCGGCGCGATCTGGGCGTCATCGGTCAGAAACGCGACTTTGGCCCCGGGCGCTTGCGTGTTCAGATACTCGACAAGCGGACGTTGGGGCGCTCCGCTTTCAATGTAGCGTGACACTTCTACCTGATCGAATGGGTTCACGTACAGGTCAGCATGAGCCCAGCCCGACGTCGGCATGAAGTAACCGTTGAGGAAAATCAACACGATTGCGAGAACCTGCAACGTCCGATAGAGCCGGATCTGCTGCGATCGTACTTCCGCCATAACCCAAGCGACCGCGATCATGAACAGCGGCAAAACGGGATACAGATAACGCAGGTACGTTACGTAGAGACAGGTAAGCACGAAATAGCTCAGGCCTGTCCCAAGAGCGGCGGCCGCAAGATATGATCGCCGGCGAAACAATAAAGGTATGCTGAGCGGCAAGAACAGAAGGTATTGAAATCCAAAGCTGCCCGCCCGGCCCTCGAGGTATTTACCTGAGCGAAACGTGAGGTTATAAAGCGTGCTCCACTCCAGTTCGACGGGCCAGCGCGCATCGCGGTAAGCGCCGGACGCGTCGAAATAAGGCGACTGAAATATATGGTTCAAGAAGGGGTAGACGGGATTCCCTGTCTTCACAAACGCGTTCAGGTAGGGAGCAGCCCCGAAGACGATCAACAGTGCCGGCAGCGCAGCCAGCGCGGCCAGAGACGTGCGGCCGGACCGGCTGGCGCGCTTCCACTCCACCAGCGCCAAGGAAAGAGCAACGGGCAGGAGAGCCCAGGATCCGTATTTGACCTGCATCGAGCAGCCCAGAAAGACGCCGACAAGCACGAAATAGGCCGGCCGCTCGGTTTCATGGTATTTCCACAGTGTCAAGACTGTCGCGGTGGCGAACACTGCCCATACGTTTTCTACAAAAAGCGCGCCCGTGACAAGTTGAATCAGCGGGGTCGTCGCGAAGAGAGCTGTCAGCAGGAGCGATCCCGCCATCGATAGCCATTGGCGCGAGGCCACGAACACGAGGCCTGCGGTCATCAGAAAGAAACACAAATTCAGCAAACGGGCCGCGTATTCGCCCCCCAGCATGTACACACCAGCAAAGGCCCAGTCGCCGCCCATGGGCATCACCGCCCAGACAAACTCCTGAACGTCGAACGGCCATACCGAGTGGGCCGCCAACCGCGACGCGATCACCATGTGCATCGAAAGGCCGTCGTGGCTGACCTCGGGCTTCAGGGTTCCGAGATAGTGGACCAAGACGACAAAAAGGAGCAGGACCAGGGCCGCGTAGGAGCTGAAGGAGTTGGGCTCCGCGCGGAGCCGGTCGACGAACGCGCCCAAGGCCGGGCGTATCAGCCGCCGGCCGACAACGAAAGGGATCGAGAACGCAGCGCAGTAAGTCAGTGGCGTATTGACAGGGAGATGAGCTGCAGTGCCGATCAGCAAGATCCAAATCCCAATACCCAGCAAGAGCGCCAGCAGATCGTCAAGGGCGCCCTCTCCCGGGAAGAGTAGCCGGCCAAGCAGAAAGGAGGAACACAGAAAGAATAGAACGCAGAAAAACGCCAAGGGGCCGACAGCCACGACGCTATAGAGGGCTGCCAACAGAACGAAGAGTGGGGCCGCTAAAGAGGGCTTCCAGAAATAAATGGCTACAGCCGCCGGTACATAAATCTCGGCCACCTGCTTGAAACGCGCAACCCCGAGCGAAGACCAGGTCGCCTGCTCAAACAAACCCTCTGACCAGAACCCATAGCCGGAGATTCCGCCCAGTAGCACCAGAATGACCCACACAGAAGGCAGGCTTACCGCCCTCTTCATGGTTTCTGGACGACCATCATGTGCTGCGTGAAGACGAGCGGCCACAAAGTCTTTTCAAACAGCACCTTTCCACAATCTTTGAGAGATTCGAGAACCTCCTCGCGATCCAGGGGCCGTTCGTCAGGAAACTTCCACAGGCCCACGCCTTCACACAGAGATCGCGCCACGCGGTAGAGAAGAGTAGGCGTTGGATACGAGATGATGGCGATGCCACCCTGTTTGAGAAGATCGAAATGCGCCTGGATCACGCGCCGCGTGCCGGCGGGTTCGAAGTGCTCAATCAGCCCGATGCTGAAGACCACGTCCGCCTTCAGGTCGAAGTCCAAGTTGAGACAATCCGCCGCGTGCAGAATGATGTTCTTGCGCCCGTTGAACCGCTGGCGAAGCAAATCGAGCCCGAACTGGTTGCTATCCACCACGTGGTAAGTCCCCGGATGGAACTCCGCCATGATGCGGTCCAGGAAACAACTATTGGCGCCGCCGATTTCAACGATGGAATCTGTGCGGCGAGGGCCGCCAAATTGCTTCAGTGCCCTCACAATCACTGACTCGGTGTATTTCCGGGTCAGCTTGGCTGTGAACGGTGTGGAAGTGTAGTAGCGATCCCAGTCCGTGGCGACCGGTGATTCTGTTGGCTGTGTAAACACGAAATCCCTCTGCAGAGCAAAGTTGGCGATGAACAAGGCGCTCTCGGCCGCCAGCTTCGCCCAGACGACTCCCACCGCCATATGGGTGTGGATGAAATTGATCAGGGCGTATGAAACAGCGCCACTCGCCGTCACCAGCAGCAAATACTTCGGCAGGGTCGCCGAACGCCTTTCCCGCGAGAGGAAAACAGTCCCATGGGCCAAAGGGTAGTTGAACAGCACCGCCACGAGCCGGCCTATGATTTGAGCATACAGGATGCTGGAAAGGGCAAAGAACGCCAGCACAAACGCGAGGTTGTCTACGATCGCCGTGGCCAGCGACAAGAAGCTAAATCGAAGCAGGACAAAGTAGATTCGCAAGGAATCGGCCAACGGGTTGAAGTGGGACGTGGGATTACCCTTTTCATAGATTGTGCGAATCGGTACCTCTTGAATCGGGCAAGCCTGGCGCTTACACGCCAGTAACATGTCCAGTTCAAACTCATAACCGGTGGACGGCAGCCGCAGCAGCGCGGGCAGCATCTTGCGCGGAATGCCGCGGAGCCCGGTTTGGGTATCGGAAAGCCTTTGCCCTGTAGTCAGGAAGAAAGTCAGTCGCGTGACCTGGTTTCCGACGCGGCTGCGCAGGGGAACGTCACGGCCGAACCGCCTTACACCCAGAATCAGACGGTCGGGCTGCGCGAGAAGCGCCTCGCCTACTTCGCGGACATCGTCGGGGTGATGCTGGCCGTCCGCATCCGCCGTAACGATTCCCACGCAGTCGGGGAGGGCATTCAAGACAAAGTTGATGCCCGTCTTCAGGGCCGCGCCCTTGCCAAGGTTCACGGAATGCCGCAGGACATGCACTCGCGGTAGGCGGGCCACTGCCTCAAAAAGAGAGTCGTACTCCGGCTCACTGCCGTCGTTCACGATGACAATCGCCGAGTAGGGTTGGCGGGCGATTGTTTCGACCAGATCAACAAGCGCCGGGCCGGGCCGGAATGCGGGAATCAGAAGCGCCAGATTCACGTTACCGATTATCGCGCAGACGAAACTCGGGAAATTGGATGTCGGGTGAACCCGCTAAAATCGGGATCGCTGGAGATTTCCCCCGTCCGTGAAGGGACCATATAGTCGGTTAGCAGCGGGAAGGCCTCGATTGTGGGGAGGATCAGATGGATCAAGTACCCTGTCCTGACGGATATCTACTCCATGTGAGGTCGACGATTGCCGATGGACATCATGCGCTGAATCAATACCTGGTCCGGGTGGAAGAGGCTGACTGGCAGGCGGCGCTGAAAGAAGTTAACGGCATCAGGGACAAAGGCCGCAAGCTGATCATTTGGAAGGCTCTGATCGAGCGAATGCTGTGGCTGCGGGATCACAACCCGCGGAGTGCATGTCTGAGTCCGCTGCGCGGTTTAGCCGAGCGCATCGAAAAATGGACACTGGCTCCGGCGGAAGCGGACCTGATCGAGATTCTGGACCGGACAGCGGAAGCCGCGAACTTCCTAGCGCCGTATGCGCCGCTACCGCACCTGTTCGCCTATATCGACGCGAAGGGGCTCACGCCCGCGCTCGCGGCGGCCATACGAAAGTTCCGCGAGCTGGTTTATGACGATTGCCTGGTGGTGAATCAGGTGAGCCTGCAGTTATTCCGGTCGAGACTGGATATGCTTGCTTGGCGTGACGAATGGACTCCCGTCGACTTGAAGCGCTGCTGGAGCGAACAGATCCGCGCGGACCTGCGTGCGATGCAAGGCGAGGAGCAGGAGAATTGGCGGCGGCTTCTTTACAGCATTCATGGTGATGAGGGCACTCGGCCGACGTCGAAATGGAGCACGAGCGCCGCGGCTGCGATTCAGCGGATCGGCCCGGAAGCTTTTCGCTCCCGCCTTGCCGGGTGGCTCGCGCCGCTCAACAAAGGTGTCAAGCAGCGGCTGTCGAGGGAAGGAGGCTTTCTGCTGCGCGCATTCGTGTGGCTGGCGCAGGCGTCGAACGATCCGGGGCTGACGAAGATGCTGGGCGAAGTCGCCATTGTCGAATACAAGCCGAAGAGCAACGGGCAGAAGGTGACTAAGGCAGCCGCGGAGGCGGCGGGCATGCCGGACCCAACCGTCAAGCCGCCCGCACGCGCGCCCCGATTCGAGGATGTCGTGGTGCGTGCGCTGGCGGCCGCGCTTTCCCCCGCCAACATGCTGGTACCGCCCGCACTGGCGGGGCGCGTTGAAGTAGGTGCTGAGGTCGTGTATGTGCGCGGCACGCTCGACAACTACGAAGTACACATCTCTGGCGGAGCGATTTTCCGGCAGAGCGATGGGCGGCGGGTACAGATCGCAAGTTCGGCTCCGCAGCACGTGCTGACTCCCCTTCCGGGCATGGACTTAGGCGGTGTGATGGAACTGTTGCGGCACATTCTGATCCTGGCCGAGGACGATAAGAACGCCGCTGCGTTGACCACGGGTGACGAGGTGTAGGGCGACCAACTAACGACTAGCAGACGAATGACATCTCGTTGCCAGCGGCCCGGCAGACGTTCTCGGCTGCCCGGTAGCCGCTTCGCACCGCCCCTTCCATCGTCGGAGGCCAACCGGTGTTCGTCCAATCGCCGGCCAGGAAAACATTGGGGTACGTTGTCGCCGGGTCGGGGCGCTGCGATAACAAGCCAGGGCGGGATGAGAAAGTCGCCCGCATCTCCTTGATCACGTGCGAGCGAACCAGCTTTGCCTCCCGTGAGGCCGGAAAGAACTCTCGCAACTCGTTGCAGGCCAGTTCAACGATCTCGGCGCGCGACAACGTTGTCAGCGACCGAGAGGCGCTCACAACAGCCTGCACATACGTCTCGGACTTGCGAAAGACCCACTGCAACGTCCGGTCGAGGAGCACGGCGTGGGGCAAGCTCGTTATGGGACGGTCATACCAAAGATGGATGCCGGTGATGGGTGAATGCTCGAACTTGTCGAGCTGCAGGCCGAGACCGGGGAGGAGATCGGCGACACGTTCAAAAGGAGCCGCGCAGACATAGAAATCCGCCGCATTGCCCGCGGGATCGATCTGCTCAACGGCCGACCGCAAATGAACGTGAACGTTCTTGCCCAATGATCCGGCGCTGGAATACAACTCGGCGAGCGGCACGGCGGGGATCCCCATCTCGTAGCTCTTGGGGCTTGCCATCATGCCGTCGAGAAATACCTGAAAGCCCCACTGGGCCGCCGCGCGGTCAAGCTCTTCGTTCAGCGCGCTCACGAGAATCGGCTGCCAGAATCGCCGCAACGCGGTTTCCGTCGTGCCAACCGACCGCAGCCAGTCGCTCATCGTGATCGCTTCGAGGTCCGGCCGGCCAGCGTCGCGCTTCAGTTTCCCGAGGCCCCGAATCACGCTCCACTTATCAGCCGCATCGAGCGCGCCGAAGCGCAGCAGCGACCCGGCAAGATGAAGCGGCGCCGGCAGCAGGCCGCGCTTCAGCACATCGACCGTGCCACCGGGGCGGACATAGTAGAAACGGTCGTGGAACGCAATTTTGCCGCTGGTGCCGACTCGCTCGTAGAAGTCCAGCAAGTTCGTGAAGCAACGCAGCAAAACGTGCTGGCAATTATCGATTCGCTCTGAATCGGGATCGGAAGGGTCGAGCGGGAACGAGGTCGCGCGGCCGCCCAGAAAGGGCCGCGACTCGTGCAGGTCGACCTCGAAACCAGCCGACCCCAAAGCGACGGCGGCGGCCATGCCCGCCAATCCGCCGCCAACAACCATCACGCGGGAAATGGCGGCGCTCCCCCCAGATAACGCAACTTGCAGGCTCGCACAACGATCGACATCTTCTCCAAATCGCTGAGGCGGGCCCGGCGGTCGAAGACGTTGTAGTCGGCGGCTTGAATGCGCTGCAACAGGCGATGGTAGATCGAAATCATCGCCCACAACGCGGCGCGGCAGTGCGGTCTGACCATCTGAAGAATGGGTGCGGCCTGCCGGTAGTAGTCATTCGCGCGATGGCACTGGAACTCCATGAACTCGCGAAAGTGTTCTCCGCGGCGCCCTTCGAGAAAGTCCTGGGGGTCAAGGTCAAACCGCGCCAGTTCTTCCTCCGGCAAATAGATACGCCCGAGTTCAGCGTCTTCGCGAATGTCACGCAGGATATTCGTAAGCTGAAACGCGACGCCGCACTTCTCGGCTAGTTCCAGAGCTTCATCGCATTCATAACCGAAGATGTGTACCGTCGTCATGCCCACCACCGACGCTACCCGGTAGCAGTAACGATAGAGATCGTCGAACGTCTGGTAGCGTGTCGTGTCGAGGTCGCTTGTCACACCTTGCATCAACTCGAAGAAATACCGGGGCGGGATGTCGTATCGCTCGACGGTGTGATGAAAAGCCGGCAAAATGGGGTCATCGCCGTAGCGCCCTTGCAGCGCCTGCTCCAAAGAGTCGTTCCAACGTTGCAGTCCGGCGCGGCGCGCCGCGGGCGCCAAGCCCGCTTCGTCGCTCAAGTCGTCGGCGCGCCGCATGAAGGCATAAACTGCGCACATCGCTTCCTTCTCCGCCTTGGGCAGCAGTAGAAACGAGTAGAAGAAATTTCGGGCACGGGCGCGAGCGATGCGTCTGCAATGGCCGAATGAATCGCTAACGGAAAGCATGCTGCGCCTCCCGGCCGGGACGGGATCCGCGCAGCAGCATACGTCCCAGCGCCTTCGTCATCACGCCCGCGCGATCGAGTTTACCGAGTCGCGGACGACAGCGAATCGTGTCATAGTTCTGCTTTTCGATCTTTCTCAGCACAGCAAGCCCGCCACGGCTGAACAGGTCCAGATCAACCGCGAGACGCGGTTCGACTTGAGCGACGAGCGGCAAGCCTACCGCGAACAGCGCATGCGTGCGCTCGACAAGATCTCTTAGCACTGCTCTGAACTCATGGCTCGCCGCGCCGCTGCCCAGGTCTTGGCGCAGCGCCTCCGGCGAATAGCCATGGATCTCCATCACGTGGCCGGGAACGTAGACCCGGTTGATGTCGACATCGCGCGCGACATCCTGCCAGAAGTTCGTCAGTTGCAGCGCCGTGCAGGTGGCGTCTGAGAGCCGGTCGCGCTCCGCGTCCGCGTAACCCCACAACCGCAGGATAAGCCGGCCGACTGGGTTCGCCGAGTAGCGGCAATAGTCGAGCAGCTCATCGAATGTCCTGTAACTGCTGATTCGCTGGTCCTGTTCGAAGGCATGGATCAGGTCTAGGAACAGTTGCCGCGGCAAGCGATGCTCGTTGACGCTACCGGTCAGCGCGACGAAGACCGGATGCGCACACTGGCCCGCGTACATTCGCTCAACGCCCGTACGCCACCAGGCGAGCAGCTCGAGGCTGCGCGCTCGGTCGCCTGTTTCATCGCCGAGGTCGTCCGCCCAACGGCAGAACGCATAGACGTTGAAGAAATGCTGCTGCAGGCGCTTCGGCAGCAAGAAGCTCGCCACGTGAAAGTTCTCGTAGTGACTCGTGGCGAGCCAACGTGTGTAGGCCGACGATTCCTCGATATCCCAAGCCGGCCCATCGGTACCGAAGCGCCGCAGGAAATCAATCGGCGGCAGGTAGCGGCTGTCGGCAGGCTGTCGCATGGCGTAATGATCGCGAACGCCCGGCCAGGAGTGCGAAAACGCCGAGCTCGATTTAGGCTTTTTCTTCAGCTGGATCAGCCCAGGGCAGAATGGCTGTCTTGAGGTGACCGTTGTGGCTCATCATGTGGCGGAAAACCTTCAGCAAGTCTGACAGCGGCGCTTCGCTGATAACGAAGTCCGCGGCCGGGATCTCGCCGCGCGCCACGATCTCAAGGGCCCGTTGAATGTGCCCAGGGGTGTGGTGAAAACTCGACTTGAGTGTGATTTCGGAATAGTGAATACGGCTCGTATCGAGGCATACCTGACTCCCGCTCGGGCACCCTCCGAAGAAGTTAACCGTGCCGCCACTCCGCACGATCTCCATCGCGCCGCGCCAGGTGTGTGGCGAACCAACGGCTTCGATGACGATGTCAGACCCGCGAGAGCCTTCGGTCAGGCCGCGTACTTGTTCAATGGGCAGTTCAGAGCGCCCGGTAAGGATCAACTCTTTCGCGCCCATGCGCTTGGCCCGGTCTAACTGAGTCTGGCGGCGCCCCACGGCAATCACGCGCGCACCGGCCAACGACGCCAGTCGCACGAACATCAGCCCGATCGGCCCCAGCCCGATTACTGTTACCGTGTCGCCGGAACGGAGATTCGTATCCTCCAGGCCCTTCAAGACGCAGGCCAGAGGCTCGACCATCGCGGCTTCACGGTACCCCATGTGAGCGGGTATCTCATAGGTGTTGCGCTCGACGATCCGTCCCGGGATGCACACGTATTCGGCATATGCCCCGTTATTAAAGAGCAGATCTTCACAAAGGTTCTCGCTATCGCGACGGCAGTGGAAGCAATCACCGCAGGGCGCCGAGTTGGCCGCCACAACGCGCTGTCCGGGCTGGAAGCGGGTCACATCCGCGCCCACTTCGACGATATCTCCCGCTAGCTCGTGCCCAAGGATGGCCGGCGGCTGAATCATGCGGGCATGGTATCCGCGGCGGAACACCTTTAAGTCGGTACCGCAGGTCAAAGCCACCCGCACCTTCACAAGGATCTCATCCGGGCCGGGCCGTGGCACACTGACCGGTTCGAGCCGAAGCTCTTCCTTGCCGTAGAGCACAGCGGCCAGCATTGTGTCTTTCACGATCGCATCTACCTCTGCGGGTACACCACTAGCTTAAGTGACCCGGCCGCGGGTTTACGGGCTAGCTCAATTCCTTTTTCCAACTCGTCAAGACGAAGGCGGTGCGAGATCAGGTCTTCCACAGGGAAGTCGTCGCGCCAAACGGTCTGCACCGACTCCTCCTGCAGATCGACCGAAGCGCTGTACGACCCCAGCAGGCTGCGGTCCGCCGCGCACAAGTCCGCCCCTCGCAGTTCCAGAACTTCCTCAGGCGATGTCTGGGCAAACAACATCACCCTGGCGCCCGGACGCGACACCGCTATTGCCTGGCCGACAATCCCCGGTGCCGAGGCCGCTACGATCACGACATCCGCGCCGCGCCCTTCAGTAAGCAGGCGCATCTCAGCGGCCACATCGGTCTCGCTTCCATTCCAGGAATGATCCGCGCCCATGCGTTTCGACATCGCGAGCCGCGAATCCAGCACGTCGGTCGCGCAAACGCCCCGCACATCTCGTTTGCTCAGCAACATGGTGAATAGCAGGCCGATCGGTCCTTGTCCCAAGACCAGCACCGTTTCGTCCGGCTGAATGCGGCATTTTTCGATAGCCTTCAAGCAAGTATTCACCGGTTCGACGAAGCTGGCGCGCTCGAATGAAACCTCGTCCGGGATGCGCTCGACACCACGCCGGACAATCCAGTCCATCACACGAACATACTGCGCGAAGCCACCGCCCGCAGGCTCGAAACCCGCTGTGATTCCAACCTTCTTGTAGCCCGGGCACTGCGCGTAATCCTGATGAGCGCAGTAGAAGCAATCCAGACACGGAATATGGTGGAACAGGCAAACTCGGTCACCACGGGAAAATTTCTGGACGCCCTCCCCAACCTCGGCCACCACGCCTGCCGTCTCATGCCCATAGACACGGGGCGCAGGCAATAGATCATGCTCGATCTTCTTGAGATCGGTGTGGCAGACGCCACAAACCTCGACACGCACCAGGATCTCGCCGGGCCCGATTTCAGGCACGCTGATCTGCTCAATGGCAATCCGCCGGTCGCCCTGATAGACGGCAGCGCGCATCGCCGATTCCGCCGAAACGTGGAGCCTCTCAGATAGCTTTGTGGCTAAGCCGGCAGCGACCAAAAAATTCTCCCAATGCGGCCAACGCCGCTTCTGCTTCCCGACGCAACCGCAGCAGGTGTTTCCACCGCTGCCGGCTGAAACCGGCCTGACTCAAAACTCGCCAACCCGAAAACGTTCCGTCTTCACGCCTGGCACGGTTAAAGTCGATCTCAAACACCGTTCGCGCCGCGTCGCTGACCGCTCGAACACAGAAAACAGGTAGCCCACGCCGAGCCCCTTCAGCGGCTACGGCTGACGATTCCATGTCGACAACTCGGGCGCCTGTTTTTCTCAACTCCGCCTTCTCGGCGGTGTCCTGCACTACGTTATCGGCGGTTACAAGTTTCCCAATCACGGGATCGGGAAGCCCGTCGGCTAAATCGTAGACAGGTAATCTCACAGGATACTCTACCCGGCTCGATAGTTCTAGGATCGAGTCGGCTAAAACGACATCGCCGACGCTCAGAGCGGGGTCCAGGCCGCCCGCGATGCCCGCGCATACAATCGATTGGATCGGGAAGCGATCACACGCCCAGCGCGTTGCGCGAGCGGCATTGTCGCGTCCCGGCCCCTGCGTCGCCAACAGAGCGGCTTGACCGGCAATGTGTCCGCAGGCGCTCCAGCGGAGGCCGATGCGGACTGTCTCGAGCGACGAGCCTGCTCGGGCGATAGCCTGAAGCTCCCGGCGGTCGGAAGCAATGACCAATAAGCTAGGTAATAGATTGGGCAACAACGTGGGTTCGGCGAGGTGGCAAGAGCGGCGATTAGGCGTTGGCGATGGTCGTCAGCCGGGCTTGATGTCCGGCGAGTTCGGGAGGCAAAGGGAATATCACATCTTCCTTGATGGCCTCGACTTCCTCAACGCGGTTAAAGTCGTAACGGGCCAGATGGCGGATCACCCTCTGAACCAGCACTTCCGGTGCTGAGGCGCCCGCCGTGACCATGACGCTTTGAACGCCCCCAAACCACTCGTCACGGATGTCACGCTCGTCGTCGATCAGGTATCCGCGCATCCCGGCGTTGACACCGACTTCGACCAACCGTTTCGAATTCGAACTGTTCTCCGAACCCACCACCAGCAGTAATTCGCACGACGGAGCCACTCGCTTCACGGCCTGTTGGCGATTTTCGGTCGCGTAACAAATATCCTGGGCAGGGGGACCTTGGATTCTGGGAAAACGCCGCTTGAGGGCGGTAATAACCTGTTCGGCCTCGTCAAGGCTCAGCGTCGTCTGGGTCAGGTAAAAGACGTGCTCCGGATCAGGTACCGACACCACTTCGGCTTCCTCGCGGCATGACACCACAATCGTGTGATCGGGCGCCTCGCCCCTGGTGCCCACAACCTCGTCATGGTCGCGGTGGCCGATCAGCAAGATCGTTCCGCCCGTGGTGGCAAAACGTACTGCTTCCTGGTGAACCTTCGTGACCAGCGGACAGGTTGCGTCGATGACTTGAAGACCGCGCTCGCGTGCGTCGTCCCGCACAGCGGGAGAAACACCGTGGGCGCTATAAACGACACGGCCCTTGGAAGGGACCTCGGCGAGCTCTTCGACAAAAATCGCCCCGCGCGAGGCGAGATCCTCTACCACGTGGCGGTTATGCACGATCTCACGCCGCACGTAGATCGGAGGCCCGTAGACATCCAGTGCCAACGCAACGATGTCAATCGCGCGCACGACACCCGCGCAGAATCCACGAGGTTTCAGCAGATAGACGACTTTCTCACTCATCAAGGAATCCGGCATCCGACAGATCAGACCGTTTGCGGTACGAAACCAAAGTATATCAGCGATATTCCGCTCGTTCCGGTAACGTGCCCGCTGCGTGATCCGTCCCTGACCCGCGGGCCTCTCGCGGAGCTGCTGAGGCCGGTATTCGCGATTGGCCCTATACTGAACCCAGTTCGTGATCAGCTTACTTCGCCAATTCATGGTCCGCGCCGCCCGGGAGTTCGCCCAGAATCCCGAGACTCGCGATAAAGCGTCTGAAGTCTTCCAGCACGACGTCAAGCCCCGCGCCCAAGAGGCTTGGAAGCAAGCTCAACCCGAAATCGCGAACGCCAAAGCGGGCTTGAAGCGTTTCGCCCTCAAGTTGAAGGACGAATACCGCAAAGGTCGCGACGGCGAATAGCCTTCACGCTACCGATCTGGCTGTGAGCGTGCCACCGGGCCCCTCTCCTGGACACGTCCGCACTGGCCGCACGACGCGACGCCAGAACACCATCAGGGATGTCCTGACAGGGGATGTAGTGGCCGTTCGCATCGGGTAGTACATCCTTTGCCGGATTGTGCCATTAACCGCGGCGATGAGATGCTTTTCCTATTGACGCGCGCGGATGCTCGGCGATTGTCTGCCGCAAGCACGCCGTCAGAACCGGAAGGTATCGCATGAACCGAGCAACACCCAGAAACTCACCACTTCGTCGACTACTACCGGCCGCGCTGATATGTATCGTGCTCGGCTGCACGGCCACGCCGCTAGCCGCTGCTGACCTCGCGAAGATGGGTCCACCGGCGAAGATTACATGGGATCCCGGACGTCTCACGGAAGCGGAGTTCCCGGACGGCAGTGCGACCGTCAAATTTACGAGCACCAAGGATGTCGCCGAGGTCGCCATCGTGGCAACACCTTCCCTCTCGAAATTCATGACGGTTGAACCTTCCAGCATCAGCGGTGTCGTAGCCGGCACCGCCTACGAGGTCACAATCACCCTGCTGAATCCGGACGAGCCTCCGAATCAAACGATGGGCGGGACCATCAAGGTCAAGGAAGGCAATCGAACTCTAGCCAAACCGCTTTCGGTGAGCATCAAGTCCACATCGGAGGACGAAGAAGATCCCGAGGATGAAGGCGAGGACATCGAAGGCGACGAAGGGGAAGAGAGCGAGGACGGCGGCGAAGAAGTCAATACGCTGACGTGGAGCCCCGAGGTCATTGACACGTCCCTGTTCGGCGAGGGTGATGAGACGATGATTGTGTTCACGAGCACGAAGGACATCGACAAAGTCTGCTTGTGGGTTACACCGTCGGCGCAAGCTTTCCTGACGGTTGAGCCGATGATGATCTCGCCTGTGCTCGCTGGAGGGACCGAGTACGAACTGACAATGACGCTGTCACCAACTCTCGCCGAGCTGCCTCGCAGCGTGGGCGGCACATTGCACGTCCGGTCCTGCGACGAGAGCGGCAAGATGCGGCGAACATACGATCCACCTATAGGGATTCGAATTTCGCCCGGCGAGGAGGAAGAGCCGGAGGAAGCCGATCCCGACGCTATCGTCAGTAGCGCCGACTTCCAAATCGGCCCGGTAGCCCCGAACGAAATCGTCTCTGTCTTTGGTCAGGGGCTGGGCCCCCAAGAGCCACAGGGATTCAGCGCGAAAAGCCTTACCGTCGATACGGTGCTCGCGAATACGCAGGTCCTTTTTAGCGGCATGGCGGCCCCGGTGCTCGCCACGCAGCATGGTCAGATCAACACCATCGTTCCGGCCGGAGTCGCCGGACTGGCTGATGTTGTTATGCGTGTCCTGTACAACGGCAAGATCTCGGCACCGTACGTTGTCGCCGTCACCGAAAGCTCACCGGCCCTCTACGCCTTGGATGGATCGGGTAATGGGCAGGGAGCGATTCTGAACAGTGACCTTACCGTCAACTCGCGCTCAAACCGCGCGCCCCTCGGCTCCTGGATTGTTCTCTACGGCACGGGTGGCGGCCTGGGTGAAACAGTGGCCGCCGACGGCGAGATGCTGACCGAATCCATTCCGCTGGCGCTTCCGGTCGAGGTCACAGTGAACCGCGCCTGGGCGGAGGTCATCTGGGCCGGCTATCCGGCTGGCAGCGTGCAGGGTGTGGTGCAGGTGAATGTTTGGCTGCCCGCGGACCCGCGCGTTGTTTATGGCGACTGGCCGGTCGTGCTCAAGATCGGCGGCGAGCAAAGCGGCGGCGATATTGCCGTCGCAATCGAATAGTTCACCCCTTGCCTTCGGCCCGTCGGTCTCCACGCCCGAGGCCTAGATTTACTTCTTGCGGGATTGATGAATGGCCCGGCCCAGCATGGGTACGATGGCCATGGCGAATGCCAGAGCGATGAAGGCGATTTCAGCGGCGTTCATTTGTGGATGTCACAGCGCGAACCGGCGAAGCAATATGACCCGTGACCCTACAGCTTGTCGGCCATGAGAAAGATATACACCAGGGGCAGGTAGAACACCGACGCCTGCAGCAGGCGGCGGGCTTGAACACCCGTCTTGACACGGGCGAGCAAAATACCAAAGTAGAGATAACCAAGACCGGCCACCAATGCGCCGACCGCATAGAACACGCCCGCCATCCCAAGAAACGTCGGCGCCAGGCTGACTGGGATCAAGACGAGCGCATAGCAGATGATTTGGCGGCTGGTCGAGATGCCGTCCGGCTCGACGACCGGCAGCATCTGAATACCCGCGCGCTGGTAGTCCTCACGGTACATCCACGCGATCGCGTAGAAGTGAGGGAACTGCCACAGGAACAACATCGCGAACAGCACCCAGCCCTCGATGCCGATACCTTCGCGTACCGCCACCCAGCCGATCAGCGGCGGCATGGCGCCCGGAAACGCGCCCACGAATGTCGAGGCCGGCGTACGGCTTTTTAGCGGAGTGTAAAGGCCGAGGTAAGAAGCCAGGGTCAGGAAGCCGAGAAACGCCGCCAAGGGGTTCACGGCGGCCCACAAGTAGATGGTCCCGGCGACCGAGAGGAATGCGCCGAAAATGAAGGCTGGCAGGGGTCTCAGACGTCCCGCGGGCAGCGGACGATTTTCGGTACGCCGCATCTTGGCGTCCGCTTCGCGCTCGATCCACTGGTTGAGCGCGCCGGTACCGCCGGCAAGCAACGCCGTTCCGATCATCGTATGCACGATCACGAGCAGCGGCAGTGAGCCCGAACTCGCCATGTAACAGCCAACCGCCGTCGACATCAGAATCAGCCAAACCACGCTGGGCTTCGTCAGCTCCCAATAGTCGAGCAGCGACCCGTGAGTCGCGGTGAGGACGGCCGACGCGGCAGCGGAGTTCGGTCTCATGTGGTTACAGGAACTCCTTGCGGCTCGAAAGACTCATGGCGGCGGCCGAAAACATGGCGAACCTGGAAGGTTAGCACAACACTCACAGCGAGGATCAAGGCACCCAGAGCTACGTGGCCCACGGTAATGGCAACCATCGGCCAAAGGGGCTGCACAGCGTCGCGTGTCGCCTCACGAATCCAGTAAGCGCCGGCCCCAAGCACGAGTTGCATCATGACAAGTCCATTCAACGCCATCGTCCAAGAGAAGATCTCCGGGACGCCCGAATACCGCCGCGCCACCCGCGCCAACAGCCAAAACACAATCGCCACCACCACCATCGCACCGATCAAATGGGGAATGATGCCAATTCCCTTGTGTCGAAAGGCGGCCCCCATCAGAAGCTGCGCGAAAATGGCGCAATTGGCCATAACGCAAAGCGCCGGGAGCGAGGGGCCGCTGGTCTCCGGCGCTCGCGGTTGAGACTGCGCGTCCAGACGATTCCACGACCGCGATGTCACTAGCGCCAAGATCGCCGTCGTCGAGAAAAACAATTGAGCCAAGCAAGCGTGAGCAACGGAAACCGGGGTCGGCAACAGGAGAAGGACGGTCATTCCGCCCAATACTCCTTGCGCGATAACGGCTCCGAGCGCCGCCCAGCCCAGGTTCCGCACCCAACGCCGTTTCTCTCTGCGCCACAACCACACAGCCAGAATGATCGACAGGAATCCGACGAAGCTGGCGATCATGCGATGGCCGTGCTCGTAGAATACGCCGCCGACCATCTCAGGCATCAACTGCCCATACGAGAGCGGCCAGTCGGGCACGGAAAGGCCGGCGTCGCGGCTGGTCACCAGCGCTCCAGCGACGATCAAACAAAACGTCGAAGCCGCCGTGAATACAGCAAACCGATGCAAGCCGCGAGAAGCCGGATACTCCGCGCTAGCTTGCGGAGAAAGTGAGTTCAATGTCTTTCGACTCAGCGTCACCGACCGTGACACTGGTCTCCTGCGATCCGAGTTTCTCGTGGACGGCCTCGATCGTGTAGGTTCCCGCGGGAAGACCCTTGATCGTAAAGCTGCCGTCGGCGCTGGACACGGCGAAGAACGGGTGGTCTACAACGCTGACGTACGAACGCATCCAGGGATGTATGTTGCACTTGACCGGGATCATGATCTCTTGGCGCGGAAACTGGTAATCGATCGGAGCGCCTCCGCCGGTTTGCGACTTGTTCCACTCACGATTCGTCGTCGGCAGCGGGTGAACGTTGTGCGTCGTCGGGTCGCTATTCGTGATGCTCAGCGGCTGGCCGACCTGTACGGCGAGAACATGCGGCTGATAGATACAGCCTTTCTGGTCGAGATGCACGGCTGTCGTGGAGGGCTGAAACTTGCCGTTCAGGCCGCTCTTCACCCACACGAAGGCGTTCTGCAACATGCCGTTGCTGGCGACGACCACTTCGGCCGGCGGCGCGCTCTGATGCAGACCTTTGCAATCCGGCTCGGCGCTCATGTTGATCGCGGGCATTGCGGGGGCTTCGCCATTGAGCTTGATCTTTCCGGTAACGGTGGCCGCTTTGGCGGGGTCAACCGTGACGAAATCAGCGGAGCCGGCGGCTTCGCCGCCCGCAGGTTCGGCCGCATCGCCGCCCTTTTCTCCTCCGCCGCCGCCACAGGCGAGAGCAAACGACATCAAGCCAACCATCATCCAACCGGGAACAGTTTTCCAAATTCTCATATCAATACCTTCCTTGAACTAATCGGGCGACTACGGTGCTTTCTTGCCAAACGGGGAGGCAAACGCCGATTTAGGACTTTCTTATTGTACTCCGCCGGCCACAAGCCGACTGAGCTCCGCCGGCGTAAGCTGGAACATGTAGCGCACCAGCAGGTCCGCGTGATCTTTCTCGTAGCCGCTGAACGAAGCCGGCAGCGGGCCGGAAAATACCCAACGGTCACCGTCTTGGCGGAACAGTTCGGACGGCATCGCAGTGCCGGGAGCAATCTTGGCCGGCTCAAGCATCCAGCGATACGTCCAGTCGGCCTTCAGCCGGCTACTTGCCGTCAAGAAATTCGGGGCCGTGGCGCGCAGGTCGCGAGCCGGGTTCCCAGTCATATGACATTTCAGACACGGCGCGGCGCGGCTCTGGAACAGCTGCCGGGCAAGCTGTTGCTCCGTTGCCGTCAGCGGTTCCATGTCGGGCGCCACATAGGTCATCGACTGCGACGACCGTGCCATGAAGAACTGAGACAGCTTCAGGATCTGCCGCTCGGAGAAATTGAACGTGGGCATGCGGGCATGCAAATATGTGCGGATGCCATTGCGGTGAATGTCCGTCTCGCTCAGCGCGGGATTCTCAAGGAAACCTAGCAGCCAGTCCGGCTGCACGCGCGCGCCTTGCGTGTAGAGTTGAGGCGGCAATTGCTCTTTCCAGTCCGGGTCCTGATAGAGCGGAACGCCCATCAACGAGGTACGTCCTCCGAACGAGATCTGATGACAGCCCACGCAGTTGTAGCGCCGAACGATCCACCAGCCTTCCTGGACGAAGCGGCGGTCGTCTTCGGGCTGGTAACGATAGTGCTCCGGCAGAGTCGTATCGACGGCCCCGAGTAGGAACGTCGTCAATGCCGTGATGTCATCATCGCTGAGATGAAAGTTCGGCATGCGCAACTGCTCAAGATGCGCCTTGACCTTCCCCTGATCGTAGAAAGCAGGATCCTTGAGTTTGCGCTCGAAGAAGCCTTTGTGGTTGTACCAGCCTTCCGCCTCGGCTTCGTGGCCCAACAGCGCGAAATCAAGGCGCTCGACGGGCTTACTCCCTTCGAGAGTGAGTTCAGTGCCAATGCGGCCCTCTTCCTCAAGGCCACGAATCTCATGGCACCCAGCGCAGCCGTAGTGACGAATCAGCGTCAAGCCCTCTTTGGCCATCTGGGGATCGTCCATGAAATCCGCCGCGGCATAAGGTGCGTCGGTCTTCTTCGTCATCAGATAACTGGCGACATCGCGGACTTCCGGCATGCTCAGCCGCAAACTGGGCATCACGGGAATTCCGTGCGATGCGGTCTCACCGGTTTCCGGATCAGGCGTCACGTCGGCCGGATTGTTGATCCAACGGACCAGATAGTCGTAGTTCGACTTCTCGCCGACTCTCGTGAGATTCGCCGAGAAGGTGCCACCCTGCGTGTCGTCACCCTCGCCCATGGAGTGGCAGCCCAGACAGCCGCGAGTGCCAAACAGCTCCTCACCCTTTGCGGCGTCTCCCTGCGGATGAGCTTGCAGCTTGCCATCAATGGCGTTCTGCCAAAGGTACGCCGAGATCTTTTGGATTTCGTCGTCGAGAAGCCGGAACTCCGGCATCTTCGTGCCGGGCCGGAAATCATGAGGGTTCTTTAGCCAGACAGGCACCCACTCTTTGCGCAGTTTGACTTTGATCTCTTTGAGGTTCGGTCCAAACTTGCGCGCCTCTTGGACAAGCGACACTTCGTCGACCACAAGCGCATCGTACTCCGCGTCCAGCTTCGCGCTGCGTAGAGTCAGCAATTCAGCGCGCTTGTAGAGGGCATCAGCCTTATCTGTGTCCTGTTCTGTATCGCCCGCCGCGATGCTTTCCCTGCGCTCTTTTTCGTTCGCGGACTTTTGATCCGCGATGATGCTCATATGTTGCTGGACCTGCGCCAAGTCATCCGATTCCTTGTCGAAACCTTCGAAACGGTGGCATCCCCAACAGCCCTTGTTCAGGAACAGTGTGCGGCCCTTGTTCAAAACGTTCGCCTGCTCAGTGATCACTTCGCGAGCGTGGCACTGCTGGCAACCCGCCTGCACATTCTCTTTCTGCCACATGGGCCAGAGCCAGAACTTATGCCGCCCGTGTCCTTTGACCGCCGACCGTGTAGCCCTGCCGTTGCCGTTGTGGCACGTTGAGCAACCGAACTCGTCGGGGTTATGGATCTTGAGCAGATCGGGAGAGGGGTGGCTAATGAACTCCGCCCGGCCTCCGACATCTTCGGCCTTAATCTCGACGGGTTCCCGAATGCCCAGATGGCAGGATTCACAACGGTCAACCCAGTCGCTATCGTTCAGGTGAATCTGTTTGATGTCGACGCCGAAGTTGTCCATCTTGGCGATCAGACCGTCGACTTGCTGTTCGTTGAGGCCGGCAAGTTGATTCGCCTGATAGGCGTCGCGTTTGGCCCGAATCTGGCCTGCGGACTCCAGTAACTTAGCCCGTTCGGCCTGCATCTCCACGCGCTTGTTCTGTAGGCGGAGATACTCGGCCTCAAGCACCGCGAACTTCATCGGCGCGGTGGTAATCTCGCCCGATCCATCCTCGGCGACGAGCGTAATTTCAACGTCGCGATCCTTGATGGCGGCAATGTCGTCCCGCAGGCTTTGCTTGGCGCTGTCGCTGCTCGCCACCTCGATCTGATACGTCAAGGCGTCGACTTCGCTTTTAATCACTTGGAAAGTTTGCCGCGCCGTCAACAAGCGCGGTGTAACTCCCCGGTTGACGACCTTGTCAATCTCTTCCATGCGCTGGCGTGCCTCCGCCTCGGCCGCCTCCAGCTGCTGCTGCAGATCCTGGTATTCGGCGGATTCCTTGACAGCCTTTTCCTTGGCGGCCTGCTCGGGTTTGAGCTTCGCCAAATGGGAAGAATACAGTTCGACGAAGTCGGCCTGGAAGCGCTTCCAGGGCCTCATCGCATAGACCTCGTCGTAGATCCCCCAAACGAGGGTCAGCGTCAGGATGAGCGTCGATACGAGCAGCGGAACGCTGAGCGATTTCGTTACGACGGGATCTATATCGGGTGCGGCGGGTTTCGGCATTTCGTCTTAGTTCTTCTCTTAGATGGATAGCTTGGCTCGTCCCCGCAGTTCTTCGGGGGTCAAACGTTAAACCAGGGCGTCACCCAAACGTACTTGATACGGAACAGCAGGCGTGCCGCCATCTTGGCGGGCAAGCCGACCATAGTGATCAGCAAAAGCTGCATCGTTAGGTACTGAAGCAGCGTCATCCGATCGAGAATCTTGCGGTTGAACTCCGTCATCGTCAGCAGTTTGTGCACGGCGAAACCTGTGAGCACAACGAAGCCCGCAACAACCAGGAATCCGAAGATCCCGTAAATGAGCGGATCCGTGATGCCGATAATCTCGTGAAGATCGCGGTTCACCTCGAAGACCAATTTGTTGTGGTCCCAGGTCTGCCCCGGCCAAAACCACATCCAGCCGGGACCACGAATCAGCGTCCCGATGACGACCATGACGCACCACAGAATGATGAAGCCTGACAGGTACGTCCAAATAGCAAACCGTCTCTGCTTGTAGGTGTAGTAGCCGTTGCCAAGCGGATTCGTGTCGATGTATGGGATCGCGATCAGTCCGACGATGATCAGCGTCGGCATCACGACGCCGGCGATCCAGGGGTCGAAGTAGACCAGCATTTCCTGCAAGCCGAGGAAGTACCAGGGCGCCTTCGACGGGTTCATCGTCAGAGTCGGGTTGGCGGGCTCCTCGAGCGGTGCGTCGAGGGTGATCGACCAAACCATGAGGATGGCCGTTACGATGATCGCCGCCAGGAACTCGATGCGCAGCAGGTAGGGCCAGACGTGAACCTCGCGAGCCCAGCCTTTCAAGAAAGGCTGCGTCTTGCGGTGGTGGGTCTTCGCCATCTCCGGGTCCGCTTCGAGCTGCTCGATCAAGCGGTCGTTCGCGAAGGCTTGCCGGAAGGCATACCAAGTGTAGAACGGGATCACGATCATCAGTCCGATGATCGGAACGTTATCCGGCAGCGAGAGGATCGTCCAAAGTTGATGCCAGTCCATATACCCTTCTCCGACCTCACCGACGCAGCGGTTTGATTTCCTTCTCAAGCATCATCGGCGCGGGACCGGAGATGCCGCCGTCTTTCCGGACGCGCCAGAAGTGCACGATCATGAACGTCGCCGCGAACCCGGGGATGGCGACACAGTGCCAAATATAGGCTCTGAGCAGCGCGTTCGAGTCCACGATCGAGCCGCCCAGCAGCGCGAATCTCACATCGTTATAAGCCGTCATGCCGAACATAAGCCCAAACGGGCCTTCATGCCCCAGCATCGGTGTGGCGCGCGCCATGTTCGTTCCCACCGTCACCGCCCAGAAACCCAACTGATCGTCCGGCAACAGATATCCGGTGAACGAGAGTAACAATGTCAACACCAGCAAAATGACGCCGACCATCCAGTTGAACTGCCGCGGCTTTTTGTAGGAGCCCGTCAGGAACACTCGATACATGTGCAGCCACACCGTCAGCACCATCGCATGCGCACCCCAGCGGTGCATGTTGCGCAGCAGCTTGCCGAACGGCACGTCGTGCTCGAGATAGAGAATGTCGCGAAACGCCTGCACCTTTGTCGGATGGTAGTAAAACATCAGCAGGACGCCGGTCCAGGTGAGTACCCAGAACAGATAGAACGAGATACCGCCCATTCCCCAGGTGTAGTTGTACGCCACCGCGTCGCGGTTGATCTTCGCGGGATGCAGGTGTAGAAAGACGTTGCTCAGTACACCCAGCGTGCGGCTGCGGGGCGTTTCATCGTGCTTGACTCGGAAGATCGACTTATAAAGGTCGGTCTTCGTCGGTTGTTTGATTGCTTCGAGATCCTCGATGGCCTTCGCCTTGATGGCCTCAGGATCGATGCCGAGCAGACGCTTCCCATTGCCGTTGCCGGCGGTCCCGTTCGTCCCCGCCTCCTGCCCGGTCTTCTTGGTTGTCTTTTCCGCCATGCTCCTCAACTCCTCTTACGCCGCAAGCGCCGCAAGCCTCTGCTTGCCAGACTTCGCTTTAGATCGTGATATACGCGCCGGGATACTCATCAAACTGGCTCTGTTTACCCTTCTCCGCCTTGTATGTGACGCTCGTGTCGACGATGATCTGCCCTTCCGGATCGAGTACCACGCGCGCACGGTCCATCGGCCGGGGCGCGGGCCCTTCGTAGTTCACGCCTTCCGGATCGTAGCCGCTGCCGTGACAAGGGCACTTAAATTTCTGCTCAGACTGTTTCCAGTCCGGCGTGCATCCCAGGTGCGTGCAGATGGCACTGATGACGAACAGCCGCTCGGTGTTCTTCACCACCCAGATGCGATTCGACTTCTGAAACTTTGTATCCACCCCGAACCCGAAGTCCGTCGGCGTGCCGATGCGAAACACCGTGCTCGGCTCGAAGATGGTCCGCGGGAAGAAGAACCGCAGGAACATCAAGAAGTTGGTTGTAAGAAATCCGCCGATCCCAAAGCCAACGAAGAGTCGCCGCGTCCGCACGGCGTCCTTGCCGGACTCCGTCTTCTGGAAACCTTGAATCAGCCGGGAGATTAATGAAGGTTCGGCTGTCGCGGCCACATCGGCCGGAGCGTCTCCCTTGGCTCCACTTGGGCTCGCGTTCGATTCAGACATCTAAGTCCCTAGTCCCCCCGAGAACAAGAAATCACTACATGCCCCGCACGCCATCAGGCAACTCAATAGCGTGCCGTTTAGAGATGTAGGGTGTCAAGTCGCGGCAGTGATTTGCTGTCTTGCAGCAGCTCGTTCCGCGTAGTCGAGAATTATAACACTTGGCGCGCTTGTCTTACCATTGGCCTCCACGGTTCATACGGACTACTTATTGAGTCCCGCAAAATATTATGACACCTTTTGACATGTTGGAGCGTCTATATATGTATGGGCAA
>JAQBUE010000312.1 GCA_027624045.1 Acidobacteriota bacterium
GCGAACGTGGTTGCCGAGGTCGGCAGCTTGTGCGCCAGCGGCTCCGGCTCTTCGTCCGCGCGACCGTGGTTCACAATGCCGACGCTTTTTTCTCCTTGGGTTGGCCTAACGTTACGGCTGTGGCGCGGGTTTCCCGTCGCCACCAGCCGTTTGTTCGGCTGGATTTCGCTCCTCGTAGCGCCAGACCTCATCACCAGACTTTGAATCCTTGCCCTTTGTGCCTCCATCGTCAACCAGGTTCACGTCCACGCTGTAGATCGTAAAGCCGCGGTCAGTGGTGCGGTAGATGAGCGGCTTGCTGGTGAAGGGGTCGTCCGCATTCGCGAGTTTGAGCGCCTGCAGGTCGGACGGAAAGGCACCATGCTCGTGCTTGAAACGGATAGCGGCCAGGCCGGCGCGCGTGACCCTGGCCTGGGCAATCATGGAGGTGAACTTCGCTTTGGAGGCGGAAAGCGCAGGAAGCAGCATTTGGGTCAGGATGCAATACCGGGGCACTTCTTTGAGCATCTGATCTCCAATCCCGACGTCTTCCGGCGCATAGGATTCCGCCGCGTTGCGGGTGTAGCCGTGAATCACATGCAAATAGGCGGCGTGATCCCGCCGCCCAAGCAGAGGAAGAACGAAACGGAGCGTCAGCAGGTACTTGCTGTACCCATCTACATCACCGACAAGTCCCGGGAGTACGGACGCCGGCTGCCTGAACCCCCACTCGCCGAGAAGCAAACGTTCGGCGTCGAAGGTACGGACCAGCGTTTCCCGGCTTTCGATAGACGCCAACAGCATTTCCAATTTGGCGCAGTCGTCAACCGACGGGGGCGCGACCTCCGCGACCGCCTGCAACGCGTTTACGGCGATCGCCAACTGGGACACGCGCACCAGTTGGCTGATGAGGATGGGCTCATCCCGCAATGAATCGGCGAAACGAATGCCTGTCCGCACCGTACGCCAGGCGGCGTCGGTCTTGCCGGCGGCCGCCTGCCGCCGCGCGAGCGCAGACAGGGTTCTCGACACAGCACGATTGTCGGAGAGGTGCGGCAGGAGTAAACCCGCGCCCTGGGTGTAGTCCAGTTCCTGCCGGTATCCGGCTCTTTCAGAGCCTCGCTCAATGGTCGCCAGGAACTCGACGACACGTGGATGGTCAAGAAGCCGGGCGGCGTGTTCCGCCGCGACAGTATTGGTTGGGCTCCCCAGAACCGTCGAGACGACATCGCCGAGCTGCTCGAAGAGATTCCCGATGACACGACCGGAGGGCGTAGCGTAGCCATCCAGTTTGACAGGCGGCTCGGCTTGCAGCATCTGGACGGCGGCGTTGTAGACGAGGGCCGCGTTGTCATCGTTGGGAATCGCCGGCGGGACGATCTCCCGCAGTTCCATGGGGCGTCCTTCCGCCCGCAGGGCGTCGTACTCGCGCTTGAGGGCGCGGCGCGAAGCGAAGTCCATCGCTCCGTACGCGAAACCCAATACCACAACGACGATTCCGACCCATTTCAGGATGCTTGCTGTCCGTTTCTTCATGCTCATTCTCCTTCATCTGGTTTGCTTTGCTGTCCCGCAGTTGCGGGGATTCACAGTAAAGACAACCAACCAGGGCAGGTTTGTCTATCGGAGCGGAGGAATGTTTAGCCGCCGTTCGTGCGATGCGGTGGCAGTTCGGCCGACAGCGCCCGCAGATGCCCGGCCAGAAGGTCCGCGCCATCCGGTTCACGCATCGCGGCGGTCCGGCGCTGGAGTCTCGCAATTTGTGACCGCCCGGTCATTGCCCACAGGTCGGCGGTGGCCCGTACGTCGGCGGATTCGCGCTCCAGGACACCGGACCGTGCACCCGAGGGCGAATCTGCCGTGTGCGCCAGGAACACGGGAATGGCTGCGGCGACCAGGCACGCGGCAAGGCGCACGATGGGCCAAATCGACGGAATATTGTCGGCCAGCGGCGCCACGTTCCATGCCGCGCGCGCGGCGCCGAGAACGCGCGCCTTAAGTTCAGGCGACGGTGCCGCCACGCGATATCCGCGCAGGCATTCTTCCAGTAGTCTGGGGTCATGTTCTGCATTCTTCATGGCGATTCCTCCGTAAGCAGGTGTTTCAGTTTCTCCATGCCGTACCGCAGCCGACTGGCCGCGGTATTCCCCGAAATCCGGAGCATGTCTCCGATCTCGCCGAGTGTCTTGTCCCTGAAGAACTTCAACACGACCACGGTCCTCTGTTTCTCCGGCAGTTGGGCCAGCGCGGCGGCCAACAGCCCTGACCGGTCTTCCCCACCCGCATCTGATGCCTCGATTTCCAGCCAATTGGCGGCCTGATGGAGTTTCTCGCGCCTGCGGGCTTCCCGCTTGATCCGGTTGAGCGCGGTGTTGCGTGCCAGCCTGAAGAGGTACGCCTTGAGATTCCGGGCGGCCGCAACATAAGCCCGCTTGCTCGCGATTGTGACGAACACCTCCTGCAGGGTATCTTCCGCCACATGACGGGAACCATGAATGGTCACCAGGTACCCCAGCAGGTCCGACGCATACTCGTTCCATATCAAGTCCAAAGCCGAGATATCATTGGCCGCAAGTGATGCCTTGATTCGCTTCTCGTTGTTGTCGTCTTCCATGCGTAGGACCTCTGCCATACAAATATGACATCTGAGCCACACCGATTTGTCTATTCGGGGCAACAATTCCCGCGCACAGGAGAGATAGTTGCAGCCCAAACGGGGATACGCGAAGTCCTATTCCGGGCCCAACGGCGGCAATCAGCGGCTCGCGAACTTGGACTTTCCATCAGGACCGATTTTATCGCGAGTCCGCTGCATTGCTTGGTTAGGAGCAGCAGCGTTCTTGAGGCCATCACGACTTTTGTAATAGACGCAGGACGAATAGAGTAATCGTTGCCCTATTTATCGCGCGCATCGATCGGCGCCACATGGAAGCGAGGCTCAGGGTCGCAACCTGTGCTCGGGTAGGAGTTCTCGATTTCATAGACAACCCCGGCAGCCAGGCGTCCGAGTATCGGCCAATGATCCGCCGCCTCTTCATGCGATTGGTCAGCCATCCGAAATGAGCGACAAAGGAAGAAGACCGTAACCGGCGTACCGAAGATATCGCACTTGCGAGATGGTGAGCGGCCATACGCACAAGCCGCACAACAGATCGAGCCGCCATTTGGCATTTTGTTCTCCTAACAGAAGACCGCAGCAGCGGCGGGGGCCTCTGTCGCGTTGCCTATAAACTCGACTATGTATCCCCGCCATCTAGTGTGGCGTTCCGTTGCCAGCATGCTTGGCCCCTGTCGCAATGCGCATTAGGCAGTCGGTCTGCTCATCCCGCGAGCCCTGAAAGAATCTGTCGAGTACATGCTCGAACACTGATCCAGGGGGCGATATGGCTGCGAAGAGTGTGGCGCACGACCGCAGTTTCATATCGTCGGGGGAGCCAAACACTTCGGCCGCTGACTGCCCATCGAGAGCTATTGCGGCCTCACAGCATTCCGTCAGTCGCGGCCCGAGGACAGGGTGCCGTAGGTATGCGCGGGCCTCGGCTACGCTCTTGATGGCGAACCGCCGGGACATTGAGCTGAACCCGAGACCATCAAACTGGGGAAAGACATACCACATCCAATGCGACTGCTTGCGGCCTGCGCGGATCTCCGCTAGCGCTAGCGAAAAGTCGTCCTTCTGGGCAAGAACGAACCGCTCCAAGTCGTGGGGATCGTTTTCAGTCGCCATTAGTGCGTTTCTTATCTCCTAACGACCGCGATCAGCGGCTCGCGACCTTGGACTTTCCATCAGGACCG
>JAQBUE010000076.1 GCA_027624045.1 Acidobacteriota bacterium
CACACCCTATTTCGTCCCCGGCCTCGACCTACCGCATTTCAGGATCATTCTTGGATTGGAAAATGCTGTGGACCGAGGAAAACCGTCCTCGATCACACCCCGCGTTGACACTTGTCGAACCGCTGTTACTGCGCCGGCGAGAAGTGAGCTCGGCGATTGCGCTGCCAGCAACTCTCATCGGATTCAGAACACTGAGCCCGCTCTTCTCCATAGCTGATGGTTGTCAGCTTGCTGCCGGAGACACCCTGGTTCATGAGAAATTCGCGCGCGGCGGTTGCCCGGCGATCACCCAGAGCCAAGTTGTACTCGTTCGTCCCGCGTTCGTCGCAATGACCTTCAACCACGACCCGGGCGTCGGGAATCTGGCGGAAGATGTCATTCAACGTACCGGCGTTGGAACGAAGAGTCGATTCCGCATCGGCACGGATGTCGTTCGAGTCGTAGTCGAAATAAGCATCCCGAACGCGGCTCAGCAAATCACTGAGTGTGGCGGTCGGCTGCTGCGGCGGCGGTGGTGGTGGTGGTGTACGCACAGTAACCTGAGACGATGCGGTCGCTTCCCCGCCCTGGCCCTTGACCGTGATGGTGTAGGTCGTGGTTTGGGTCGGGAAGACTTCGCGGCTGCCGCTGGTCCTGACGTCTCCGATGCCTTGATTGATCGAAGCACTGGTGGCGCCGGTCGATGACCACTTCAGGGTCGCGGACTTGCCGCTTTCGATCGAACTTGGTTCCGCTGTCAGGCTCACCGTCGGGCGCGCAGGCGCCGGCGGTGCGGCTGTAGGCGGCGGTGGTGGTGGTGGTGGCGGCGGCGGTTCTTTCTTACAGCCGACGGCAAATACAGCTAGAAATACGCTGAGAAAGATCAACGCGATTTGACGCTTCCGTAACATAGGGACTCCCTAAGCCTCCTCAAAGACTATTAAGATCACAACGGTGAGACATTCTGGTGCAGAAGGCAATGATAGCAGGTCTGCAAGAGATTGCAAGCGATACCGCCGAGTTCCGGCGAGATTGTCTCGTCTATCGCACGCCCCAAACCGGTGATTCATTGCGGCCCTTTGTCGTCAACCGCTTGAGGTCGGAACCGTCAGCGCGCATGGTCCAGATCTGCGTATCGCCGAGACGATTGGACGAAAAGACCAGGTGCGTGCCACTCGGAGAAAAGTACGGGCTCTCGTTGCGGCCGGCGCCGTAGGTCAGTTGCACGAGCTTTTGCGTCGCGACGTTCATGACAAAAATGTTGTAGTTGCCCGGCTCGAAGCCGCGCGTCCAGGCGAAGGTGATATTTTCCCCTTGGGGATCCCATGCCGCTTGTACGGCATCGCCTCCGCCGAGCGAAAGCTGCCGCACATTGGCGCCGTCTATGTCCATCATATAGACCTGGGCCAAGCCCGAACGGCCCGAAGTAAAAGCGATCTGCGTGCCGGTCTTGGGGTTGATCGCCGGGTCGATTTCGAGCGCACGGGTGTAGGAGATGCGCCGGAAATTTCTGCCGTCCAGGTCAGCGATGTAGACTTGCGAATGGCCGGTCGCCGAGGAGGCAAAAGCGATCTGCTGTCCGTTGGGGTGGAAGCTCGGCGTCGTATTCAGCGAGGCCTTCTGGTTGTAGAACGTCAACCGACGGCCCGTTTCGAGCGAATGCATGTAGATGCCGGGCAGCCCTTCGACGAAGGTTGTGAAGGCGATGCGCGAACCATCCGGCGAAACCGCGGGTGTCATGGAGATGCTCTCGTAGCGTGTGATCTGTTGCTCGTTCGAGCCGTCGTAGTCCATCGCCCAGATTTCCTTAAAGCCGGTGCGATCGGACGTGAAATAGATGCGCGAGCCGGCCAGGCCGGTACCGAGGCCGAGGTTCTGCAGGATGTCCCGGGCGAAGTCGTGGGCCAGCTGTCTGGCGCCCGCCACGTCGGCGGTCGAGAAATAGCGCTTCCCAAAAATATGCGCGCTGCGCACCTCTTCCGCCGTCGCATCGTACAGGTAGCCGGAAAGAACCATGCGGTCGCCGCTGGTCTCGATCGAGCCGAACGTCAGGTAGCGCGCCGTTACGGGCGGGTCCGCCCAGCCGCGCAACCAAAAGCCCTGTGCACCCTTATCTTCGGGAATGTTCTGGTCGTTCGCTTTGAGATCTTCGGGTCGCCGGGGGGCCATCCGCGGGTAGAAGCTCTTGGAGACCATCTCGAATTGCGCGGAACTGTCGAGATCGTTCCACAGAGTGTCATTGAACGCGGCTGCCTCAGCGGATAAGCTTGCCGACCCCGGCATTTCGGGAACGGCAATGCGCGGCGCTTGGGCGTTCTCGGTGATCACGCCCTGCACGTCGGCTCGTTGCGCGGGCAGCCCCCCAACGGTGAGGAGGGCGAACAGGAAAATAAAGCTAGAACGAAAGTTTTTTTGTTTCATCGCAGTTGGAACCACATTTCGACATTGATGGAACGCCTCGACAGCTCCCGCGGTAGCGGTTGGAATGGATTGCTGTTCGTTACGGCCCGCAAAGCGGAGTAGTCTACTGAGCGGTTACCGCTTGTTCGTGCGACGCGGATATCACTAATCGCGCCATTACTCATGATAGTGAAGGTCATCACAGCCGGCTTGGAGCTGGCGCCCCGTGACTGGCCCAACGACTTGCGCCACTCTTCGGCCAGACGGCGTTGCAGCGCGTCAGCGTACCAACCGAAGCGGGCGCCGAACGGGCTGCCAGTGCCGAAGCCGACGCCGCCGCCGCCGCTGGGTGGCTGGTTCCCGGTGTAAAGCGGAGAACTGACGGCCGCGCCGGTGGACGACGAGAGCTGATTTTCCTTGATCTCCGGCTGGTAAGCCTGTTGATTAGCCGCTTGCGGTTTGCGCCGCTTGCGCTCGTTCTCAACGGGAACCGTCTCTTGATCAGGAACGGGTTCCGGCGGAGCGAGTTCGGCGCGTGGCTCGGGAATCGACGGGACGTTACTCTCGGTGTCATTCGCGACCTCGTTCTCCATCTGGGAGTTCGTCCGCGGCAGCGGAATCCCGTTGACCGGATTCACGACCACTGCCCCGCCCGGCTCACCGGTCGGATCTCCGAGCGAAATGGGTGTATAGAAAAGTCCCCACACCATTGTGGACGCGACCAGCGCCACATGGCACGTGATCGAAATCATCAGCGGCTTGCTCAGAGGCTCGGCCTGCTCCAGAGGATTGGCGTGCGTGTTCATTTATTCCGTCGAGGATTCCGCTCCAACGGCTTGGTCACCATGTTGACCTGTAACTTGCCCGCCCCACATTCAGCGACGACCTGCGCCACGACCTCCCACGGCGTTTCCTTATGGGCGCGCACATAAACGCCCGTACCTTTGCCGCCCTGCCGTTCCTTGATGCGAGGAACGATGTCGTAGATGCTGATCGGCTCGGTGTTCAAATACAACTCGCCGTTCGAAGTGATGTTGACGAAATCGAAATCCTCGCTCGTGCTGGCGACCTCGCGCGTGCGCGGCACGTCAATCTCGATGCCGAACTCGACCACGCCCGCGGTGATCATGAAGATGATCAGCAGCACCAGCACGACGTCGACGAACGGCGTGACATTAATTTCAGCGATCGATTCGTCCGGCTCGTTCTGGTTCGTGAACGCCATCGGTTTCTCCGTAACTGCGCTCGGCGAGGTTGTAAAATTCCAGGCCGAAATCTTGCATGCGAGCGCGAATCTCGCGGATGCGCTGCGAGAACATATTAAAAAAGATCAAGGCCGGAATGGCCGCGAACAGCCCGAACGCCGTCGCGATCAAAGCCTCGGCGATGCCCGGCGCCACGGCGCGCAATGTTGCGCCGCCAGCTTCTCCTAGGCCGCGAAACGCTTCGAGCACGCCCAAAACCGTCCCGAATAGCCCGATGAATGGCGTCGCGGAAGCAGTTGTCGCCAGCCAGCCCATGTTCTTTTGAAGATGCGCGACCTCTTCATTGATGCCGAGTTGCAGGCAGCGCTCGAGCGCCGCGCCGTTCTTCAGCTTGCCAAGCTGATTCACCTGCCGCGCCACCTCTTCGTACCCAAACTCGAAAACCGTCACCAGCGGCGCCGGGCGAAACTGTTCGCTGGCCGCGTTCAGTTCCGCAAGCTGTCCCACACGCCGGAAGGTCTTGAGAAAGTTCCCGTCGTTCTTACGCGACGTTTTCAGCAGACTAGACTTGGAAAACACGATCGCCCACGAAGCCACCGAAAACGCCGCGAGGATCCCCAGCACGAGCAACGCCGACAGTGAGCCTTGTAGGACAAGATCAAGAAACCCGTTCTCTGGAGAGGTGGCCGCGCTCAGCGCCGCTTCCACCGCTTCGGCGGATTCGACTGCTGATTCGGTTGCGCTGGCGGAATCTACGGCTTGCAATAGGAGGGCAAGGGTTGGTGCTATCAAGACGTCTCCTCGGGCGGTTCTCGGCCGTCCAAAAGAATTCTAAGCGGCAGACTTATCCGCTCGCCTGTCGCCGCCTACACAAACCAGCCTTTAGAAACCAAAGCCGATTCTCCTCAGTGCAGCCGGCCAATCAGGGAACGCCTTCGAGCCGCCCCAAGGCGACTCAACATCCAAAATGTAACACATACTAAACTACGTACGTTGTAGCTTGGACGCGGGACCGCTGCCGTGCGGTTACACTTTTTTTCGCCGCCATCCGTCCCCCGCCGCGCGGACAATCGACGATCACTCGCCTTCACCTCATGCTGCTTGAGCTCAATATCGAGAATTACGCCGTCGTGGACAAACTTCGCGTCCGCTTTCACCGCGGCCTGAATCTGCTCACCGGCGAAACCGGGAGCGGCAAATCCATCGTCGTGGATGCGCTGTCTTTGCTGCTCGGAGCGCGGGCCTCGTCCGAGCTGATTCGGCCCGGTTGCCGGCGCGCCCGCGTCGCCGGCGTATTCGAGATCGACGCCCAAACAAAACCGAACACGCCCATCGAACTCGATGACGGCGAACTCATCGTCGAGCGCGAGATCCTCGAAAACGGCAAATCACGCGCCTATGTAAACGGCCGGATCGTGACGCTCACCGTGCTCCGCGAACTGGCTGACGCGCTCGGCGACATTCACGGGCAGCATGAGCAGCAGCATCTTTTCTCTCCCAAAGCACAACTCGAGATGCTGGACGCCTTCGCCGGAACCGGATCCGCCGCGGAGCGGGTCGGCGAGACGTACCGGGAATGGCGCAGGCTCCAGTCCCGGCTCGATGAATTGCGGGGCAACGAGCAGGAGCGGCTCCGTTTACTCGACCTGTACCGTTTCCAGCACCGCGAGATTTCCGAGGCCAACCTCGATGCACGCCAGGAAGACGAACTGACGCGCGAGAGCGCTGTCCTCAACAACATTGAGCACGTGAAGGAAACGGCCGCCCGCGCCTACGACGCGCTCTACGACTCGGCGGATTCGGTGACCGCTCAACTCGCCGCCGCCAAGCGCGACGTCGAGGAGTTGTCGCGCTATAGCAATACGGCCGCGAGCTGGGCCGAACCGCTCGCCGGCGCTCGTGCTTCGGTGGACGACATTGCTCTAGAGCTGCGTTCGTACCTTGACCGCCTCGAACCGAACCCACGGCGCCTCGCTGACATCGAGGACCGTCTCGCTCTGATCGACAAGCTCAAACGCAAGTACGGCCCATCGCTACCCGAGGTCATCGCCTACGGCGCTGATGTCGGGCAAAGGCTCGCCGACATCGAGTCGAGCGACGCACAGATCGAGCAAGCCGAGCAAAAGAAGAAGGAACTGAGCCGCCTGTACGAGGATCTGGCAGGGGCTCTTTCCGAGAAACGCCTCCAGGCCGGCAGACGATTGAAGTCGCTGGTCGAGAAAGAACTGGCGGCTCTCGCCATGGAAAGATCGGTTTTCGAAGTGAGTTTCGAAGACGGCGACGAGGCCGCCTGGTCCGCTTCCGGCATCGACCGCGTTCGCTTCTTAATCTCCGCCAACCCGGGCCAACCCGCCCGCCCGCTCGCCACCGTCGCATCGGGCGGCGAACTTTCGAGAGTGACCCTGGCGCTGAAGACCTGCTTGCTCCCGGCTCTCTCCCAACAAGAGGGCTCGATTCCGCGCACGCTCGTGTTCGATGAGATCGACAGCGGCGTCGGGGGCCGCGTCGCCGAATCCGTCGGCCGCCGCTTGCAACAGTTGGCGCGCGGCCATCAGGTGCTGTGCGTCACGCATTTATCACAGGTCGCCGGTTTCGCCGATGCACATTACTTCGTCGAGAAGCGCGAGGATAAGAAGAAGACCTTCGCCACCATCGCCGAATTGTCAGAGCCCGAGCGAGTCGCGGAACTGGCGCGCATGCTGTCAGGCGAAAGCGTGACGGCATCGGCAGTTGAACACGCGCAAGAAATCTTAAAGACCCATCGCCGCAAGGCTGTTTGACAGCGGCTGGTTCTGCTTCTCAGAACCGCCCGCGTAGATGCATAGGATTCCGATGAACCTAACGAGCGCCGCCGAAATCGAGTACCTGCTGAGCACCGCCCGCCAGGCCGGCGAAGCCATTCTTGCAGTCTACGGAACGGACTTCGAAGTTGAGCGAAAGAGCGACACCTCCCCTCTCACGGAAGCCGACCTGCGCGCTCACCGCGTCATCACCGAACGACTGCGCAAACGCTATCCCGACATTCCCGTACTCTCCGAGGAAGGCACCGAACAAACCCCGTACGAACTGCGCCGTACCTGGGACCGCTTCTGGCTGGTCGACCCGCTCGACGGCACGAAAGAATTCGTCAAGCGCAACGGCCAATTCACTGTCAACATCGCGCTCATTGAGGACTCACAACCTACACTCGGCGTTATCTACGCGCCCGTCCTCGATCAGCTCTATCACGGCGTGGTCGGCTGCGGCGCCTGGAAGACCGTAGCCGGCAAGGAAACGCCTCTGCCACTGGGCAACGGTGCGGAACACAGCGGCGTTATCATCGCCGGCAGTCTCTCTCACCCCACACCGGAAATGGACGCGTTCATCGACGAGCAACGCCGAGCGCATGGCAAAGTGGAATTCATGGCGATGGGCAGTTCGCTCAAGATCTGCCTCGTCGCCGAAGGCACGGCCGACGTCTACCCGCGCTTCGGTCCCACGATGGAGTGGGACACCGCTGCCGGTCACGCCATCGCCAACGCCGCCGGCCGCAAAGTCATGCGCCACAACAGCGACGAAGAACTGCTCTACAACAAACCCGACCTTCACAATGACTGGTTCATCGTGCGCTAGAGGAAGTTAGTCCAGCTGGGCTGACTCCTCACTGGCTGCACGATGAATCCCGAGTGAATTTCAGATTGAATTCCGCAAGAGCTAACCTGGACCTTTGACGGTAATAACCATGACAAGAATCCGACTCGCTCCCGTTTCGATCATCGCTCTCGCGCTTCTCACCGTGGCGGCGGGTACGCGCGCTTGGAGCGCAAATCCGCCCACGCAGCGCGCCAAGAACGTCGTTTTGTTCCTCGGCGACGGAACCGGCCTAGCGACATGGCACGCCGCGAGCGTAAGAGCTACAGGCGACCCGCAAGGACTCTACGTCCACCGCATGCCCCACTTTGGCCTGTCCGATACGTCCGCGGCATCGAGTTGGGTAGCGGATTCGGCGGCGGGAATGACCGCTATCGTCACCGGGCAAAAGACGAACAACGGCGTTCTTTCGCAGGGGCCGGAGGGCAAGCGCGGCTCAGCGGATGGCAGGACATTGAAAACGATTCTCGAATATGCCGAAGAACACGGGCTCTCGACAGGATTGGTGACGAATAGCGGCGTCACCGACGCAACCCCCGCGGCTTGTTACGCACACAGCAACGAGCGCGACGAATGGGGGAAGACGTTCGCGCAACTGCTCGATCCAGCCTTCGGTGACGGCGTCGATGTTCTGATCGGAACCGGCTATGAAAGGTTACGGAAAGGGTGCCGAGAGATCGGCCTTGATATTCCATCCCGGCTTGAGAAGGCAGGATATCTTTACGTCCAAGATCCAGCACTGTTGGCGACTATTCCCCAGGATGCGACAAGGGTGGTGGGGATATTCGAGGTGGCGCACCAGGCGGATTTCGATTTGACGGCGGCCGTGAACGTGGCGACTCGAATCCTCAGCCGGAACCCGAAAGGCTTTTTTCTGATGGTCGAGTCGAACAACCACTTCTCGGAAGCCGACAAATCCATCGAAGGCGCCATCCGGATGGATCAAATCGTGCATGAGACCGCTGACGCTTTCAAAGAGACGCCCACGCTGATCCTGGTCACCGCTGATCATTCCTATGACCTCCGGATGCCTCGCAGTAAGGGGCGAACCAAAGACATCTTTGAGTCGATCGAGATTGGGGGAAGCCATACCGCGGAGCAAGTGCCTGTCTTCGCGCAAGGCCCCGCGGCCGAAGGCATTTCCGGGTTCGTTCGCAACACGGATTTATTGCACGTGATGATGAAGGCCTACGGCTGGGAGTAGCGTTGAACGCCGTTGTGATTGCGGGGAACTGAGGGGTGCGCCGCGCGCGGCTCCGCGAACATGGCCGCCAGCCGCGGCCGGTAAGATGCGGCTAGTATACTTCCATGCAAACCCGCCTCGTCTTGCTCGCCCTGCTCTGCCTGCCTGTTGTCTGGGGACCTGCCGCCTGGGGCCAAACCAGCCCCGTCTGGACGCCCGAGCTTTCGATGCAAGTCGACACAATTGGGGAAGTTGTCCCCTCGCCGGACGGCCGCTGGGTCGCCTACACCCGGACCACGGCCGTGATGGAGGAAGAGAAGAGCGAGATGGTCACGCAAATCCATGTCGCTCTGGCCGACGGTACGCGCCGCCTCCAATTGACCCGCGGCGAGAAAAGCGCCAGCTCCCCCGCCTTCACCCCCGATGGCGGTTTCGTTTATTTCGTTTCCAGCCGTTCGGGAGAACGAAATATTTGGCGCATTGCCGTTAGCGGCGGTGAGGCCGAGCGCATCACCGACTGGGAAGGTTCCATTGGCGGATTCCGCGTTTCTCCCGACGGTAGCTGGTTGGCCTTCACTGGCCGCAAGAAGAAGGCCGACATCGAGAAAGCGAAAAAGCAGAAACGCGACTTCCGGGTCATCGACGAAGACGCCAAAAACAACGGCCTGTGGATGGCACCTTCCGGCCCCGGCGCACAGGACCGAACGCCCCGGCAACTCGTCGACGGCACGAACCACATCACCGACTTTGAGTGGTCGCCTGACTCGAGAAAGATCGTCTTCGAACACCAGCCACGGAACGAACCCGATCACTGGATGCAGGCGGATATTTCCGAAATTGAGGTCGCAAACAAAACTGTCAAGAAGGTGGCGGCCGACGAGGTTTCCGAGCGCTCCCCGAAATATTCACCTGACGGCAAGTTACTCGCGTACCTGCGCAGCAGCACGGTCAGAAACTGGGCCGGTGAAGGGCGATTCATCGTCAAGGATCTCAGCACCGGAAAGCAACGCACACTCGCTCTCACCCACGACGAGGGAGGCCGCGGAACGAACCTGCTGGGCTTCTCAGCTGATTCCAAGCGAGTGCTCTTTACCGAAACGCAGGGTGTCCGCAATGTTCTGGTCGGCATGGATCTCGATGGCAAGCCCCGGAATCTCGGCTTCCCCGAGACGGGCGCACTTGCCTCCAATGGCGGCGGCTCGCGTCTCAACGCGACCGGCACTCATATCGGGGCCGCCGCCGAGAGTCTCACCAAGCCTGTCGAAGCTTACGTCTTCGATGTCAAGAGCGGAAAGGCAACCAAGTCCAGCGACGCCCACGGCAACCTTACCCTGCCGCCGCTCGGGATGACGGAAGTCATTCGCTGGAAGTCCAAAGACGGCATGGAGATCGAAGGCCTGCTGACCTACCCCGTCAGCTACAAACGGGGCGCGCGCGCACCACTCGTGCTTGAGATCCACGGCGGGCCGATGGGCGTTTTTACGGAGACCTTTATCGGCGCGCGCGGCCTTTATCCCCGCGCAGCTTTCGCCTCGGAAGGCTACGCCGTGCTGCGGCCCAACCCGCGCGGCTCCTCCGGCTACGGACTCGCGTTTCGCACGGCCAACATGAACGACTGGGGCGGCGGCGACTACGAAGACATCATGTCGGGCGTCGATCACGTCATCGAGATGGGCGTAGCCGACCCCGACCGCATGGTGGTCATGGGCTGGAGCTATGGCGGATTCATGACAAGCTGGGTTGTCGGCCAAACTGATCGCTTCAAGGCAGCCTGCGTCGGTGCCGCGGTGACGAATCTGTGGAGCTTTACCGGCACCTCCGACATTCTCGACTTCCTGCCCGGCTACTTCAAGGGCGAGCCTTGGGAGAACTTCGAAGGCTACCGCAAGCATTCGCCGATGAACTACGTTCAAAACGTTAAGACGCCCTCGCTCGTCCTGCACGGCGAAGAGGATCTTCGCGTCCCCATCTCGCAGGGCTACGAGTTCTACAACGCGCTTAAGCGCCGCGGCGTCAAGACTCAGATGGTCGTCTACCCGCGTACCCCCCACGGCCCCACCGAGCCTAAGTTTCTGCTTGATGTTGCCAAGCGGCATCTGGCCTGGACCGAGGAGCACTTAGCAAAGTGAATCACCGACACAGGCCCATCGAGCATAATGCGGTCATAGCAAAGCTTAGCTATGGCCGACAAAACCATACCAGCCGACATGTTCGAGGCCCGCTGCGGTGCTGTGCTTGAGAGCACACAACGGGGCGAACCGGTCGCGAAGATCGTGCGCGTCGGCGGGCATGAAACTACATCCCTCATCGGAAGCGTGCTCTGGGAAAAGGACCTCGTCTCACCCGTGGACGAGGATTGGGATGCAGGCTAACTAACTTTTTGCGCTCCCGCGCGTCTTACTTAATTGCAGGCAGCTAGGGTGGAGACAGTCAGTGTGGCGGCCCGGCCGCGGGCGGATCCGATCAGCGAGAAAGCGCTGATCCAGGCCGCTCAGCAGCAGGATCACGACGCCTTCGAGCACCTCGTGCGGCTCTACGACCGTAGTGTGCTCCGCGTTGCGCTGAACATACTGCGGTCTGAAGAGGACGCCCGCGACGCCTACCAGGAAGCCTTCCTGCGCGCTTACAAGAGTCTCAAGAACTTTCGCTTCCAATGCAGTTTTCACACATGGCTTTACCGCATCGCCACCAACGTCTGCCTCGATTCGCTGCGGCGCAAGAGCGTTCGGAAGGATCAATGGGCGGCGCGCGAGACGAGCGACGACACACCGGGCCCGCTCGACTTAGCTTCCGACGGCCGCGCGGCCAGCAATCCGGACCAGGCGCTCGCCCGCAACGAGATGGCCGGCCGCATCGGCGACGCCTTGGACTTACTGACGCCGAAGGAACGAACTGTTTTCGAATTCAAGCACTACGAAGGGCTGCGGCTGCGGCTGATCGGTGAAATGCTTTCGATCAGCGAGGAGGCCACGAAAAACTGCCTGTTCCGGGCGCACCGCAAGCTAAGAGAGGCCTTGAAGGACCTGCCACGATGAGCTGCGAACACATCCCATCCCAAGTCAGTCTCTATCTCTATGGCGAATTGGCGCCCGCCGAGACCGAAGCCCTCGAAGAGCACATTGATGAGTGCGTCTCGTGCGCGGCACTGATCGAGGAAGAACGCCGCTTCTTCGCCGCCATGAATACGCGCGTCTCGGCTGAAGTCAGCCATTCGCTGCTGGCTGAGTGCCGCCACGACCTGATGCGCGAGGTCTACCGCTCTGAGCCTGAAACGGTCAGCGCTTGGGGCCGCGTCGGCGCATGGTTTTCCGCCGGCCGCGGCGGTGGGCTGCCCTGGCAACCTGCCCTGATAGCGGCCTCCCTCATCGCGGTTTTTTTCGTCGGACGCGCGACCAATGGCGGCGCCGCCAACGAGTTTGCATGGCATGAGAAGCCCCCAGCCGGTACCACGATTGGCGCCACGACCATCCCTTTTCAGCCGGAGATGGGATTCAGCGGCATCGAGTCCATCGCTCGCGATCCCCAGAACAACCGCGTCGAGATCATCGTCGAGGAAGTACACCGCCGCACGATCAGCGGACCTTCCAGCGACCCTGAGATTCACAGCCTGTTGCTTTCCAGTGTCCGTAACGCTGCCAACTCGGGTGTGCGGCTCGACTCGCTCGATGTCTTGAGGGGACAGGCGGAGAACCAAGACGTCCGCCGGACACTGCTCGGGTCGATGCTCGGCGACAATAACCCTGGGGTGCGCCTGAAGGCCCTGGACGCCTTGCGGCCTCACATGGCCGACCCGGAAGTTCGCAACGCGCTCGTTGAAGTGCTGCGCCGTGACTCCAATCCCGGCATGCGCGTCTATGCCATTGATATGCTCGCCGTGCAGCCCGACCGCGGTTTGGCCGGCGTACTCCAAGAGCTCGTCGAGACGGAAAACAACGAGTACGTGCGACTGCAATCAAGACGGGTTCTTCAGGACCTGAATGCTTCGGTCGACCGTTTCTGAGCCCAGGACTTCTGTGATGAGAAACCGCAACCTGCTTCTGATGCTGCTCGCCCTCGGGCTCGTGCTGCCGGCCGCCGCCGCCATCCGCAAGGAAGGGGGCTATTGGGTGGAGGTCAAGGAAGGCGCCATCCCCGCCGGAACGCGCCTCCGCATCACATCCGTGGGCCCTATCTCGGTGCAAGGAGATAGCGGGAAAGACATCCGCTACAAGGTCACGAGAAAGCTGCGTGCCGCGAAGCTCGAAGAAGCGGAACGGCTTCTCGAGCAGGCGCCCGTCGCCGCCGCGCTGCAGAACGTAACGGCAGTCATTTCGAATGAGAGCCCGAGCTGCCGCCGCTGCGGCTTCTCGTCTGAACTCGAGATTCGCGTGCCGTATCGGACCCATCGCGCCGTTGTGGATTCGGAGGGAGGGTCTTTGCGGGTGCGATCTTTGCTCGGCCGATTGAATGCCAATACGCACGCCGGATCGATCACCGTCGAGGACGTTGAGGGATCGGTTCGCGCGAATACGGCCGGTGGCAACATCACTCTCACGTCCATCGGCGGCGAGATCCTGTGCGACACGGCTGGAGGCTCGATCACCCTTGATGGAGGGCGTGCTAACGCGACGCTTACGACCAGCGGCGGCAGCATCAGCGCTACGAATGTGCGCGGGACGGTGCGGGCGGAGACGGCCGGCGGCGGCATCACAGCCGAAAAGATCGCCGGCGACCTGATTGCCGGCACGTCCGGTGGCACGATCAAGATCAACGATGTCGGCGGCCGTGTGCGAGCTGAAAGCGCGGGTGGTTCGGTGAACGTCACATCCGCGCCGCAAGGTGTTCGGGTCGAGACAGCCGGCGGCAAGATCTATCTGCGCGACGTCGCGGGCGCCGTGGTGGCGGCTAACGCCACCGGCAGCATTCAGGTGTATTTTCTTTCCGGCCGGCCGCTCGGAGATTCCTTGCTCGAAACGAATGTTGGGTCGATCGATGTCTGGCTGCCGGCCGATCTCAAGGTCACCATTGACGCCATCGTGGAACTAGCCGGCAACCCCAACCGCATTCAGAGTGACTTCTCCGCGATCCGTGTTCGCCGCGACGAAGACAGCTTCGGACCTGCCTCGGTTACGGCGGAAGGGGTGCTCAATGGCGGCGGCCCGGTATTGCGTATTCTCAATACCGCCGGACAGATCAAGATCCGCAGACTAGAGTAACCAAGGGAATCGGGATGAAGAGAATGAAGATGAAACTGTGGTCACGATTGGGCCTAGGCTGTATGATTCCGCTGGCGCTGGCCTCGGCACAGCCGATCCCGCCTCTACCTCCGCGACCGAATCCGCCCACTGCGACCTACAACATCTATGGTTCGCAGCTCACGCCGGGCGGCAGCTTTCTCGGCGTGCATATCATCGAACTCGACGCCGAGCGGGCACGGGCGCTCAAGATGCCCTCCGTGTACGGTGTCGAGATTACAAGTGTGGCTAAGGGCAGCCCAGCCGAAAAAGGCGGAATCGAGGGCGGCGACGTGATTGTGGAGTTTCGTCACGAGAAGGTGGCCGGCGTCGAGCACTTCATGCGGTTGGTACGGGAGACACCGGTCGGACGCGAAGTGCCTGTCACGGTTTGGCGAAATAGCAACCAGACCACTCTGACCGCCAAGATCGGAGAGCGGAAGCCCACCCAGTTCAGGTTCCGGCTGGGTTGCAAGGACGGCGAAGACTGCGAGAAGCCCGGTGCCGACTTCACTATGCCCACCTTCAACGTGGAGGTTCCTGCGCTCGTCTTGCGCACGCAAGTGCTGGGCGCGGAACTGGAATCCCTCGAAGACCAACTGGCGAAACACTTCGGAGTCGAAGAAGGACTGCTCGTGCGTTCCGTCGACCCGAACTCTCCGGCGGGCCGCGGCGGTCTGCAAGCCGGAGACGTGATCACCTCCGCCGCCGGCGAAGCCATCCGGACGCCGCGCCAGTTCCGTAGCGTCATTCGATCGGCCGACAGCGAAACCGTGGGCATCGAAGTAATGCGGAACCGCGAGAAGAAGACCCTTCAGATGGAATCCGACAGCCCCAGCCGCCAACGGCTGCGCGGCACCCCACAACCAACCCGGCGCTTCTAGGCCGAGTACGGGCGATGCGCGGACCGGCGCCACTCCCGCCAACCCAAGGAGGCTGGCCAGCGCTCTGGCGTTTGCTAGCCGTTGGGGGGTAAGGGGTCGGGATTCTTGGTGACGTCACCGTTGTAGGCTTCTTCGATCGACACGTTGTTGGCCTCAAGCGTCCGACCGGTAGAGAAATCGAGATCGGCGCGGGCCTTGATGTAGGCCGTCATCGAGGTAATCTCGTTGACGCGCGCGCCGGCCAAGTTCTGCTGGACTTGCACGATTTGGAAGTTATTCGAGTTGCCGAGCGCGAAACTGCGCTCTTCAGCGTCGAGAAGTTTCTCTTGCAGGGTTCGTGCGTCGCGGGCCTGCTCATAGGCTTCGCGGGCTTGCTGCAGCCGCACGAGGGCCTGCTCGACCTGCAGCTTGACGTCGTTCTCTTGTTGCCTGATCTGGAGATCCTGCCGGCGGCGGGCGATGAGCTGGCGTGTCATGTCGGCCTGCGCCTGGCGGTTCTTGAGCGGGATGGTCAGTTGCAGGCGGACTCCATAGTCGGGGAAATTGCGCCGGAAGATCTGGCCGAGGGCGGTTCCGAAGCCGCCTACGAAGAACGGATTGGGCTGTCCCACGCCGGGGATGTTCGCCAAGTCAGGGTTAACCGTGCCCGCGAGCGCATTATTGGTCGCGGTGCCGACCAGATCGAGCGACGGAAGCATGGCGTTGCGCACGCCTTTCACGCGCAAATCGGAGTTCGTCAGGTTGATACGCGACTGCACCAGATTCGGCCGCGCCTGAAGCGCGAGAGCAACGAGGTCTTGCAGGGGTTCGATAGGCTCGATCTCCGGAATGACGATGTGGTCGGTGGGCACGACTTCCACGCCAGAGAACGCGGCGCCCGAGGGGCCGTTCTTGCTGAGAGCATTCTTGAGGACAACCTCCTACTCGCGGAACGTGCGGATGGCCTGCGTAAGCTGGTTGCGGCTGCCCGCCACCTGGGCTTCGGAGCGCATCACTTCGATACCGGCCAGCAGGCCGAGCTCGACTTTGCGTTTGTTGTCGCGGAGGAGCTTCTCCGAGAGTTCGAGGTCAAGGCGGCGAGCCTCGACCTGGGCCGCGAATCCGACCAAGTCCCAGTAGAGACCGACCACGCTGTTGACCGTGGTCATGACTTGCTCCTCGAACGCAAGGTCGGAAATTTCGCGATTATTCTTGGCGACGCTGATGTTGATCGAATTCAGGCCGCGCCCGAAGCCCTGGGTAAGGCGCTGCGAGACCGTCAGGCCGAGATTCGAATTGAGCGACGGATTGAAGTTGTTGCGGTCGATGTTGTTCTCCGACCCCGTATTCGTGAAGTTGAGCTGAAAGCTTGTTCCGGTGAGGAACCCCTGCGAGTAGCCCATTTGCTGACGGCTCGTATCCACCACGACCGAGCTCGTGCCAGCAACGAAATCACTCGATTGGGGATTAGTGAAGTGGTTCCAGCCGATGCTTGAGGTAAACACGGGGTCGAGATTCGCAACCGCTCCACCGCCCCCTCCGGCTGTTCCCGCCCCTGGAAAAGCCGTCCCCGAGAGCCCAGTGACCTGCCCGCCACTACCGGGCCCCGCCGCCGACTGTCCGGTTGACGCCGCGCCGACGGCAGTATTGATGCCCTGCGTCACACCGCCGCCGCGGGTACGAAGGATCTCGGCATCAGCCTCTTGCGGGCCGTAACGGGCGACGGCGATGTCGAGGTTGTTCTCGAGCGCCAGCGCGACGGCGTCCGCCAGCGACAGATGCAACTTGCCTTCGCGGATGAGGCGGTCAATGCGCGGCGAATCGGCGAGATCGACCGGTGCAACATCGGCCGGCTTATAGATAGCGAAGTTCGGCCAGGTGCCGGCGCCTTGCGCGTACTGGCCGGGTTGCGTTTGTTGAGCGTGGGCCGGAACCGAAGCAAGCAGCAGAGCGGGAATCAGGATCCAAACGGGGTTTTGTCTCATAGGGATTTGTTTTTCAATGACAGAGTGGCCTTCGGAGGCTTGAAGGCTAAAAGGTATACGCACAAACGTGACTCACGTTTCCTGTTTGACGAAGGAAATCATCGAACGGTAGCAGCCGGAGGCGGGACCGAACGACGGATGTCTCTCAAGAATAGACGTTTGCCAACCGAAAAACGCGGAGCCCCCCACAAAGTTGGTGGCATCGGGGCGCCTGGGCAGGCGCATTGATTTGGACGCGGGGCGTTCTTATACTGAAACAGTTCCGCGATGTCCGCCCCATTCGTCCACCTCCACTGCCACACCGATTACTCTCTGCTCGATGGCGCTTGCGAGATCGGCCAGCTCATGGACTTGGCCGAGAAGCAGGAGATGCCGGCGATCGCGATCACCGACCATGGCAATCTATTCGGGGCAGTCCAGTTCTACACCGAAGCGACCAAGCGCGGCATCAAGCCGATTATCGGCTGTGAAGTCTACGTCTCGCGAGAAGGCCATAAGACCCGTAGCGAGACCGACCGCTACAACCACCTGCTGCTGCTGTGTAAAGACCAGACCGGCTACCAGAATCTGATCAAGCTGGTTTCAACGGCTTACCTGGAGGGCTTCTACTACAAGCCCCGCATCGACAAAGACCTGCTCGCCGCCCACAGCAAGGGCCTGATCTGCACTTCGGCGTGCCTGCGGGGCGACCTCAATGAAGCGCTACTCCAGAAAGGCTACGACGAGGGTCGCCGCCTTGCCTACAACTACCAGGACATATTCGGCAAAGAAAACTTCTATCTTGAGATTCAGGACCATGGTCTCGATCAAGACAAAGAGCTGATTCCCCACCTGCTGAAGCTCAGCCGCGAAACAGGAATCCCGCTCGTCGCGACGAACGACGCACACTACCTAACGAGCGACCACGCGGGGTCACACGATGTCTTGCTGTGCATCCAAACCGGCAAGCTAATCAACGAACCGAACCGCATGCGGTTCACGACGCAGGAGTTCTACATCAAGACGCGCCAGGAAATGCTAAAGGCGCTCGACGGCAATGAAGACCCGCTCAACCGCACCTGGGAGATCGCCGAGCAGTGCGATCTCAAGATCAAGAAAGTCGGCGACCCGTTCCCGAAGTTTGATGTTCCCGAAGAGCACTCGACCGACACGTACTTCGAGTGGGTCGCGCGGCAGGGTTTCGAGAAGCGGCGCGGGCGGCTGGAGCAGCTCGCGCGGGCCGGCAGGCTGAAGGAGCGCATCGAAGATTACGGCGAGCGGCTGGATCACGAGATCCGGATCATCCAAAGCATGAAGTACTCCGGGTACTTCCTGATCGTCTGGGATTTCATCCGCTTCGCTCGATCCGGCGATATCCCGGTCGGCCCGGGCCGCGGATCGGCCGCCGGCTCGCTCGTTGCCTATTGCATGGAGATCACCGACATCGATCCGTTGCAGTATGGGCTGCTGTTCGAACGATTTCTGAATCCCGAGCGCGTCAGCATGCCTGATATCGATATCGATTTCTGCATGCACCGTCGCGGCGAAGTCATCCAATACGTGACCGAGAAGTACGGGCGCGAGCAGGTAGCGCAGATCATTACGTTCAACACGCTGGCCGCGAAGGCGGCCATCAAAGACGTGGGGCGCGTGATGGATATGACGTTCAGCGAAGTAGAGCGGCTCACGAAGATGGTGCCGAACGTCCTCAATATCAAGCTCAAGGACGCCATCAAGCTGGAACCGGCGTTGCAAGAGCAGATGGATAAGGATCCGCATGTCGCCAAGCTGATGGCGACAGCGCTGCAGCTGGAGGGCGTGGCGCGGAATCCGTCAGTACACGCGGCGGGTGTCGTGATCGCGCCGCAGCCGCTACAAGAGCTGGTCCCGATCTACAAAACGGCCAAGGACGAAATCGTTACCCAGTACGACATGAAGAGCCTCGACAAACTGTCGTTGCTCAAGATGGACTTCCTCGGACTGACGACGCTGACGGTCATCGACGAAGCGTTGCGGCTTCTCAGAAACCGCAAGGGCATCGAGATCAAGACCGAGGACTTGCCGCTCGACGACAAGAAGACGTTCGATTTGCTGTCCCGCGGCCTGACAAGCGGCGTCTTCCAGTTCGAGTCCGAGGGCATGCGGGACATCCTACGCCGCTACCAGCCGGAAAGGTTGGAAGACCTGATTGCCCTGAATGCTCTGTATCGCCCCGGGCCGATCCAGGGCGGCATGGTGAGCGACTTTATCGAGCGCAAACATGGCCGCAAGCCGGTTACGTACGACTTCGACGAGCTAAAGGGCCTGCTCGAAGAGACCTACGGCGTGATTGTCTACCAAGAGCAGGTGATGCAGATTGCGAATCGCATTGCCGGCTACTCGCTCGGCGAAGCCGACCTGCTGCGCCGCGCCATGGGCAAGAAAAACGCCGAAGAGATGGCGGCGCAGCGAGAGCGATTCGTCAAGGGCGCCGAGGAGAAGGGCTTTCCAAAACGCAAGGTTGCGAAGCTGTTCGATTTGATGGAGCAGTTCGCCGGCTACGGCTTTAACAAGTCGCACTCGGCGGCTTACGGCTTCGTCGCCTACGTGACGGCATACTTGAAGACCCACTATCCGGTGTTCTTCATGGCGGCGCTGCTCTCGTCGGAAAGCGGCAATATGGCCAAGGTGGCGAAGTACATCAGCGAGTGTCGCGACATGGACATCCGCATTCTGCCGCCGGATTTCAACTCGGGATTCTGGAGCTTCACGCCGGCCGATGATGACTCGATCTTGTTCGGGCTGGGGGCGATCAAGAGCCTGGGCAAGAACGCGGTGGCGGCCATCATCGCGGCACGCGAGCAGGTGGGACGATTCGAATCGCTGTTCCACTTCGCCGAGTCGGCGGATTGGCAAAGCGTGAACAAGCGTATGCTCGAAAGCTCGATCAAGGCGGGAGCCCTGGATTCTTTTGGCGGGCACCGCAGCCAGTTGATGGCGGCTCTCGATGGAGCGATTGAGGCCGGGCAGCGGGCTTCGCGCGACCGCTCGACGGGGCAGCATGGGCTGTTCGATGCGATGGTGGCCGAGGAGCCGCCCGCTGAAGATCGGCTGCCGAATGTGCCGTTGTGGCCTGAGAACCAAAAGCTGGCGAGCGAAAAGGAAGTCCTCGGATTCTACGTGACGGGGCATCCGCTGAACGCCTACATGGACAAAGTGAACGAGTTGTCGGAACTCGACACGTCGCAGCTCCTCGATCGGGAGAACGGCACGGATATCACTTTGTGCGGCGTGTTGGGATCGATCGTGCGTAAGCGCAACCGCGAAGGGAGGCCCTGGGCCGCGGGTATACTCGAAGATCTCAAGGGCAGCGTGGATCTGCTAATCTTCGCCAATCAGTTCGATGCCCTGGGGCCGATGCTCATCGAAGACCAGGCGGTTATGATTCGGGGCAGCATGCGGGTGGATGAATCCGGCCCGGTCAAGGTTTCAGTGAACGAGATCATACCGCTCGACGTGGCCCGCGCGAGGCTACCTCAGCGAGTCTCCATCACGATTCATCTCGATAATGGCGGCACCGAGCAAAGGGTCGAAAGATTGCGAGAGTTGTTTTCGAGCAAGCCTGGCGAGACCGATGTGCGGCTGCGTCTACTGAAGAAGAAAGACTTCATGATGTTCTACGATCTCGCCGATCATGTGCGCGCCGACCGGGCTTTCCGCCGGGAGGTCGAGGAAATATGTGGTGCGGGATCACTTGAAGTCATGCCATCCTAGAACCTTGCCGCAAGAAACCACATCATCAAAGCAGCCCCAACACCGGCGCACGGCGTGGGAGCACGTCCAGCTAGCCCGCCATCCACAGCGGCCTCACTCGATCGATTACATCGAGCGGGTATTCTCCGATTTCCAGGAAATCCATGGGGACCGCTTGTTCGGCGACGACCCGGCCATCGTGTGCGGCTACGCCACGTTTCGCGGCAGGCCTGTGATGGTGATCGGCCAGCAGAAGGGCCGTGACACGAAGCAGAAGCTGTACCGTAATTTCGGGATGCCGAAGCCGGAGGGCTACCGCAAGGCGCTGCGTGTGATGCAGATGGCCGCCAGGTTCTCGCGGCCAATCTTGACATTGCTCGATACGCCGGGCGCTTATCCGGGCGTGCAGGCCGAGGAACGGGGTCAAGCTGAAGCGATCGCGCGGAACCTGCACGCGATGGCACAATTGCCCGTGCCGCTGATCGCGACCTGCATCGGCGAAGGCGGCAGTGGAGGGGCGCTTGCTCTGGGCGTGGGGAACCGAGTGTTGATGTTTGAAAACTCCGTTTACAGCGTCATCTCTCCCGAGAGTTGCGCGGCGATCGTTTGGCGCGATGCCGCGCAGGCGGAGAAGGCGGCGGAAGCGCTCAAGCTGACCAGCGACGACCTGCTCGGGCTGGGTCTGATCGACGAGATCCTGCCGGAACCAGGCGAAGGTGCTCATTCTGACTACGACGTGGCCGCCCAGACGCTGGGGGACGTGCTCGATCGGCACCTGGGAGAGCTGGCCGCGATGACCGCCGAGCAGTTGATCGAGGACCGTTACCAGAAGTTCCGTTCGATGGGGAACTTCTTTGACGGCGAGTAGTATCCCGCCTACCGTGGATTGATCGCCTTCGCCGCCAGTATGGCAAGGCCCGGCAGCGCGATCGATCCGCCGAAAGCTAGCAGAAACGAATTGGCTTCCACGGCGAAGACCCCCACGGCCGCGTAGCTGGCGGCGATACCGAGGTTGGCGAAGGCCGTGAGTAGGACGAAACGTCCGAGGGGCATGGCTGTCAGGCCGGCGAAGACGACGGAAGCTTCGGCGAGAACGGGGACGGCGCGAAAGGCAATGATCATCCAGTCACCGAATTGTCGACTACTGTCCGCAACCCGCTTAAGTTCGGATTCGCCGACAAAACGCAGCGCCAGCCCGCGCCCAAAACGTAAGCCGACGATGTAGCCGACGAGGGTCCCGGCCATCAAGCCAGCCCATGTGGCGGCGCTTCCCCACCAAAAGCCGAGCAAGTAGCCGGAGGCGGTTGCCACGAAGCTTGATGGTATGGGCAGCAGGATATCGGAAGCGAGCAGAGCGATCAGAGAACCGGCGATGACCCAAGCGGACAATCCGGCATCGAGCGTCGTCTGGGTAAATGATGTCAGACGCTCGTCGAAAAGCGCAAAGGGCAGCAGGATCAACAGGAGCAGGCCGACGCTGAACAGCGACCACGTCCATAGCGCACGATTGGGCATTTGGGAGTCTGTAGGGGCCTTTCATTTTAGCGAGATGGCTCAAATTGACTCCCTTACGCGCGACTGATAGCTTGAGACCTCCGCTGCCTTCCCCGCCCCGCCCCTCTCGATGGACCCCTCCCACATACGGAATTTCAGCATCATTGCCCATATCGATCATGGCAAGTCGACGCTCGCCGACCGCTTGCTTGAGATGACCGGAGCGCTGACGGCGCGCGAGATGAAGGCGCAGGTGCTCGACAGCATGGACCTGGAACGCGAGCGCGGCATCACGATCAAGGCGCAAGCGGTTCGGCTCCTCTACGAAGCGAAAGACGGCGAAACGTACCAACTGAATCTGATCGATACGCCCGGCCACGTCGATTTCTCGTACGAGGTATCCCGCAGCTTGGCTTCGTGCGAAGGAGCGCTGCTTGTGGTGGATGCGGCGCAAGGGGTTGAGGCGCAAACTCTGGCGAATTGCTATCTGGCGCTCGATCACAACCTGGAGATCATACCGATCATCAACAAGATCGATCTGCCGGCGGCCGAGCCGGATCTGGTGCGTGAAGAAATCGAGTCGGCGATCGGGCTTGACGCCTCGGATGCTTTGCTTGTCAGCGCCAAGTCGGGGTTAGGCGTGCCGGAAATCCTGGAAGCGATTGTCGCGCGCGTTCCCCCGCCTAAGGGTTCGCGGGACGCCCCATTGCGGGCGCTGCTATTCGATTCCTGGTACGACCCCTACCGCGGCGCGATCATGCTGGTGCGGGTGATTGATGGATCATTGCGGGAAGGCATGAAGATCCGGATGTGGTCGACCGGCCGCACGTTTGAGGTCGAAGAAGTTGGTTTCCGCACACCCAAGCCTCACCGCTGCAAGTCGTTGGACAGCGGCGAGGTCGGTTGGATCGCCGCGAACATCAAGGAAGTCACCGAAACGAAGGTCGGTGACACGATTTGCGACGACGCGAACCCCGCGGCGGGACCGCTGCCGGGCTTTCGGGAATCGCAGCCGATGGTGTTCGCGGGGCTCTATCCCGTGGAATCGCATGCCCACGGGGAGTTGCGGGAAGCGCTTCTCAAGCTGCAACTCAACGATCGCTCGTTCCAGTTCGAGCCGGAAAGTTCCGTGGCGCTGGGGTTCGGTTTTCGCGCAGGTTTCCTGGGGCTGTTGCACCTCGAGATTGTGCAGGAACGGCTGGAGCGCGAATTCAACCTTGAGTTGATTACAACGGCTCCGGGGGTACGCTACCGGGTGGTCCTCAATGAAGGCAAGACGGTTGAGGTCGACAATCCCAGCCGCTGGCCCAATACCCAGGAGATTGACCACGTCGAAGAGCCCGTCTTCACCGTGACCGTCATTACGCCCGACGACTACCTGGGTGGCATCCTGAAACTGCTGGAAGAAAAACGCGGTGAGCAGAAGGGTTTCGAGTACGTGGCCGGAAAGCGCGTTGTCCTTACTTACGAGGTGCCGCTGAGCGAGATTGTGCTCGATTTCTACGACCGGCTCAAGACGGTGTCGCGCGGCTACGCGTCGGTGGACTACCACTTTGCGCATTACCGGACTTCCACGATGGTCAAACTCGACGTTTTGATCGCGGGTGATGCGGTCGATGCGCTGTCGATCATCATCCACAAAGATCAAGCCCACGAGCGCGGCAAGATCCTGATCGAAAGAATGCGCAAGTTGATCCCGCGGCAGATGTTCGAGGTAGCCTTGCAGGCGGCGATCGGCAGCAAGGTCGTTGCACGGAATACGATTGCCGCGATGCGCAAGAACGTGACAGCCAAATGCTACGGCGGCGACATCAGCCGCAAACGGAAACTGCTCGACAAGCAGCGCGAAGGCAAGCGCCGCATGAAGCGGGTCGGCAAGGTGGATATCCCCCAGGAGGCATTCTTGGCGGTGTTGAAAATGGGGGACGGGGATTGAGACGCCGGACGGCCCGGCTGCCCCAGGGCACTCGATCCCAGCGTGGGACGAACATGAGTGTTCGTCGCTACTGTGCTCGGAGGGCTACAAGCGTTGACAACCTATCCGGCAGCATTTTCCAATCCAAGAATGATCCTGAAATGCGGTAGGTCGAGGCCGGGGACGAAATAGGGTG
>JAQBUE010000313.1 GCA_027624045.1 Acidobacteriota bacterium
CCCTATTTCGTCCCCGGCCTCGACCTACCGCATTTCAGGATCATTCTTGGATTGGAAAATGCTCCCCTTAGGGGACAATAATCTGGAGACCAGGCAACCTCGGCCACTCTGACCCGCCCTCCCCTACGGCTTCTTCATCGGTTCCGCAGGCTAATACTTTTAATCCGGGACTTGGTAGCCGCCCGTTGATTTGGCTATGATCTAGGTGCGACATGACTTCGATTTCGTGGAATCCGACAATCGCGATCTGCCTCTTGATGGGGCTGATCGTATCCAGAGCCGGATCCCCTCTCGCGGCTGAGAATCCAGTCGGCAGCAGCAGCGAGGTGATAACGGAGGGCCACCAGCTTTTCAATAAGCTCTGCACGTCTTGCCACGGGATCGACGGCGCCGCCGGTGACAGAGGACCCGCAATGGCTGCGTCGCGCCGCTACCTGCGTCAGTCCGACGAGGAGTTGTTCGATGCAATTCAGAAAGGGATTCCAGGCAGTCAAATGCCCCCCATGGGACTCCCGGAGAACGATGCCTGGAAGATCGTTGCCTGGATACGCAGCTCGCGCGCCCGCGCCTACTCAGTTCCCGTTGAAGGCGACAAGGACAAAGGAGCCGAGATCTTCTGGGGAAAGGGTGACTGCGGGCGTTGCCACGTCGTTCGGGGGCGAGGAGGATTACTCGGCCCGGACTTGACGAATCTTGGCGCCGAGATGTCGCTGAGGCAGATTCGCGAAGGTTTGACAGTTGAGAAGCCCCATCCACCGTTCGGTTATCGTCCCGTAACGGTCAAGACCAAAGACGGTCGTACGATTTCAGGCGTCAGCAAGAACGAGCACAATTTCTCGCTCCAGATGATCGGCGATGACAACCGGCTGCACTTGTTCAGCAGCGATGAACTTGAGAAGATCACCTACCGTGAAAAGTCGCTGATGCCCAGCGACTACGACAAGCGGCTTTCTGAAACGGAATTCCAGGATCTTCTGGCCTTCTTAAGCCGTCTTTCTCTCAGGGAATACGATCCCAACCAGCAGCCCCGCAGGAATCGATGATGACGCTCAAACGAACCACCGTCGGACGCAGCCTTCGCTGCATGGTCTTGCTGGCCCCGGGACTCCTGGCCGCGAGCCTCTTCGCCGGCGAGGTCACTTACAAAGACCTCCTCAACCCGCCGCCGGAGAACTGGCTCACCTACGGCCGCACCTACGATTCGCAGCGCCATAGCCCGCTCGATCAAATCACGAAAGAGAACGTGCATCAGCTTGCTCCGGCGTGGATTTTCCCGATGCCCGGGGCGCAACGGCTGCAGTCCGTGCCTATCGTCGTCGACGGCGTGATGTACGTCAGCCAACCGAACGAAGTGTATGCACTCGATGCGCGCGCCGGTCGTCAGATTTGGAGCTGGCGATACCAATCCCCTCAACAGAAAGGGAATAATCGCGGAGTTGCCGTACTGGGTAATCTGGTGTATATCTCGACGCCTGACGCGCATCTGGTGGCGCTCGACGCCCGCACGGGCAGCATGGTATGGGAATCGGAGATTGCGAGCGCCGAGGACGGCTACTGGTCTCCGGCCGCTCCGTTTGCGATCGACGGGAAGATCATCGCCGGCAACGCGGCGGGTGACTGGGGGCTCAACGGCTGGCTCGACGCCATGGACGCCACCACGGGCGAGCGGCTTTGGCGCTTCAACACCATTCCGCAGCCGGGCGAACCGGGTCACGAGTCCTGGGCCGGCGATTCCTGGAAAACGGCTGGCGGCGCTACCTGGCTCTCGGGAAGCTTCGACCCGGAGTTGAACCTGCTCTATTGGGGCATCGGCAATCCGGCCCCGGACTTCGACGGCGACGACCGTAAGGGTGATAACCTCTACACCGAATCCGTGGTCGCGGTGGATGCCGACAACGGCAAGCTCAAGTGGCATTTCCAGTTCACGCCGCACGATCTTCACGACTGGGATTCAGTCGAGATCCCGATCCTGGTCGACGCTCCGTACGAAGGCAAGATGAGGAAGCTGATGGTCCACGGGGACCGCAACGGCTTCTACTATGTACTCGACCGCGAGACAGGCGAGTTCCTGCACGGCACACCCTTCATCGACAAGTTGAACTGGGCAACCGGCCTCACCGAAGCCGGCCGGCCCATTCGCGTTCCCGGCGTTGAACCAACGCTACAAGGCAACTTTGTCTGTCCGTCAACCTCCGGCGCGACCAACTGGATGTCACCTGCCTACAATCCAGCGACCGGCTGGTTCTATCTGGCGGCGAAGGAAGGCTGCGGTGTCAGCTTCAAGGCGAAGCAGGAGTTCCGCCCCGGCGGCTTCAATTACTCAGCGACTGGCTACGTTGAGTCGCAGGAATTCCCGTGGCAAATGTTCGTACGCGCACTGAACCTGACGACGGGCGAGCGCGAATGGGAGTACAAACAAGTCAACTCGCGACACTATGGCGCGGGACTCGTCTCGACCGCCGGCGGTCTGATCTTCGCCGGTGACGACCAGGGTTTCTTCACGGGCCTGGACGCGGAAACAGGCGAGCCGCTGTGGCACTTCAACACCGGTACACGCATCTCGGCGTCCCCGATCAGCTACGCCGTCAACGGACGCCAGTATTTGGCTGTCACCGCTGGCGTGAATGTAGTCGCATTCGCCCTTCCCGAAGAGGCGAAATAGCTTCGTAGCGCACACAGATGCGTTGACACGGCTCGGCGGCGGGAGTATGCTTCAGCCGTGGTACGTTTGCTTCTGCTGACAATGCTCACGGTGACGGTCTGCGCGGCGCAGCCGGCGCGCACGAATCCCTTCCATGGCAGCGCCGAGCATATCGACGCGGGCCGGGCTACCTTCCGCATTTACTGTTCCCCCTGTCACGGTATTCGCGCCGCGGGCGGCGATGGCCCAGATTTGACGCGCGGCATCTACGAAGCGGGCGACAGCGATGCGAACCTGTTCAATGTGATTTCAGACGGAGTGCCTGGTAGCGAGATGTCCGCCTTCGGCGGCCGCATGAACAACAACTCGATCTGGCGCATTGTTGCCTACCTGCGCTCCGTGACCCAAGACGAGCCGCCGGACATTCCGGGCGATGCTTCGCGCGGCCGACAGATTTACCAGGGCAAGGGCGGCTGCTCGAGCTGCCACCGCATCGCGGGAAAAGGCGGCCGATTGGGTCCCGATCTAAGCCGCGCCGGCAGAACCCTTGGTCTGGCGCGGCTTCGTGAATCCGTCATCGCCCCCAACGAAAATATCACGAGCGGTTTTGACAAGGTTACCGTCGTAACGACCACCGACGGAACCATCCAGGGCCGGCAGATCAACATCGATAACTTCTCCGCGCAGTTGATGGATTCCCAGGAACAGATTCATTCGTACTTGCGAGAAGAGGTGCGCTCAATCGAAAGCGAGCGCACTTCATTGATGCCTTCTTACGCCGCCGTGCTCAGCGCTTCCGAGCTGGATGATCTCTTGGCTTATCTGGTAAGTCTGCGGGGGGAGTAGATGGGGAGAAAATGCCGGATGAATGCGAACAGGAAAACCGGCGTGATCGTGACTCTGGTGTTGCTCGCCGCGACTGCGAGTTTCGCGGCCGATGTCACCAACGAAACTCTACTCGAAGCGCAGAGTGATTCTGAATCCTGGCTCATGTACGGCCGCAACTACTCCGGCTGGCGCTATAGCGAGCTCGACGAAATCAATACCTCGACCGTTAACAGCCTGTGGCAGAATACCCTGTTTTCAGGCGGCGAGAAGCAGCGGGGTGGCCAGCGGCGCGCC
>JAQBUE010000314.1 GCA_027624045.1 Acidobacteriota bacterium
GCGCGCCGCTGGCCACCCCGCTGCTTCTCGCCGCCTGAAAACAGGGTATTCTGCCACAGGCTGTTAGGCTCGGTTAGGCTGCTAGGCTCGCTGCCCGATTTCGATCCTCCTTTTCCGAGAGCTACGAAAAGTCCTGTGACCTCAGCGCCATACTCCATCCGGAGGAATCCTGTGTTCATGCGAATAACAGTAAGTCCCGCCTCGGCAGCGACCTCCCGTACGTGACCCGGATGGTGAGTATACCTGCCGGAATCCGAGAGATGAAAAGGGTGGAGGTCACCACGCTCCAAAGAGAAAGCGATGATTCCTCCCTGCTCAAGCAGTCCGGCGGCTGGAACGATAACCTGCCGCAAATCGCCAAAATAGATCAACGTGTCACAAGCCGCGATAACATCGAAGCGCTCGCGGCGGCCTTGGAGCCAGTGTGTGATTTCGGCAATCTCCAGCGCATCATAAATATCACGCTCTCGGGCGAGGTCGACCATTTCTGGCGAGAGGTCGACCCCTACCATCCATGCGCTGAGAGGCTTAAGCTGGATACCTGACAAGCCTGATCCGCACCCCAGATCAAGAGTTGCCATTCCGCGGCGGTTGCCTGTCACCGAGTTGACGAGATCCCGGATGCGTTCCGGTCCTCGATAGTCGAGTTCGTCCCGAAGGTTCGATTCATAGAAAGACGAGAACCTCTGATAGAGTTGCCGGATACAATCGTCCGGGACTCTCGCCGGAGGTACATCATCTCGAAGAGCGACGAGGAAATGCTGGACCTCGGCGTCCTCGGGCGTCAGTTCCAGGCACTTCTCATAGGCGGCGCGGGCCTCTTCCCTGTGTCCGATGATATGCGCCAGCTCTCCCAGTGAACACCAGACGCCTGCATCGTCATCTTTCAACTCCGAGGCTCGCTTTTGGCAAAGAAACGCCGTCTGCACCTTGCCGTGTTCCCAAAGACGCGTAGCAAGGTCACACAATTCCTCAGCTGAAAACTCACGGAGATGAGCCGTCGGGGAGTTGTCGAGGCTTAAGAACCCGGCATCGAGTCCTTGCTGAACCCAACGCTTGACTTCAGGCGCTTCTCCGGAGGGAAGTAGCGGGGTAACAAGCCGCTCGATTTCCTCAACGCTTCGATTGCCGTCGCAAAGTTCGGCAATCAAGGCGGCCACTGGATTGAGATGGTGTAGGCGATCTGAAGCCGGGTCGTAGGCAACGTAGCCGTCTGCAACTGGAGAAAGAAGCACGGCGGGGTTTACTGAGGGGCGCTGCATAGTAGGGTCATCCTCGAACGGCGCGATTGGACTACGGCCTCGCCCGGGGGGGCAACTGTCCCCCCGAGCTGAGTCGAACATTGCAGACCAGGCCGATCCCTGCGAAACGCTCAGAAGCCGGCCTCATCCGAACCTTAGCGTCGGCCTCCCTTGCCGCCCTTGCCGCCCTTGCCGCCCTTGCCGCCTTTACCGCCCTTGCCGCCTTTACCGCCCTTGCCGCCTTTACCGCCCTTGCCGCCTTTACCGCCCTTGCCGCCCTCGCCTTGGGGGGTTGCGCCTTCCTGCTGTGCCACGGCCTCGGACGTTATCAGGGGAAGAGCCGCCAGGGCCGCCGAGCCGCTGAGCAGGCGTTTCAGGAATCCGCGGCGATTGCCGTCGACGTTCTCCAGTACTTGGTCGAGAATTTTGTTCGAATCAGTTTGTGCCAAGTTTGGCTTCCTTTTGAGTACTCATGAATTGGCGCGGCCCGATTTGGCCGCTGCCCTTCAGATATTAGAACTCGCTCGCAGCGAACGAGTTGCGCACTAGATGTTAAACCCAAGTAAAATAAACAGCTTGGGTCGGCGATGAACGTCAGGGCGCCGTCGTCGGGATCGGCCGGAACAACCGTTGGCAGTCCCTCAAGATGTGTGCAGGTTCAGTAGCGGACCCACACCTTGGCCGGACATACTCGATCAGGAAGTTCGGGTGACCGCCGGCAAGCTTATGTGTCCCAAAGCGCACGACATCGCGCCGATCGGACGCCATCATGCGAGGTAGGAGCCGTATGAGTTGAAGCTCACGTACGGATCTGTGCGGGGGGCGTCGGGCGACCGACGTCTCTACCGCGACCCCTCGGGCCCGATCGGGCTTTCATCGGGGTGTTTGGTGTACCGGATGATAAGTTCTCGGGGCTGCTCCAATTGACCCCGTCGGCGGCCACCGCCAATCTTTCATTCGATCCCAACTCGAGTTGGCATTATCAGAAGACCAGTAACTATGTGTGTATGCAGCCTCGCTGACCTTGTCGAAAGTTGATAAGACATTGAGTGCTTGGTGACAGACAACAACCTCTGCCGCGGTCGTACTCTCAACCCGGAAGCACCGAGGGGCAATCGGAATGCCCTCGAGAAGCCAGGACGAAAGAGTTTGGGAGAACTTCCCGCGTGCCTCAACGTACTCCGTGATATGGTGGCGTAGAAAATCCAACGAGAGTGGGGCGTAGTATTGACAGGTGTTGGCCTCGGTGCCTTCGGGGCGTACTTGCTCGTGATTCCTCTTATGATCAGTCTGCCACTTGCGTTCCTGGGTGCCCGCTTTGACGAATCTGGAAATAGACTTGGAGTTATTGCGTGCTCGGTGTTGTCGCAGCTTTACAACGCAGCGACCATGGGTGCTTGGCTTTATGCTGTGTTGGTAGTGCTCGTGGGAAGGATGAATGCAAGCTCGCTCATTCCAACTTTAATGTGGAGTGGCGAACCATCCTGACATCGAGTCACGCGCCGGCTGTGGCGACACAGCGGGTGAAGCGTTGACAGAGGCACGGGCGGGCTGGGTATGGAGCCGTGAAATAACTCGTCCGGGGCGCCGACGCTGTGCTCTGAAGCGGAAGGCAATACGGGTGGGGACGTGAGCGCGAGTCCCCGTTCGGCCCTGCGCGGTCGAAGGCCCCAGGCACGTCCGGAAACTTTCCGCACGAGAACCGGGACGAGCATCAGCGGCGGCGCGGTTTGCCGTCCGCTGCATGCCCTGGTTAGGCCGGGGCGTTCGAATGAACCTCGCCCCCAGTCCACGGCTTGATCTTCGCCAGCGTTTCGGCGAGGACGTCCTTGGCACGGGCCGCGTCATAGTCCATCTGCAAACCAATCCAGAACCCCTCCGACATCCCGAAGAACCGTGACAGACGCAGGCCCGTGTCGGCGGTGACGGCGCGCGCGCCCGCCACGATCTCGCCGATGCGCCGCTGCGGCACGCCGATTTCCTTCGCCAGCCGGTATTGCGTGATGCCCATGGGCTTCAGGAATTCTTCCAGCAGGATTTCGCCGGGGTGCGGGTAGGGAACTTTGCGCATGTGGTCCTCTCCTTCAGTGGTAGTCCACGATCTCAACATCCTCCGGACCTTCCGCCGCCCCCACGAAGCACACGCGGAACTGGTCGTTAACGCGAATACTGTGCTGACCGGCACGGTTGCCCTTCAATGCTTCCAGCCGATTGCCCGGCGGCACGCGCAGCTCGCCAAGTTTCCCGGCCCGGTTCAGCATCGCCAGCTTGCGCATAGCCACCGGCTCGATGTTCACGAACCGCTTCACACGATCGCCGCCGAACAGCGCTTGCGTATCGGCGCATTTGAACGACCGGATGGGCACAATAAATACTAACGAATGGCGTTAGTATTGTCAAGGGTCACTAGCGTGATGTCGGCGCAATGTGAAAAGATCCGCTACTGAGCAAAGTAGAACGATCCCCTTGGGGCGAGAGATGCTAGGGGGTGAACGAAA
>JAQBUE010000077.1 GCA_027624045.1 Acidobacteriota bacterium
CACCCTATTTCGTCCCCGGCCTCGACCTACCGCATTTCAGGATCATTCTTGGATTGGAAAATGCTCTCCCCCAACACCGGCACGAACTTCGCCGGCGCGATGAACCGCCCGCCCGACACACCCTGGATGACGTAGTCACCGGCGAGCAGGATCAGGTCGGGTTTAGCTTGATTTGTTTGCTGAATAATTCTCTCTAACTTGCTCAATCCATTGAACGGTGAGCCTGCATGTATGTCAGCCAATACTGCAACTTTCAGTCCATCGAGATCGCCGGGCCAGTTCCCGAGGGCGAGATCATACTCCCTCACGGTCAACGACGCCGGTTCAAGAACGAAATCCCATAGCAGCGCGGCAAGGGCCGTAACGAGCAGCACGGACCCGGCCAGCCATAGGCCTCGGCGGCGCGTCATTCCGGAGCCGGTTCCCAGTCGCTCAGCCGCGCCCGAATCCGCTCCCGCCAGCCGGCCAGGGTTTTGAGCAACTGCGACGTCTCGCCCGGATACTCCTGCCGTGCCCTTTCCATCATCCCGTGAACATGGCTTTTGCCTAACGGATGGCGCGTCGAATTCAGCTGGTTGGACGGCACGATGGGGTGGAGTACGTTGCGGTTCAGTCCGTTGATCAAAGACTCCAACGTACCCCAGTCAAGTTGTTCAAAACGTGTATCACGTACGAGCCGCGCCAATAGACTCCGGTCGGCGGCAGTGAACCGCTCCGCGAGGAAGTCAACGAACCCCGCGCGGTAGGGCGCATGGCCCATCTTCGGCTCGCTGTCCCGGAAAAACCAATCGATCAGGTAATCTTCATTCCCTTCGCTCGCCAATCGCCACAGCGCCGTCGCCGTGCGAGTCCGCTCATCCCACAAGAAGTCGGCCGTCTTGAACGCTTCCCGTAAGACCACGGAAGCGGCCTCGGGCTGAACCTCCGCCGCCGCCAGGAACCAATCCGTCTGGCGCGTTTCCCGGCCCCGTTGGAGCAGCCACGCGCCATCAGCCGACCGTAGCAGCTCGGGGGCGTTGCTAAGCACAAAGCTCCGAATCCCGTCGGAAAAGTGAGGCAGATCAGTATCATCCGTTAGCGGCTCACCGCGCAGCAGGGTCAACAGCCGCTCGGCCCCCAGCCGGCGACCGGCGAACACCAAGTCTTGCTCGGTCACAAGTTCTCGTAACTCGTTCTTGTCGCCAAAGAGCCCCAGCAGCGCCACCTCGCGCTCAATCGGCGGAAGCCTGTCAATCTCGCGGCGGACCACAAACACGCCGGATCGGCTCTGCTGCCTGAGCGGCGACACGCCGTGAGTCGAGCGATCGAGCTGAACAGCAAACCAACTCAAACAGTGGTCTCTGTTTCCGCGTCGATCCCAGTACTCAGCAAAGCCCGGATTTTCGCCCCGCCCCTCCACTCCGTAGTAGTAGCCGGCGCGTTTCATGTAGAAGGCCAGCATAGCCCGGGCAACGCCGCCTACCGTCTGATCCTGGAGCGGCGGGCTCGGGCGTTCTTGACCCGGCAAGTACATCGCGGATGTCAGAAGCGGCGCAGGAAACGTCTCAGCGGGATCGTCAATCAGTTCGACCAGTAGCGGGAGCGCCGCCTGCCCATCATTCGCGAAAAGCCAGGCCATTGCCAGCGTCCGCACTTTCGGATCGTCGTGCCGGAGCAGTGGTGAGACCTCGGCCGTGGTAACCCGGTTCGCCGCAAGCAGGGCGATCCCTTCGGCCGGAACGCGGACTTCGCCGTGAATCAAGCGCGCGATGATCTCGTTGTATTTGTTAGCTTCGGCGAGCCCCACCTGAGCCAATAGTTCGCGGTCGTAGAGAAAATCATCTAAAGCGAAGAGGGAAAGTTTCTTGGCCGTAGTCTCGAAATCTTCGCGCACTCCGGCGGAGGCCGCAGGCAGGAGCCACAGGGCGGAGAACACCACAGGGATGAATATGCGCATGGATTGCATGGCTCGGCCCGCTACGTCCATCAGAACGTTCCTCGGGATGGGCGTCAATAAGGTAACGTCCCAAGGTGGCATTTCGTTTCGATCGCAAGCCAAGGCAAGCGTTTGGGGCGATCGATGGCCGCGTTGGGACAAAGACGACTGTTCGTCACTACTTGTGCTTGGCGCTTTTGGTGGACGGATGCGGGGCTATCAGGACACGTAGGTTCGCCGTATACTGTTCGTCAATGCGCCGAGCCGCTTTTGTTCTGATCCTCGTCACTGTACCGTTTGCCCAAGCGCAGCGGGACGACGCGCAGGCGGCGCGTAATACTGTTCAACTGCTTGCGCGTGTCAAAGCCGCCCCGCACCTCGATCTCGCGCCGGCGGATCTGACGCTACAGGCACCTCGTGAGGGCTGGGCTGTCGAAATGGTTTCATCCGTTGCCGCGGCTTCGGACGGAACCGTCTACGTGCTGCAACGCGGTCCGGACGCCGACCCGGTTCTTGCCGTCGATTCCCACGGACGCATCCAACGCTCGTGGGGAGCGGGCCTGTACACCATCCCGCACAGCATCCGTGTCGACCCGGCGGGCAATGTCTGGACAGTCGACGCCGGGAGTTCACAAATCTACAAGTTCAGCCCCGAGGGGGAGGAGCTATTGCACATCGATGTCGGCGAGATGCCCGAGAAGAGCAGTCCCTTTCGCGGCACCGCCGATATTGCGTTCGCGCCGGATGGCAACCTGCTCATCGCCGACGGTTATGGAAACGCGCGCATCCTCGAATACACACCGCAAGGCAAGAGGATTAGCTCCTTTGGACGTCCGGGGACCGGTCCAGGGGAACTGAACCTGCCCCATTCCGTCGCCATCGACGAGGGTGAAATCATCTACGTGGGGGACCGCGAAAACGGCCGCATCCAGCGCTTCGACCGAACCGGAAAGTATCTCGATCAATGGGATGGGCTCGGCAAGACCTATTGCCTGCAACTTGACGGCGACGCCATCTGGCTCGGCGCGCACCGCCTCGATCAAGCCAATGGCTCCCCCGGCTGGTTGATGAAACTGGATCGCGACAGCGGCGTGATCGTGGGCCTGGTGGATTCGACCGGCACTCACTCAGTAACGGTCAACAGCGGTGGTGAACCGCTGACGGGCACGCGGCCGGACCGGGTGTTGTGGTTCCGCGCCAGATCTCGCTAGGTCAAGGTTAAGTTGTATCGCCCCGTTGAGGCCGGCTTCCGCAGGTGCCTGGACCGGCATGAGTGCCGGTCACTACTAGGGGCCGCGGTCGTGACGTACGAAACGAACTCCTAGACGATGCCATAAGCTAGCATCGCGTCAGCGACTTTGACGAAGCCGGCGATATTGGCGCCTTTCACGTAGTCCACATAGCCGTTGCCATCGTCGCCGTACTCGACGCAGCGGTTATGGATACTCTGCATGATGCTGTGGAGGCGGCGATCGACCTCTTCGCGCGTCCAGGAGATTCGCAGCGCATTCTGACTCTGCTCCAGGCCCGATACCGCGACGCCGCCCGCGTTGGCAGCCTTGCCGGGACCGAATGCGATCCGGGCATGCCGGAAGGCCTCGACCGCTTCGGCTTCGGTGGGCATGTTGGCGCCTTCGGCCACCGCGACGACGCCATTACTCAGTAGAGCCTTCGCGTCTTCCAGATCGAGTTCATTCTGCGTGGCGCAAGGGAAAGCGATATCGCAAGGCACCGCCCAGGGCCGCTGCTTGGCATGGAACTCACAGCCGAATTTTTCGGCGTAGTCTTGAATGCGGCCACGGCGGACTTCCTTGAGTTCGTGTAGCCACGCCAGCTTCTCGCCGCGAATACCGTCGGGGTCGTGTATGAATCCGCCCGAGTCCGATGCCGTGACAACCTTTGCTCCGAGTTCCACCAGTTTTTCAATCGCGTAGAGGGCTACGTTCCCCGAACCGGAAACCACCGCCGTCTTTCCTTTGACGCTCTCGTTGCGCCGGGCCAGCATGTTTTCCATGAAGTAGACCGCGCCATAGCCGGTCGCTTCGGTCCGAACCAGGCTGCCTCCGAAAGCTAAACCTTTTCCGGTAAGAATGCCCGTGAAGCGGTTCTCAAGCCGCTTATACTGCCCGAACATGTAGCTGATCTCCCGCGCGCCGACGCCGATGTCGCCTGCCGGGACGTCGGTATCCTCGCCGATATGGCGGTGCAGCTCAATCATCAACGACTGACAGAAGCGCATCACTTCACGCTCGCTCTTGCCCTTCGGATTGAAGTTCGAACCACCCTTGCCACCGCCCATCGGTAAGGTTGTGAGGCTGTTCTTAAACACCTGCTCGAAACCCAGGAACTTGAGCACGCTGAGCGTCACCGTGGGGTGAAACCGCATGCCGCCCTTATACGGCCCGATTGAGTTATTGAACTGCACACGCCAGGCTCGATTGACGCGGACGTTGCCCTGGTCGTCCTCCCAGGTCACACGAAAAATCACGACCCGGTCCGGCTCGGTCATCCGTTCGAGGATCTGCGCTTTGCGGTACTTGGGGTGTTTCAGCAAGAACGGCATCAGGCTTTGCGTGACTTCGAGAACGGCCTGCTGAAACTCTCTCTCGCCCGGGTTTCTTCGCGCAAGCCCCGTCATAAACGACTTGATCTCGCTCTGGACTTCACTATCAGTGTTGGTCATATGTAGGACACTCCGCTATTCGGTCACCCGCGGCATTCGAGGAGCCGGGCTGTTCCCGTTCCTGCCGCCGGCACACTACTTTTTTCCAGACCCCTGAGAACACATCGGTATGGTGACTTGTTTTCGGTAGTCGGACGGCACCGCCTGTTCCGACCACTACCTATGTTACTCTGTTGCGTCTCGCTAACAATTCCCTGACTGGCAGGATCACCGTGCAAACCATACAAAGAGAACAATCCAGGAAGTATGCCTTCAACTGGCAGGATGAACCCCTGCTACGAGTTCAACCCGGCGAGAGCTTCGCCGTCGAGACCTACGACGCCTCAGCAGGGTTCTTCAAGACTCCCGAAGACAAGGCCATCCCCGCCAATCGACCCGGCTTCGATCGCTCACCCCCGCTGGCCAATCCCATCGGCGGACCGGTTTATCTGGAAGGAGCCGAACGCGGCGATACACTCGTCGTCACTGTGGAGGACATCGAGGTCGCCGACTTTTCATGGACGGCCAACGGCCCCAAGCGCGGACCGCTCGGTGATTCGAATCGCTGGCCCGAAATATCAGAACAGTACACGACCTACATCATGCGGCACGAAGTGGGCCCAAGCGGCACCACCCGCGACGGCATATTGCATTTTAATGACCGCATCCACTGGCCGATCACTCCGTTTGTCGGGACGATCGGCGTCGCGCCCGACCGCGAAGTCGCGACCAGTGGCGACGGACAGGGCGCCTGGGGAGGCAACCTCGACATCCGCGACGTCGCGCCGGGGAATCGCATCCATTTGCCCGTCTATCACGAGGGTGCGCTGCTCTATTTGGGCGATGTCCACGCCAGCCAGGGCGATACGGAGTTTACCGGCACCGCCGCCGAAACGAACTCGACCGTGCAGGTCAAGCTGGAGCTGATCAAGCAGAAGAGACCGCCCTGGATGCGGATCGAGAAACCCGACTCGATTGTTTCGGTCTACGCCTATCGGCCGCTCGAAGTCGCTGTCGAGATCGCCACGTACAACTTGATGGATTGGCTGATTACCGATTACCGCTATCCGCCGAACGACGCCTATGCGCTGGTCTCGACCTGTCCTGATTTCCGGATCAACGTCTATCAGATGGTGAAGCTCGCCAAGCTCAGCTTCGTGGCCGGGGCCGAGCTTCCGCGACGCTACCTCGACGCGTATCTATAGGGCCTGTAGGGAAACGCAGGGTGCGGCGCGCCCCTTCACGGAACCAGCGTAAACTCGCGGAAAATCGCGTCCGTTCCATTCGGCAAACTCACGATGAGCTTGTACGCGCCCGGCTTGAGCGCCGCCGTATCGAGCGTCGCGACATAGTGGACTTCTTTCCTGTCCGGCGACGGAAAAGCCTCGTAGTTTTTGAACGGCGCGCGATCAAGCGCCTGTTCTCCCAGCACCAAGAAGACGCGCGGGGCGGGCGGGGCTTCCAACAGACCGGACGAGACGTTATACAGGCCGTAGACCATGTGGATCGAGCCGCCATGCCGGAAGACATTCTCCGGCTGAGGGTAGAACCGTAAGCCTTCTATATGAACTCCCCGCGGCGCCTCGGATTCTTCATCCGCCTTATTGCCTTTCTTGTCGCTCTTCTTATCGCTGTCAACGGCGCCCTCCGCCGCGAGCATGCGCCCTGTAAGCAGCAGCGAGCTGGGAGACGATTCGCCCTCGAACACGGGAACCTGAACCGTCGACTGGTAGACCCCCGTCTGGCCGCTGCCCTCGTCCCGCACAACAACCTTCCAGCGATATGCCCCGGCAGGCAGCTTTAACGCGGACGGGAACTGTAGCATGGCCGTGGAATCGGCCTGCATGCGCCGGAATTCCTCGGGCTTGAAGACCAGTTGGAGTGACTGTTCATCGCCGAACGGCACGCGGCCGGCATCGAGACTCTCGGCGCGGGACAGCATGACAAGGTTGACCTCGACGCCCTTCTTGCTTCGTGCCACCGGGATCGACCGCGCTTCGATTCCCACGCAATACGCCGCGACCGGCCGCCCGTCATCGCCGCGGAAGAACTCGTAGCCGACGCGAAGAGGTATCTCGCTGGGCATCTGGTTCGAATAGAGGACGCGCTCCAGCGTTCTTCTCTTTTCACTGTTCGAAAGTTCTGAAAACTGCTTGTCCTCGAAGTAACCGTCGCGAAACGAAAGCTTCACGCCGGGCCGGTCCACTTCAATCTTGATCTTGCGGAAGCGCCCTTGCCGCGCCGCGTCGCGAGGATAATATCCCAGCAGGTAGTAGCCGCCGAGTTCTTCGTTGACGTTGTCGAAAATAGCAGCCAGATCGTTGTTGTTTACGACAGCCTTGCCGCCGGTTCCCTCGACCAACGACATCAAGCCTTGCTGACCGAATCGCAGGTCATCTTGGCTGAACGGTTTGTCGGCCAGCTCGGGTTTCTCAAAGGGAGGCAGGCCGGTGGGGACGGACTCAGCTTCCACGGCCAGGGAACTGTGTGACGCATCGCCGCCCACCGGCATGGCGAGCAAGCCGCGAACATCGATGGCGTGCATAATGACGCGCGCGCGCATCGCGGCGGCGGCTAGTTGCCTCCAATACATCGCGTTTTCCGCGTCGAATCGCAAGCCGCGCGAGAAAAGCACGAGAATCTTCTTTCCCGGATAGACGCCTAACTGGTTGATGAGGCTGGTATAGCCTTCGACAATCGCCCGCTCGAAATGGGTGCGCTGCATATGCGCAATCGATGGGGTGGTCGAAAGATATGTCGGTGTGGTGATGCCCGTGTAGGCGGTGAGATTCGCGATCTGCTCGTCCATACTCGCGGTGGCGATGTTGACCAAGCTGGGAATACCATCTTTGCCGCCTTGCTGGAGCATCTTGTCGAGCATGGCCAGCAAGGCTTGCTTGTCTGAGGTAAATGGCAGACCTTCCAACGACACTCTCACGCCGGACCGGATGTTGGTCTCGATGAACTTCTTGATGGCGGCATGCGTCTCTTTGCGCTGCCGCTCGCCGACGCGGCTGGCAATGTAGATCAGCGTTTCTTCGCGCGGCGTATCCGCCGTGGATGTCGGGGTGGTGGACTTTGGTGAGGGCGTCTCAGCAACCTTGGGATCGCCCCGGGAAATAGAAGAAGGCAGCGGGACAAAGTCGAAGGTGGCGATCTTCTGCTTCTCGCCGCTTTCAAAGACCGTAAAGTTCTCTTTCGTGAGGTCCACGACCGTGGCCCCGCGCCGTGCCGTGGCGCGGACCTCAATTTCAATCAACGCCGTTTCCGTGCGAAAGACAGGTTCCTGCTGGGTCGGCCCTTGGCTCACCAATGTCGGGACAGCGAAGACGAAGACAAACGCCGCACCTGACGCAACCGCTTTGACCCGCGCGGTCATCCCACAGCCGCCTGCAAAAACGATCCCATTGTCCGCCTACAGCAGCACGAGAAGGGCCGTTTCCGACAACCCGTCAACACGGCCCGAGGACAGCCTCTACGATGGCTGGAATCAAGCAGCCGGCTGGGATCAACCACCAACATACACAAGCAGCCGACCAGCTTACTGCAAGCCCAACGGCGAGCGCAGAACGAAGTCCAAGCGCGACTCGGACGGAATCTTCAGCTTCGTGCCACGGGCGGCCGCAACCGCGACGCCGGTACCGGCGCCCGCGCCCGCTCCGATGGCCGCGCCCTTGCCGCCACCAAGAATCCCGCCGAGGATGGCGCCGCCTACGCCGCCAATGGCCGCGTTACGCCCCGTCTTGCCACCCTTGCCCTTGCCCTGGATCTCGGCGTAGTTCGTCGCCAGCTCGTAGGGTTTGCCGTTGACGGTGATGCCATAGAGTTTCAAGGCGATTTCATCACTGCCGCGAACCGTTCCACTCTGTTCGACGCGCATCACCTGCACCGTGGCATCGGCGCCGCGTGGAATCACGATGCGGCCGTCGACGGAGATGGGGTCGTCAATGCTCGCCCGGAAGCGCTCGCCGGCACCGGTAACGTCGGCGTCGATAGAGTCGATCATCCGCACCGTTACGACCGTCCCGGCCGCGACGGTCGCCGTCACGGCAGGCGGTGAAGCCGTCGCGCTACGGTCGTCGGCGTAGATGGATCGAGCCGGCGCAGTGGGAGCCCTCGGCGCGGTGGGAGCCAGCGGCGCCGTGGGAGCCATCGCCGTCGGCGCGGTCACAAAATCGATGGACGCGACATCACCCACCGAGTATGTCCTCACAGTCCCCTCGGGGCCGATAAACCGGACCGATCGGGTGTCGCCGCCCACAAAACTTCCTGTGATGACGGAACCGCTGCGCAGGTGAAGCTCATCCGCGACAGCCGTGCCCGTGAGCAAGAGACCGAAAACCGATACAGCACAAAAGATGCGTTTCATATGTTTGTGGAACTCCCTTTCTCCGCGTGCCGGAGAACTCCGCGGAACGTATATCCGCGGATACACAAATACACGTCCCATTCTAGTTAGATGCCGTCAACCGGCGATCCGTTACATCTACGCGCGCGCCGCTCCCTATTCATAGGCCAGCGCCTCGATCGGGTCCTGTCGAGCCGCCCGCAGCGAAGGATAGAGCACTCCAAACAGTGAGCCAATCAAGGCCACGCTTGTTGCCCGCACGAGATGACTCTGAAGGATGGTAACCGTCACCAACGGAAAGCGGCTTTCCACCAGCGACGCCCCCAAATAGGCGATTCCGATCCCTGCTGCGATCCCCGTCACGGTCAGCAGGGCTGTCTCCCCCAGAAAGATCCGCACAACGTAACCGGGTGACGCCCCGAGGGCTTTCAGGATACCGATCTCGCGCGTTCGATCGAGCACGGCCGTATACATCGCAATCAATACAACGATAAAACCAACCCCCATCGCGATGCCTACGATCACGAGGAGGAACTTGTCCGCCACGCCGCGAGTTTGGCTCGTGAACAGCGAGATAAACTCCTCCATGGTGTAGATCGGATTTTCGGGATAGCGCACCTTTAGCGTCTCGACAAAGGCCACGGCCTGTGGCGGGTCTTCAAGCTGAACATAGATTTGGCTCAGCTTGCCTGCTTCGCTCGATATCTCTTGCTTCGTCGCAAGCGGGATAAAGATGCGCGAGGCTTTGCCCGCCCCAACAATGCCCGACACGGTGAAATCGCGATTCAGCAAGCTCACGGTGTCGCCCACATCGAGCTTCTCCTGCCGCGCGTAGTATTCGTCAATCACGGCCTCGTAGGGCTGCTCGAATCCCCTTCCCTTCAGATAATCGAACCCTCCGGCCATCCTGCCGAGCTTCTCGATGTCGACGCCGGTAAGGGTATTGAAACCTCCAATTCTCGAAAACGCAGTGCCCACGGCCATTTTGACGCCGGGCAGCTTCTCGAGTTCCTCGACCATCGCTTCGTCAAGACCCGCCGAACCCGCGCTAAGGGCACTGCCGGATGTGTCGGGACGAACCATGATGTCGGCCCCGATTCCCCGCTGGCGGCGGTTGGATTCGCCCACCAAGCCGTCGGCTAATCCGAAAATCAGAAGGATCATCGCCATCTCGAGCGCGATGGCCGAGATCGCAAGCGCCGTCCGCATGCGGCGGTGGCGAAGATTAGCCCAAACAATACGCTGGATCAAGCGAAGACTCCTAAATGTGGTAAAGAGACAAGGCCATCAGACGCAAACCAAGCGAGGCTATTTGAGGTAGCCAAGGCTCTTGAGAACCTCGGCGTCGCGGTCAGAAATCTCAAGTTCACTCTCTTCCAGGTCCGTCGAATCGAACCATCGTTGCAACGAGGCCGTTTGCCTCTGATAGAGCTGATCGCCTCCATCAAGGATGTGCGGACTGCGTTCGAACGGATCTTTCTCAGTATCGATAACAGCCAGTTTATTCTCGCCCGGTGTCCAAACCAGCTTGTCCGATCCCGTCGTCATGCCTAAGCGAAGGGGCAGTGCCGATTTGCGAGACCACATCCAAGACATCCAGCCGGGCGCGAAACCCTTGCGGCCGGCGAATGCCACGTAACGCATCGGGCGAGCCGGCAACGCCTCGCCGCCCATCATGGGCCCCGCCAGGCTGCGTCCCGCGAAAGACAAGGGTTGGGTTGTCTTCGCCATCTCCGCAACTCCCGCCAATTCGATCACGGTCGGCGCGACGTCCAGCAGCGACACGTTCTCTGAGACAACCTGGCCCGCCGGCAGCTTCCCCGGGTACCGAAAGATCAGCGGCACATGAACAATGCCGTCGTCCAGCCATCGCCCGTGCCCGACGTAACCATGCTCGCCGAGCCCTTCGCCGTGATCCGCCGTCAGCACGACAAGCGTCGAATCCCGCAAGCCCAGGCGGTCGAGTTTGTCGAGCAGCTTGCCGACATGCTCGTCGGTGAAAGCAATCTCGGAGTCGTAATTCCGAATCCGGTTCGCCATCTCGCGGTTCAGGGGATCGGGGCCTCGCTTTTCATGACCGCTGGGCTCCAGCTCTTCATAGTCTTTCTTCAGGTCATAAGGCGAATGCGGATCGAAGTAATGCACCCACAGGAAGAACGGTTTCTCCGCGCCCTTATTGCGGTCCAGCCAGCGGCTCACGACGGGCGTCACGTCCTCCGCGTAGCGGCTCGAATGCATGACATCGTACTTGCGGGTCATCTCCGCGTCGTACTCATCGAACCAGCGGTTCAATTGCGTCAACCGCCCAATCAGCGGCCAGGCGCTGACGAACGCCGCACTGTGGTATCCGAAGCGGCCCAGAACCTGCGGCAGCGACAACCAACGCGAGTTTCTGGGAGGGGCCGTGCCGTTGATGCGGGCGCCATGCTCCTGCGGGTAGCGGCTCGTAAACAACGACACATGCGAGGGTCCCGTAAGGGGAATCGTCGTGTGAACCTTCTCAAACCGCACGCCATCGCTCGCGAGTTGATCGATTCGCGGAGTTGTTTTCTTGTGATAGCCGTAGGAGGAGAGATGGTCGGCCCGCAACGTGTCGATCGTAATCAGCAGGATGTTAGGCAGGCCCGGCTGAGCCGGTTCCGCCTGTGGAGTCGGCGCGCTCCACAAACCTAACGCCGCTACTAAACACGCAAGGCACAGCAATACCGGCCCTCTCATGCCCGCGCCTTCACACCAAGGAACGCCTTCACACCAAGGATTGTACCGTGCCGGCGATAATCCCCCCAGATCAAGTGTTATCGAGAATGTCAGAAACAGCCCCGGATATCGCTTTCCGGCGCGGGGATAGAATGGTCCATATGAGCACCGCTTTTTCCGATACGGACCGGACAGTCAACCTGGAAGGTGTGACACTCCACCTCGCCCATCCCGACGAGATCCCGATTCGCTGGGTCGGTCAGGAAGAGTTGGTGCGGCAGCTGCAGGCTGCCTGGCTCATGATCCACGAACACGACGTCCCGATGACGCCGCGGCTGCTCGGCAAGCCTGGCGTCGGCAAAACCACGCTTGCCTATGCCACCGCCAAGAAAATGAGCCGCGAAGTTTACATCATGCAGGCCACGCTCGACACGCGGCCCGAAGACTTGCTCGTGACGCCCGTGATCGAGGCGGCCGGGAAGCTGCGCTACGTGGCCTCGCCGCTCGTAACCGCCATGATTCGCGGCGGCGTCTGCATTCTCGATGAAGGCAACCGCATGAGCGAGAAAAGCTGGGCCTCGCTCGCTCCGCTGCTCGACAATCGCCGCTACGTCGAATCGATCGTCGCCGGCATCAAGATTCATGCGCACCGCGAATTCCGCATGACCGCCACCATGAACGACGATGCTTCGACGTTCGAGTTGCCCGAGTACATCCACTCGCGGCTGCAACCGCAGATCATGGTCGACTTCCCCGAGCGCGATGAGGAACGCGCCATCCTTGCCGAAAATCTTCCGTTTGCCGACGACGCAGTCCTTGATTATGTAACCGATTTTCTGCAAGCCGCGCATATCGCCGACGAACGCTACACCGCCCGCGACGGCATCAACATCGGCCGTTTCGCCATGAAGCTGCGCTCCTCCGACGGAAAAACGACGAGAGAAAACGCGCTGCGCACCTCGATCCTGCAAACCTTGGGACAAGAGGCTCTCCGCTATGTCCCCAGCAAGTAGCGGCGAGGTCCGCAACGGGCGATTCCTTTACCTGCCCGTCGTGCCTGGCCGGCTTGAGTTCGCCCGCTATGTGCGCGACCAGATCCTGAGCGCGAAGCCCCAAGCCGTTGCCGTCGATCTGCCCGTAACACTGGAAGCTGTCTACGAACGGGCCGTCGAGCGCTTACCCGAGCTCTCCGTCATCATCTACGACGACCAAGACACCGACCGCGCCGTCTACGAAACCGTCGAACCCGCCGACCCCTTCGTCGAGGCGCTCCGCACGGCCCGAGAGATCGGCGCGAAGACTATATTTCTTGATCCCGATGTCGCCGAACGTTCAGCGACCCCCGATTCCTACCCCGACACCTACGCCACCGAGCGGATCGGCATCGCCAAATACATCGAGTGCCACCGCGAGACAATCCGTGGCAACAAGAGTGACCTCAGCGTGCAGGCCGAAGGCTTGGCGTACCGCCTGCAAAGCATTGACGAGGAGGCGGAGGTCGTTGTCGTTGTCTCACTCAAGGTGTTAGACCCGCTACTCAAAGCGATGAAACAGCCGCGGGTGCAGCCGTTGCGAAAAGTGCAACGCAAGGGCGTCCGCCTGCTGAACCTGCATCCTGATTGCCTGGCGGAAGTGCTGACCGAGATACCATTCCTGCAAAGCATCTACGAAGCGCGCCGCAACGGCACGCCTCCGCCGCTTCCCGCTCCTCCGATCGAAACGAAGGAAGTTCAGGGCTTCTCGCTCATCGGCGCCCCTCGGGAAGATCCGAAGGAATCAGCCATCGACCGCGCGGCGCAAAAGCCCCTCGACCGCCAACGCCTGCACCTCGACCTGTTCCGCGCCACCGAACGAGTCTACGAGAAGAACACCGGCGAAGCCGTCACTCTCTGGCAGCGTAGACTGTGGAGCCGCTACTGCCGCAATCTCGCCGCAACGCAACGGCAACTGCTCAGCAGCCTATTCGATCTCACCGTGGCGGCCCGCTCCGTGATCGACGACAACATGGCCTGGGAGATGTGGGAGATGGCAGGCGCCTATCCCGCGCAAAAGATCGCAACCGATCTCGCCACAGTCAAACTTTCCGGCGAACATATGTGGCTCGATACCCGGCGCATCCTCCTGCGCCGCCGGCTTCCGCGCAAGAAAGGGAGCATGCGCCCCACCGGGCTCAAAGGACGTAAGCGCGAGAAAGTCCCCGGTGAATGGCGCAAAGAGTGGACGGGGTTTTCGATTTGCTCCTATCCGCCCGAAGACCTCGTTATTGAAAACTACGGCCTGTTTCTCAAGAAGAAGGGCAAGAGCATCCTATCGGAAGAACGCACGCACACCGAGCCCTTCACCACCTCGCTGCTTGACGGCATCGACCTGCGCGAAACCCTCCGCAACTGGCACGAGAAAAGGATCTATGTCCGCTCGCAGCAGCGCGTCACGGGCGAAGTCGGCGCCATCGTGATGATCTTCGATGAAGACCCTGACGATCGCTACTCCTACTGCCTTAGCTGGCTGGGCGAGCACCAGAACGAGTCCGACATGGCGTTCTATGCCACCGACCCGTTCGAGAACATCGTCGGCCCCGGCATCGGGCGCTCCGAATATGGCGGCCTGCTGCTGACGCTGCCCTCAGGCCGCATGATCGACGTCTGGAACGACCCGGACTACATGTTCGCCGAGTCGAAGCCGGAACGTTTACTGCTGGCGGGTCTGGATTATTCGCTGGAAAAGTTTGTTGTGTATGTCGCAGCCAAGCCGCCACGGTCGATCTATCGCAGCATCGCGGCGCATATGGGCGTGAAGATTATTTATATCCCGATCGGCCAGTTATCGCCGGTTGCGCTGAAGAAGGTGCGCGTGATGCATGTGCTGGATGGGCATGACAAGCGGGAGATCGCTAAGGATTATGTTTGGTAGAGCCAGGGCCTGCGAGGACGGGAATATCATGAGAGGAACCCTCGAATAACTAAGAAATCCGCTACAAGTAAACTGGAGGGTCACACGCACCATTTCTGGTGGTAGCATGCGGTTATGCGGGTTATCCACGCGCGCTACGACGAAGGCTTATTGAAGCCAACCGAGCGTCTCGCGCTCCGGCGCGGCGAATGGGTCGATCTGATACTCGTTCGGAAGGCGGACCCGAAGCGCTGGAATCTTTCTCGGCTTGCGGAACATGCGAACGGGGAGGACGCGGTCCTAGCGGAGCAGGGCCTGGGCAATTGGGCGTCAGACCTTGATGATGAGGACCGCGGTTGAAATTGAAACGGGGCGAAGTCTGGTGGGCAGATCTTGGGCCGTATCGTAGCCAGGAGCAGACGGGGCGGCGTCCGGTGGTCGTCTGGCAGAGCGACACGCCGACGCGCGCTCTGCGGTCGGTCCTCGTCGTTCCCCTCACGACGAATCTCGATCGCGCCAATCTTGCCGGCACGGCGGTGATTGCGGCATCGGACGAAGGCCTGCCGGAGGAATCCGTAGCTCTCGCGTTTCAGTTGCGGGCCATTCCTAAATTAGCCCTGCAATCGAAGATTCGGAACTTGAGCGAGGATGAACTGGCCGAACTCGAACTCGCCACCGACGAAGCCTTAGGGCGAGTCGAACCCTAATCCGAGAGCCTCTGACTCCACTCACTTATACGGATGCCGTTCCGGCGCCTCATCGTGAGGCACAACCCGGACCAACCGCCGCATCGCGTGAAGCAGGCCCAACTCAGGCTCGTGAATCATCAGATCTACGAGAAGACAGATATTGTGTACCTTGAGTACCCGCCGGTTTGATCCGCCGCCCGACAACCGGATGCAGCGGGAGAGAGCACGACGACCACCCAACTCAAGTACGTTCCACAACTCTCGAATTCCCTCATCGCTGGTGCACGGAACCACTCCCTGAATTATTTGAACGCTCGTTACCCTCGTCAGCCTCGCGCTATTGCATAATTCCGTTCGATGACGAACGGCGGACTGCGCGATCCGAGCGTTCGCCGGGCGCGCGGCTACGGACGAATTCGGGGCAGACTTCGCGGCTCCCGGCACCTATGCTAAAAAAACCTGCATCAGCCGCAACCTGAGACCGAGCCAAGAATGACCATGAAGAAAACCATAGCCCTTTTCGCTTTCGCCGCGCTCCTGCTGGCCGCCGCCGCTCACGCGCCGGCTCAAAGCAGTTCCCTGCCGCAGTTCAAATCCCTGTTCAACGGCAAAGACTTGAGTGGCTGGATTCCGGTGAATGCGGACCCCGATACGTGGTCAGTCCGTAACGGCCTGCTGGTCTGCTCGGGCCACCCGATCGGGGTCATGCGCAGCGAGAAGCAGTACGAGAATTTCATCCTGCACATCGAGTGGAAACACACCGAGCCCGGCGGCAACTCGGGCGTTTTCGTCTGGAGCGACGCACAGCCGGTCCCCGAAAAACGCCTGCCTGACGGCGTTGAGGTACAGATGCTCGAACTCGACTGGGTCACCCTCAACACCCGCGACGGCAAGAAGCCGCCCGTTGCCTACGTTCACGGCGAGTTATTCGGAGTGAACGGCGTTGAAACCGTGCCGGACAACCCGCGCGGCACGCGCAGTAAGTCGATCGAAAACCGGGCCAAGGGACGCGGTGAATGGAACGTCTACGACGTGGTCGCCATTGACGGCGTCATCAAGCTATCTGTAAACGGGAAGGTCGTCAACGGCATCAGCCGCTCGACGCAAAAGAAGGGTTATCTCTGCCTCGAATCCGAGAGAGCGGAGATCCACTTCCGCAATATCCAGATCATGGAATTGCCGCCCGGTGTCACCGCGCCCGAGCAGATCGCGCCAGTGCTGTAGCTCTCTTGCCTGAAATCAAGAAGAGCCTAGCGGACCGGGCTCTAGGAACTGTTGCCGTCGCTCCATCCCTCACTCTTGCCCCCGATTGTTGTAACGAAAAGCCCCCGGCGTCATCTAACTAAGTAGCAGAGGAGGTGGAACATGACTTGCAGAACGATGGGAGCATGGACGTGTGGATTCCTCGCCGGGTCCGCACTGGGATTGGCGGCTGGCGTCTTGGCCGCGCCGCAATCAGGTAAGCGCACACGCCGCATGATTCGGCGCAAAGCCGAGGAAGCGGAAGACGGCATCGCCGGAGCGGCTGAAGAAGCGGTGGACCGTGGGCGGGAGATCGTTGACCATGGCAAACGCCTTGTCGACGAAACCGTTCGCGAATTTTCAGCCGGGGTGAAGTCGGCGATCGTTCGCTGATCGTCACTTGCACTCGCTTGATCGCGGGGGCGCTTGATCGCGGGGGTTGTGCCTTGGGATCCTTGGGAGGAGGCTCGCCCCGGGCCTGATGTGGGCTGTGCCCCGCAAACAGCGGTATCCTCCTCATCCGCCGTAACCGTTAGGATAAGGACCCCGCCATCTATCCACATGCCAGACGCGACCGTGAAGCCGTTGCGGCCACCGTGCGGAAACGAAGGAATGACAGGCGGGTGACGCCGCGGCACAAGTCGAATGGTTGGCATGTAGCTGACCAGACACTGGACGAATCTAACAAGAGGAGATTGAGATGTGGAACCAACATCTCAGCCCGAAGCAAAGAAGGAGAAGCCAGTATGACCCGATTTTTGAGCATTGTAGCTATCGCGGTGATGATGACCCTCCCGGGAATCACAGGAATCGCGTTTGCGGAAAAGCATTCCGGCCAGAAGGAGATGTCCCGGCTGGAAAACGAAGTGCGGCACGAAATCGTGATGCTGCCGTTCTATAGCGTGTTTGACCACTTTGCCTTCAAAGTGAACAGCGGCGAGGTGACGCTGATGGGCTACGTCTCGCGGCCGACGCTGAAGACATCGGCCGAGCGCGTTGTGAAGGGCATCGAAGGCGTCACAAGCGTCATCAATGAGATCGAAGTTCTCCCTGTTTCTTCAAACGACGATAGAATCCGGCGAGACGCCTACCGCGCCATCTATTACCAGCCGGTGCTGTCTCGCTACGCGATCCAGTCGGTCCCGCCGATCCACATCATCGTAAGGAATGGCGATGTCACGCTTTTCGGCGTTGTCGGAAGCGAGCAGGACAAGACCATCGCGAATCTCCAGACGAACGGAGTTAGCGGTGTATTTTCGGTGACGAACAATCTCACGGTTGAGCGCAACTGACAGCGCAAGACTTTCACGTAAACATCTTGGCGCCGACGGCTTAGAGGACTCTCTGGCCGGTCGGCGTTTTTCCTTACCGTTGACGATCGTTCAGCGACTGTCCCCGCGCGGCGGCTCAGTGTTGTAACTTAGATGCGAGCCATGTTTTTACACCCGCGGGAGCAGAGTCGAAAACCGGACGCCACATCGAGCCTGGCCTTCCTTCTATTTGCTGTCGCATTGCTCGCGGGCTGCTCCGTGCCCGAAGGCGGGGCCAAGACGACGGAGGTCGAGGCACTGCCGGCCCTTCGCTTGGTGGGGCTCCTGCACGACGACCAGGCTCTGATCCGGCCACACGATGTGGAGTTGCAAGGTAACCTGGCGTTCGTCGCCGGCAAGTCCGGCTCGCTAGCGGTCATCGATATCTCCGATCCGGCGGAGCCGAAGGTTCTCTCCGCGATCGTCGGCCCGCAAACGATCGAGGACGCCGAGACCGTCTTGCCTATGGGCGACACCCTGCTGCTGGGGACACGCAGCTTTCACGCGGTTGATATTCGCGACCCGGCTAAGCCCGAGCTGACCAAGACGATCACCGACCGCGCGGTGATTGACAAGATTAACGGCATGGCGAAGCGGGGTTTGTATGTCTTCACCGCCAACAAGACCGGGTTCGTAAATGTTTTTGACGTCAGCAATCCGGCCGACCCAAAGCTGCACGACACCCTGAACACTGTGGAACGGGCTGCGCAGACCAAGCCTCACGATATTGCCGCCTTTGGGGACCGCATCGTCGTTGTCGATTCAGCCACCGGCGCATCCGCCGCCGTGCAGGTCTATCGGGTCGCCGACGAGGCTACACACGAGTTATTGCCGGCTGAGAAGTGGGAGATCGAGGGTTCCGTGCCGGCAGGGGATGCGACCTGGGATATCGGCGGCGCCAACCGGGTCGCGGTGTCGGGGAACTACGCCTATATCGGCGCCTATCGGCCCGACCGCGTGGGAATCATCGACATTAGCGATCCGAAGAACATCCGGCAGGTTGGCAACATTCCCGTCTGCGATATCGACGCGACAGGACTCGATATCGCCGGCCAGATCCTGTTCGTGGCCGGCGGCGAATGCATTGAGGCGATCGACGTTTCGAATCCCGAAGCGCCGGTTTCCCTGGCCCAGTACCGCGGCGGCGATCTATTTCCGACGCGGCGTCTGTTGGTCGACGGCGAGTGGCGATTCGATAACGCTCACGATCTTGTTTACCGCGACGGCTATATCTACATAACGGCACAGAACGACAACCAGTTCGGCATCTTGAAGGTCGAAGACGAGTTGATTCTGCGCCGTGCGATGCAGTGATCGTCACTCACACCTCGTGCTGATTCGGCCAACGTGAAGAGTATTGAGGTTAGCGCTGTTCCGGAACGACCGCCACGACATCGATCTCGATCAGCAGATTCCCGATCAGCGGCGCCTGAACCAGCGTGGATGCGGGCGGATTTTCCATGTTGATGTACTTCGAGCGGATCGCCCGCACTTCGGCGAGCTTCTCGAGGTCGGTAACAAAGTACCCCATCTTCACGACATCGTCAAAAGTCGCCCCGGCTAGTTCCAGACACTTCTGAATGTTCTTAAATGTGTTTTCGGTTTGGGTGGCAAAGTCGTCTGGGAGCTTGCCATCTTCGCCCGCTCCCCCTTGTCCGGAGAGGAAGATCAGCTTGCCGGGAGGCGATGTTACGACGTGCGTGTAGCCGCTGGGCTTGTCGAGATGAGGAAGGTTGAGATATTGCTTTTCCACGATGGTTTGCTCCTTCGACTCGTCGCTGTTTACGGCGACGGAACAGGCGGTCAGCGCGAGACCGCAGACCAGTGTCGCACGAATAGTGATAGCTGCTATGTTGCGTGATTTCATGGTTCAGAGAACCTCCGGGGCGGATTGTACCATCGTGTCCGTCACGACGTAGCAAGAGCCGTCTCCCGCGCGGCTTCAACGATTCGGGCGCCGGCGACGTTCCACGCTTTCGCGGGAACGAGAGCCCGGCCAGTGCTATGTAGGGTCCTGAAAGCTACGGTTTAGGATTTCAAGTTCATCCCAGCGCATGAATCACAATCGCGGGACGGGCGGCTTGATAGGGGCCCACGGCAGCACCCCCTTCATCCTGACTTTGCGCCGGAATACTTTATCGCCGGCCGTTACGTAGAGCGTCTGCAAATCCGGGCCGGCGAAGACCGCGTTCGAGAGCGAGCCAGGTTGCGGCTTGCCGATGATGCCGATCACCCGCCCCGGCTGGTCGCAGATTTGCAGGCCGACACGGCTGGTAACGAACAGATGTCCATCGCGGCCCATGGTCATGCCGTCGGCACCGCTGCGGTCTGACAAGTCGGGTGTCTCGAGGCGGTAGAACGGCTGGCCATTGGCGAGTGAGCCATCCGGCATGACCTGGAACGACCACACCCACTTGCCCCAGGAGTCAGCCACCGTCAGCAACGACTGATCGGGCGAGAGCATGATGCCGTTGGGCCGGTCAATGCCCTCGTGAACCACTCGCTTGGCGTGGTTCTTATCGATGAACCAGACCTTCTTGTTCGCGGGATCGGTGAAGTAGATCTCACCCGCGGCTGTGACGACGAGGTCGTTCGATTCGACATCTTGGGCAATGGTCTCTTCCCTGCCATCCGGCGAGTAAGCGACGATCTGTTTGCGGCCGTTGGCGCAGGCATAGAGCTTGCCATCCGGTCCGAACATGAGGCCGTTGGCAGCGCCCGTGTTTTCCTTGAATACGGTCACCTTCCCCGCGGTGTCAATTTTGTGAATCCGGTTGTTCGGGATGTCGGTGAAGAAGACGTTCCCCTGCTTGTCAACGGCGGGGCCCTCGGTGAACTTATGACCGCTGCTAACCTCTTCCCATTCCGAGTCGGGGTCGAGAACCTGCGTCACCCATTGACGGTCGCCAACCGAGGTCGGCTTGCGGATGGGGGTTTCGGGCTCGCGCCAAAGCCAGCGCAAGGCATCGGGCAGAATAGCGCGGCCATGAATACTGTTGTGCGCTTCAACACCCTTTACGAATTTGGCGTCGTACCCGGCGAACTGCAGAGCCGCAGCCATATCCTGATTGCCGACCCACCAACTTCCGGAGTAGATATCGAGATCGTTGTTGCCATCTTGCAGGAAGACCCGCAGAGGCTTCGGCTCCCTCTTGCGGATCAGCGAAGGGTAGATCTGCCCACCACGCAGATTGGTATAGCTGCCGATAAAGCTCAGCACTCGGCGGAAGACGTCGGGGCGATTCCATGCGGCGGTGAAAGCGCAGATGGCGCCGGAACTCGATCCGGCGATGGCCCGCAGGTTCGGGTTGTCGGTCAGGTTATAGCTCTTCGCAACTTCGGGCAGGATCTCTTCGATTAGGAACCGTGCGTAACGATCGCCGAGCGCGTCGTATTCAAAGCTGCGGTTATAGCGCGCCTGCTGCGTGTCATTGAGGGCCGGCAACACGCCGGGATTAATAAAGACGCCGATCGTCACCGGCATGTCGCCTTTGTGAATCAGATTGTCGAGCACGATGGGTGTCATCCAACCGCGTTCTTCGTCCACGTTGATGTAGCCCTGGCCGTCCTGGAAAACCATCACGGCAGCGGGCTTCGAGGCGTCGTACTGCGCGGGCACGTAGACCCAGTAATCGCGAACCGTTTCGGGAAAGATCTTGCTCGTCCATTTGGCCTGCGTGAGCTTACCCTCCGGCACTCCGGCTTGGCGTTTCGAGTCAGGGCCGATGGTGTACTGTTGGGCGAGCCCGCTCCCGGTCATGAGGAGCAAGAACGTTATGGTGGTGGTGACGAATCGCATCATGGGACTGACATTGTACCGCCGACGCGGGCGCGCAACTGCGTTATGATGCTTCGCCCCTTCTGCCTTTGGCGTCAAAGCCTTCGATAACCGTAAAAGCGAATCGCGCCCCCTGAGGGCTCAGGGGACGCGATTCAGGCGTAGGGTTGGGATTGGAAAATCTAGAACCACAAACGACGTAATCCGGGGCCGCTATAGAGCCGCGCGGTTCCCAAGCAGCAGGGGTTCGACGATAATGTTCGCGACCATGCCGCCCTGGGTGAACACGGTAAATCGGCGCCCGTCAGCCATGCGAAAGATGTACTTTTCGCTGTAACCTTCGCCGGGCAGGCCCGCCATCTTAAAGATCGGTTTGCCGAAGCGCGCAATCACGTCTTCGATGGAAGTTCCTTCGGGAATATCGGCGATCTCGCTGTCGATTTCCAGAAGCCGTCGAAGGGCGGGATCGAGGCCCCCTGTATTGTTAGCAGGGCCGGCTTGGCCCGCGGCGCCGGTGCGGGCGTTCATGACGGAAACAGGTTGGGCGGCTTGCTCGGGTGTTTCTTGTATCTCTACCGTGGGAAGAGGCGTTGGTTCCTCTGCTTCAGTGGCCGGTTGAGCTTCGCCCTGTGAGGTCGAGGCTGACTGCTCAGGTTGCTCGGCAATCGGATCGGCGACCGAAGACACCGGGCTCGCGGCGGGGACCGACGGAGCGGGTTCATAGTCGAACGATCGAGCCTGATACCTTGCCGGAGTTACCGGCGGACGCGATGAAGGATGCCCGGATATCCTCACCCCACTCGAAGTTTCAATCGTTGTTCCAGAAGTTGAAAATGATGGCGCACGGCGCTGGTTCCTCGACCTTTCCAACTCCTCTCGGTCAAACTCCGGCTGAGCGGATCTCGCACCGGACTGGGTATTGGGTTCCTCGCTGAGGCGATTATTAAGGTTGTTGAAGATGCCCGCCATACCGGCGCCCGTGGCTCCAGCCGCGGCTCCGGCGGCGCCCGCACGGCCGACATTGATTCCATAACCAATCATGGCCTGGCCATGGGCCTGATCAGCGGTCCATACCGTGAATGCAAAAAACGATAGCACCAACGCAGTGTGTTTCACGATTCGTCTCCTTGCCAAGCCCGTGTTTCGCGCTGCTCAACAAATCTTTCCGCGCACTCCCAGCAGCAACACAGGCTCGGAAACTGGCTTGAGGGTATCAAACTTCGTAAGGCTCTGCCCATCGGCTGAACGCCTTACGACGAATGGGTTAGGGATGTCATATGACTCTCGCGCGAAAATGTTGGCATCAACCGGACTGAGCGTTGAAACGAGCCAAGCGCCAGCTCATGCCTGCTCGATTTCGTCTTCGTCATAGAGGTCGAGCTTATGCAGAGGCAAGACGACACCGGACAGCACATTGAGCGTATGGCTTCCGATGCGTTTGAAGTACCTTGTTCCCAGCGCGAGAGCGATGCTCGTTTGACCGCCATATGAAGCACCGGCAACGGCAGCGATTAAAGAGTCGCACCGCTTCTCCATCTCGCGCCCTCGTCGAATCAGTTCCGATGCGCGCTCGGAATCAGACTTGCTGAAAACCTCGAAAGCTTCCCGCAAGCCCGCCTCGACCGTAGTCTGAATTGAAAGTAACTCGCGCGTATTGTCATCATCGGGCAGCGCTCCTGGACAAAGCTCCGCCAGATCCGCCAGGTTCTTCGCGTTGTCGCCGATTCTCTCGACATCCTTAACCAAGCTCATCAAGCCCGCATTTCCAATTTGATTTCGTCATCCCGACCTTCCAGCGGCCTTCAGCGTCTTTATTCATA
>JAQBUE010000078.1 GCA_027624045.1 Acidobacteriota bacterium
CCCTATTTCGTCCCCGGCCTCGACCTACCGCATTTCAGGATCATTCTTGGATTGGAAAATGCTCCTCCCATCAGAGCCTTCCGCAGCGAATCTTGGAAGAAAGCCGGCACCAACCTCGCCAATCTCGAACCCGCCCACCTACTCCGTCTTGCCGATACCGGAATATACTACACTCGACGAACAACATCACCTTCATAACGACCAACTCTCTAATCCCTCACGGACCCCGAGACGGGGAGATCCCCAACCTGCGAAAACCGATGCGCATCATCCAGTTCGGCCTGAAGCTATTCTTCTGAACGGTCGGCGAGCCGATGAGCCTGTCGGAGCGAGTGGTCACCATTCTCCATCACTAATCATCCTGTTAAGTCATAAACTTGGGTGCTGAGTCCCAGGACAGAAAGAAGGACTAAGCTACAGACAACACACGACTTAGATCGATCCTGCCTGCACGATACCTATTGGTAAATCGCGTACGCATGAGAAACTCGCCTCCTTTGGCTTCTGGGTCATTCCAACGATGAGACATAACTCCATCGTGGGAGCACGTGAGTCGTACCGCTCAAATTGACCCAATGGGGTATCCACTTCATTCAGGTACACCCTACGGGTTGGGGTCTCGCGGATCCGGGGCCGCCATACGAGATTGCCAGAATCGCGCGAACGACCGCCAGGACCACTCACACGCCAATTCGTCGGGGTGGCGGGTGCCAGTAGCAAGTCCGAGAGCCGCACGCGCTCCGCGGATCCACGCCGCGCCAGAGCATCAACCGCGGGTTTCGCTTTTTCGCACAGGCTTTTGCGCGACCACAACATCGTGGGGCACTTGAGTCGTATCCGCTCGAATTGACCCATTACCCAGTGGGGAGCCTACTGTCTATTAGGCCGTCGCTGCCGGCGCAGCCCGCATGAGAGAGAGCGGAGCTAGGAACCCTCGTTCGCCCAGGCCCGCCGCAGTTTGCCGCACAAGCGTTTCGCCTGAGCAGGGCCTGCCGTCGCCGCGAAGATCGTGTTATCACCCGCCACGGTGCCGGCGATTCCCCATCCCGCTTCCATATCGAGGGCTTCGCCCACCGCGGCCGCTCCGCCGGGAAGCGTCTTCAATACCACGAGGCTGTCGGCAACCTGGATGTCCCGCACGAACTCGCGCAGTACACGCGCCAAGTTATTGGGGCCGGTATCCGGCGAACCGAGCGACGCTTGCTCGCGATATCCGTGCGGTGTCTTGATGACTCCGAGTTCGCGCAGGTCGCGCGAAAGAGTCACTTGGCTGGTGCGTATTCCGGCGGACTTGAGGAGGCGTACGAGGTCCTGCTGCGTGCCGACGGACCCGGCGCGCACGAGCTTCTGAATCCTCGCTTGCCGGTAAGCTTTTGTCATCCCTCTTGGCGCATTTGTTCAAGACGGTGGGACGCCTCGTCGAGGGCATCGTTCACGCTCGATGCCGACGTGCCGCCGGGAACCGTGTGATTGCTCAGAGCGCGCCGGGCTGTCAACATCTCGCGGGCGTCGTCGTCGAACTCCGGCGCAATGGCTTGGAGTTCTTCCGTGGTCCAATCCTGGGGCTTCTTGCCTGCGCGGACGCTTTCGAGCACCAGCGCGCCGACGATCTGATGCGCGCGGTGAAACGGCACGCCCCGGCGCGACAATGCTTCAGCCAGGGCCGTCGCCGAAACCCAACTTTCATCCGCCGCGGCTTCCATGCGCCCGGCATGTACCTTCGCGGTTTCGACGGTCAGCCTCATTACGGCCAGGCAACCTTCGAGCTGAGCCGCCGCATCGAAGACAGGTTCTTTGTCCTCTTGCATGTCGCGGTTGTAAGCCAGCGGCAGGCCTTTAATCGTCATCATCAGCGACAATAAATGTCCGCTCACACGGCCCGACTTGCCGCGCACCAACTCGCACGCATCGGGATTCTTCTTTTGCGGCATCAGGCTCGACCCGCTTGTCACCTCGTCCCCCATATCGAGGAACCCAAACTCCTCGCTCGAATACAGAATCCAGTCTTCCGCCAGCCGGCTCAGATGCAGCATCGTGACGGACGCCGCATAAAGAAAGTCCAACGCGAAATCGCGGTCGGAAACCGCATCGAGACTGTTCGCCGAGAGCCTGTCGAAGCCCAGTTCATCAGCCATCGCCTGACGGTCGAAAGGAAATCCGCTCCCGGCCAGGGCGCCACTGCCGAGTGGCAGAACGTCCGTGCGCCGGTAGGCATCGGCGAAACGCTCGCGGTCGCGGCAGAGCATCTCGAAGTAGGCCAGCAGGTAGTGCGCCCACAACACGGGCTGGGCGCGGCGAAGGTGTGTGTAGCCGGGCAGTAGCGCTTGCGGCTCACGTTTTGCGAAGTCGACCAGAGCAGCCATCAATTCCGTGAGCAGGCCGTCGATGGCGCCGATCTCGGTCTTGACCCACAGCCGAAAATCAGTAGCGACCTGTTCGTTTCTGCTGCGCCCGGTGTGAATCTTGTCCGCAAGCCCTCCGGCTTTCTCACCTAACTTGCGGATGACGAACGTATGGATGTCTTCGTCGTCCGCGCCGTCGAAAAAGCCCGCCGCTTGAGAGTCGTCGAGAATCGCGTCGAATGACTTGTGGACTTCAGTCTTCTCCGCAAGCGTAAAAATCCCAACCTTTTCCAGCGCGGACGCGAACGCCTTGGACCCGGCGATGTCGGCTTCGAGCAGCTTCCGGTCGAACGCCAATGAGCCGGAGAAATCTTCAAACAGTTTCGCCGGACCTTGCTCGAATCGTCCGCCCCAAAGCTTCATGATTTCTTCAATCCGCCCAGGACGCCTGCACGCACTTGAATTGGCAGGCCGATCAAATTGATGAAGCCACGGGCGTCCTTAGGTTCATATTCCGCGCCCATCGTGAAGCTGGCGATATCAAGAGAGTAGAGCGAGTACGGCGACTTGCGGCTCATCACGTCGATGTGACCCTTGTGCAGTCGCAGGGTGATCTCGCCGGTCACGGTCTCCTGAGTCTTTGCGACGAAGGCGTCGAGTGCCTCGCGTAGCGGCGTGAACCACTGCCCGTTGTAGACCAAGTCGGCATACTCGAGCGCGAGCTTCTGCTTGAAATGAGCGGTGGCGCGGTCGAGCGTCAACGCCTCCAGTTCACGGTGGGCGAGCATGATTTGCGCGCCGCCCGGCGTTTCATAACATCCGCGCGACTTCATTCCAACGAAGCGGTTCTCGACCAGATCAACGCGGCCGACGCCATTCTTTGCGCCGAGGCCGTTGAGCTTCGCCAATAAATCCGCCGCCGAAAGCCGCTCGCCATCGACCGATACAGGTATGCCCTGCTCAAACGCGATCGTGACATCGGTGGGCGTGTCGGGCGCGTCGTTGGGGTCGACGGTCCATATCCAAACCGCGTCGGATGGCGAATTGGCCGGATCTTCGAGCTCAGCGCCCTCGTGGGACAGGTGCCACAGGTTGCGATCCCTGCTGTAGATTTTGGCCTTCGTCGCGTCAATCGGAACGTTGTGAGCGTGCGCGTAATCAATCGCATCCTCACGCGAATGGATATCCCACATGCGCCACGGCGCGATGACCGGAAGGTGCGGAGCCAGCGCCTTGTAGGTCAACTCGAAACGCACCTGATCGTTGCCCTTGCCCGTGCAGCCGTGGCAAAGCGCGTCACAGCCCGTCTCCAGCGCGACTTCGACTTGGCGCTTGGCCAGCAACGGTCGGGCAATCGAAGTGCCGAGCAGGTATTTGTCTTCGTAGACGGCCCCGGCCCGCACCATAGGCCAAACGTAATCGCGAACGAACTCCTCGCGCATGTCGGCAACGAAAATCTCGGAGGCGCCGCTGTCACGAGCTTTCTTTTCGATGCCCGTGAGTTCGTCGCCGCCTTGGCCGATGTCGCCGCACACGGCTACGACTTCGCAGTCGTACTTGTCACGCAGCCACGGGATGATGATTGATGTATCGAGCCCTCCAGAGTATGCGAGGGCGATCTTCTTCGGATTTGTCTCCATTAGATTCCTGTAATATGCGGTGGTAACGATACTGTCTATTCCCGCTGGTAAGAAAGGATGGGTGGAACGGGGCAGCGCGCTAATTCAGTCGTACACTTCGTAGTGCACAGCCGCAGCCTCGTCGTTGTCATTTACGATGAGAAGATACCAGTTGCGCCTGCCAGGCAGATCCACTGTTTGGTGATGCTTTTTGCGGCGGGGAAAGCCACCGTAGGCCTCGAATTGCGATTTACCCTCGTCGAAGTCACTGAGAGTCTGCTTGTCGAGCACATACGTGGTCACGGGCACATCCGCTTCAACTGAGTACTCTACTGATCCGCGCCTTGGCGGAGGAAACTGGATGCGAAGGTTGTGGTCGCGTTCGACTTTCTCAATCGGCATACAGGTATCACCCTTTCTTTCGGCTCGGTGGATTATGAGCCTGCACCACTTCGATGCGAGGCGGTTCGCGCTTCATGCCAAATGGCCCCTCGCGGAGTTCGTCGAGAAAGTTCCTCACCGTACGATAGAAGAGCGGTACGAGGACCACGGTCACGACGACCCAGTTAGCCCCGAGCGTCTCGATCGCATCCTTTACTCTGATCCGCCTTTCGTCTACGACGGGGAAGCAAATGAGTGCGAGAGCGGAGTAGGTTGCTACAACCGCTAATCCGATCACAACTGACGGTTCGACGACCGCAAATACCCCGTTGCTCAGGCTGGGCAATCGGCGTGACCAACCCCTGAGGCTCTGGACTCCAAAGGCCACAATCTAATGATACCCGCTTTAGAAGCAAGCTGATCCAAGCCATTGCCAAAAGCCAGTTAACTTCGTTTCCCGGCGAGGAACATCAGCAGCAACGCCTTCTGGGCGTGCAAACGGTTCTCGGCCTGATCAAAAACAATCGATGCCGGCGACTCCATCACCGAATCCGTTACTTCCTCGCCACGCGCCGCCGGCAGGCAGTGCATGAAGACAGCGTTGGGAGCCGTCTCCGCCATCAACTCATCGTTCACTTGGAAGCCGGCGAACGCAACCCGCCGTTGCTGCGTCTCCGCCTCCCAGCCCATACTGGTCCATATATCGGTATAGACCGCCGATGCACCAGAGACCGCCTGTCGCGGGTCAAACGATAGCTCGATGGCCGCGCCCGAGGACGGCGCGATCGCGCGCGCGTGGGCAACGACTTCGGCATCCGGCTCATACTCGGGCGGGGTTGCCACAGTCAGGGATACACCGAGGCGAGCAGCGCACAGCATCAGCGAATGGCAGACGTTGTTGCCGTCACCGATGAACGCCATTTTGAAGCCCTTCAGGCTTCCGAAACGCTCGTAGAGAGTCTGGAAATCAGCCATCGCCTGGCAGGGGTGATACTTCCCGCTCAGAGCGTTGATGACCGGGACGGATGACCATTGCGCTAGTCGTTCGAGGATCTGCTGCGTGAACGTCCGCGCGACGATGGCATCGACCCAACGGTCGAGATTGCGGGCCATGTCCTTGGCGGGCTCGCGTTCGCCGATGCGCCCATCGCGATGGTCTTGAAAAACAGAATGACCGCCTAGCTGCTGTATCGCCAACTCGAAGGTCACGCGGGTGCGAAGCGAGGGCTTCTCAAACAGCAGCGCGATCGATTTGCCCGCGAGCGCCGTCGCGTACCGCGCGGGAGAACGCTTCACGTCCACAGCCAGGCTGATCAGGGCTTGCAGCTCATCGGCCGTCAAGTCGGTGTCCGCCAATAAGTGCGGCGCCTGAATGGCGGGGATGTTCGCGGTAGTCGTCATGTCTGTACTGAATAATAATTCATATATATGAATAATTACATATCACGATCGTTTGCGCAACCCGGCCGCGATCTTCCAGCCCGCGTTCACGCCACGCGGTACTTGTCGATTGCCTCGCTGTTCAATTCCAGACCCAGTCCCGGCTCGGTTGGAATCTCAAGATAGCCGTCTTTGGCTGTGATCGGGAACGTCGTAATCTCCTCGCGCAGAGTCGTTTCTTCCTCGGCCGCGAACTCACAAATGAAGGAGTTCGGCACCGAGTTCAAAAAGTGCAGTGCCGCCGCCACATTGATGTAGGTCGTAAATCCGTGATTGGCTACGGGCAGGCCGCGATCAACAGCCAGACTCGCTATCTTCATCGCTTCGGTGAAGCCGCCGACACGCGTCAGATCAATCTGAACAACGTCGATCTTGCCCCGGTCCATCAATTCGATATATGAGAGGCGATTGCTTTCTTCTTCGCCCGCCGCGATGCGGATGTGAGTCGCTTCCGACAGCTTCCTGTACCCATCGTAGTCGTCAGGAGCGAGCGGCTCTTCCAGCCAGAAAATGTTGTAATCGGCGAAGGCGCGCGCGCGCTGGATCGCCGTCTTGGCGTCCCATACGAGCCCGGCATCGATCATCAGATCAACATCATCACCGAGTCCGCGCCGCGCTTCCCGCACCAGGGCGATGTCCGTCTTTTCGTCCTGTCCCATCGGTTCCCAGCCGAACTTCACGGCCGTAAACCCGCGGTCGCGAAAACGCTGCGCCCGCTCCCGCGTTTCATCGGGCGTTTTTCCGAAGAGAGTGCTCGCATAGGGCCGGATCTTTTCATGGAACCCGCCTCCGAGCAGCTTCCAGATCGGCTGGCCAAGCGCCTTGCCTTTGATGTCCCAGAGCGCGATGTCGATCCCGCTCATGGCATGAATGCCAATGCCGCGCCGTCCGCCATAGACATTCTTGCGGTACATCTTGTACCAAAGGTATTCTGTCTCGAACGGGTCCTCACCGATCATCAGCTCGCGCAAGCCGCACGTGATGTTGTGGGAGAACGGCCCTTCGATCACACCCTTGACGGCCAGCGGGGCCGAGTCCACCTCGCCGATACCGGTGATGCCGGCATCGGTCGTGACGCGGACGATCAGGGCATCCTGGCCGCTGTCGGTCTGCGCTTTCACATCCGGCAGCCTCAGGTAGATGGCTTCGACATCAATGATCTTCATGAACGTGTGATCTCCTCGAGTAAATCGTAAAACTCGGGGAACGAGACGGCCGCCGCTTCGGCGTTGTTCAATTCCGATTCGCCCGCGGCGCACAATCCGGCCACGGCAAACGCCATCGCAATCCGGTGGTCACCGAACGAGTCAAGCTGAGCGGGCCGAAACGATTGACGCCCCGGAATACGCAGGCCGTCCGGCTCGACTTCAACCTCAACACCCATCCGGCTCAAGTTGTCCGCGACCGTCGCGATGCGATCCGTTTCCTTCACGCGCAGCTCGGCCGCATCGCGAATGATCAGTCCATCAGCGCTCGCCGCTCCCAGTACGGCCAGTATCGGAATCTCATCAATCACCGCCGCCGTCATGGCACCTTCGATCACGCCGCCTTGGAGACTCGGATGCTCGGCCGACTCCGGCCCGTGGATGAGAATATCGCCGACGGTCTCGCCGTGGTCCTCCCGGCGGTCGAGGATCTCGATATCGGCGCCCATGCCGCGCAGCAAATCGAGGATCGAGGCGCGGCTCGGATTCAAGCCCAAGCCCTCGATCACCAGCTCCGATCCCGTCAGTAGCAAGGCCGCCGCGATGAAGAATGCAGCCGAGGAAATGTCGCCTGGAACCGTCAGTTCCTGGCCCTGGAGCGTCGGGCCGCCCTCAATACGAATCTCAGTGCCTTCGACCTCGACGTAGGCGCCGAATTCGCCGAGTGCGATTTCCGAGTGATCGCGGGTTGGCAACGGTTCGCGGACCACCGTCCAACCTGAAGCGAATAAGCCCGCGAACAGCACCGCCGTCTTAACTTGCGCGCTGGCGACCGGTAACTCGTAATGAATCGGCCGCAGCTCACCGCCGTGAATCTTGAGCGGAGGGAAGTTGCCGTCCCGTGCTTCGATGCGGGCCCCCATCTGTTCCAGCGGAGTCATGATGCGCTTCATCGGCCGCTGCGAGAGCGACTTATCGCCACCGATCTCCGAGGTAAACGATTGACCGGCTAAGATCCCCGAGAGCATCCGGATGGTCGAGCCTGAATTGCCCGCGTCGAGCGGCCGTGACGGCGGCCTGAGGCCCGTGAGCCCGACACCATCAATTACGACCAGATTCCCGTCACGGGCAATCGGCACGCCCAGAGCCCGCATGCACGCCAGCGTCGAGGCGCAATCGGCGCCCGTCGAATAGTTACGGATCGTAGAAATCCCTTCGGTGAGCCCCGCCAGCATCCCGTAGCGGTGCGAGATCGATTTATCGCCAGGAAGCGAGATGCGGCCCTGAATCGCGGTGGCGGGTTTGATGTTACGAGTCATTTTATTCCGGAGGGAGCTCGTCTTTTACGCCCCAGTAGCAAGGCGCTGCACGAAGTCCACATCACCTTCGAGGAAGTCGAATTTCGGCAGATCGCGTCTTTCAGCCCAGCGCACCTCGGCGAATTCATCGTAGCGAGGCTCGCCATCAAACTCCGTCACCCGAAAGAAAATCAACTCAATAGGCTTCCGGCCCGGGTACTCATAACGATACCGTTCGATCTCGGAATCAACGCGCGCCTCGATCGCCAACTCTTCGCGCAACTCCCGCACAACGGCGGCCTGCGGTTGCTCCCCGTCTTCCAACTTGCCGCCGGGAAACTCCCACTTGCCCGCGTGATCCTGGTCAGACCGGCGGCGGCAGATAAGAATCTTCCCTTCGCGCTCGATGACGGCGGCGGCAACTATGGTCATCTACTGGGGGTCATGTCCGGGGACTTCGCGCGGAAATTCGAGCCGAGACAGTCTGCCCGTCGTGGTGTGAACCCCAGGTGAGAAAGCAGTTCTTGAGCCCGACGCCCGATGAAGGTTGTCGGAGAACCCTTTCCCCAGGCTCGGTGCCGTTGGCCTGCAAGCGCCGTCCTACCGTAGCCCCGTAGAGCCGGGTGCGAACGTGATGCTTGCGGCTACAGAATTCGATAAGGGTTCCCCCCGGTTTTTACGAGTGGGGCATAAACCATTGCCCGGCCTGTCCCCCAGGGTTCACACCACGAAGGGCGCCACCGCCCTCACACATCCAGTATTACATCACTTTCGGGGCCGCGATGCCCATCGTGTCGAGGACCCGTGTCAGTTCCCTGACAAAGAATTGCGCCATCCAAAGCAGAAAGGTCTTTTTGCGCGCATCGGGCTCGTTGAGAATGTGGTGCTGGTGATAGAAAGTGTTGAAAGCCTGGGCCAGCTGAAAGGCGTAGCGGGCGATTTGCGCGGGCTCTTCGGCGGCCAACGCCCGGTCGATTGCCCACTCGCCGCGCGAGGCTTCCAGCAGCAACTGCCAGAAATCTTCCTGTGCCAGTTGTGCTTCGAAAGCGTCGGGCCCAAGTTGCTTGTTGAAATCAGGCAGGGTCTCGCCACGATCGTCGAGTGTCCTGAGTATGTTCCGCGCCCGCACGGCGGCGTATTGCACGTACGGCCCGGTTTCACCCTCGAAGCTCAGCGCTTCTTGCAGATCGAAGGCGATCACGGTTGTGCGCGTGAACCGCAGCATGAAGTAGCGCAACGCCCCGATGGCAATTTGCGTAGCGATTTCCCGCTGCGCGCTCTCCGGCGTCTCGGCATGCCGCGAGCGGACTTCATCCAGCGCCTTCGTGATCAGCATGTCGATCAGATCATCGGCCTTGACGCCGAGACCCTTCCGGCCGGACACCTCAACGAATGAACGCTTCCTATCTTCCTCGGAAAGCTCGATCCCAAGTTCCGCACAGCAACGCGGTGTCAGCGCCACCATCTCGTAGGAGAAATGAATCGAATCGCGCGCTTGCTGCTCGAACCCGAGTGATTGCAGCCCGGCTCGCACAACGTCCTGAAGGTACGACTGCCGCACATCGATCACGTTGTAGACCTTCGATCCGCCACCGAATGCCGGTGCCGCCGCGTCCCCACCGCTAGCCGCCGACGCCCACAAGACTCTGCCGTCCGGGTATTCTCGATAGGGGACATAGTGGAAGTCCTTCTCAATCAGGCCGAACTTCCAAAGCTGATAGGCGATATCCTTCCCAACGTAAGTAACAGTCCCATTTGAGCGGACAATGACCTTGTCCTGATCCTCGGGGTTCCCGGCCTCGGGGTTGCCTACCTCGCCCTCGGCCAGATCCTCTTTCGGCGTCGTGGCTTTCTTTCCCGGCTCTTGAAATAGATGCGCCGGCATGATCCAACAACCGGCGTTCTTACCCTTTGTTTCGAGGACGACCGCTCCGCGTTCTTTAAGCAACTCAAACGCCGACTCCCAGAAACGCAGATGCAGGATCTCGCTCTCGCGGGGCAGCAGGTCGTATTCGACGTCCAAGCGCAGCATCGTTCCGAGGTGTTTCTTGACGACGGCGTCGGCGACGATGCGGCCAGTTTCCGCGAGATCTCCTTCGTCTGCTTCGATGGCGTGCAGCGTCTCGGCGCGCCACTCCTTCGCTGCGGGTTCCGCCGCGTAGTGCTGCGACATGCGTGCGTAGAGGTCCCAGCAATAGTAGTCAAAGCGCAGCGTGGGATCGTTAACGAGGGCCTGCACTTCCGCCGGTGTCTTCTTTTCAAGGAAGTGGAATGCGACGACCACGTCGGCGACTTGAACGCCGGTGTTGTCGATATAGTTCTGAACCTCGACCGTGTTGCCCAGTCGCCGCAGCATGCGCACCAGTGTGTCGCCCAGTACGGCGTTGCGCAGGTGTCCGATATGCGCCGCTTTGTTCGGATTGATGTTGGTGTGCTCGACGATGATCTTCTGAGGGCTGGAGGCCGAAGCGACCGCGGCTTGCTTGAGAAGACTCTCACCATAAGCGCCGCGCTCAAAACGCACATTGATGAAGCCGCCGCCGGCAACTTCAAACGCCGCGATGCCTTCGATAGCCGGCAACTCGGCGACCATCTCTTCGGCGATCTGGCGCGGCGCGCGTTTCAGCGTCTTCGCCAGTGAGAAGCAAACCGGCAGCGCCAGTTCGCCAAACTCCGGCTGACGCGGCTGCTCGATGACGACGGAAACTTCCGTTGCATAGCGTTGCCGAATGTGCGTGGCGACAGCGTCGCGTACGCGAAGAGCGAGAACAAGAAACACTGGGATTGAACCTGTTTTGGTTGGGCGCACGCGCCAACGCGCTCGCCAAGAGGGTAAACTTTCATTGTGCCACGGAGGAAGATTCCATGCCCGAATTCATCAGCTCCATCTACACCTACCCCTGGGACCTCGCCGACGAGGGCCTCGACCGCGCGCTGAACCGCGTCGCCGACCTGGCGCAATGCGAAGAAGTGATGCTGACGCCTTCGTATCACGTCTCCACCTACTTCCTGCCGCACAATCCTGACCGCCCGATCTACTACGGCGAAGACGGCGCTGTCTACTTCCACCCTGACTACAAACGTTTCAAAAACACTCGCATCCGCCCTCATTTAAGCGAAACAGTTGACCAGGAACGCTATTTCGAGCGCATCGTCGAAGCCATCAACAAACGCGGCCTCAAGTTCAGCGCCTGGGTCGTCTACTGCTACAACCACTACCTCGCCCGCACCTACCCGGAGTTCGCCAAGCATGATGCTTTCGGGAACCCCTACCTGGGCCAACTCAGCACAGCCCCGGCGGACGCCCAGGAATACATCGCCGCGCTCACCGAAAACATCGTGCAAGTCTATAAGCCCGCGTCAGTTCATGTGGAGTCACTCTCCCGCCTGCGCTGGAACTACGGCTCTCGTAATCCCAAAGTGCTGTCCGAAATCACGGATCGCGATCAATATCTGCTGGGACTCGACTTCAACCCGGCTGCAGTCATCCACTCGCAGCTCAAGGGCTTCGACGGAGGGAAGTTTCAAAAGGACGTGGCCGCTTGGCTCCGCCCGCGCCTGGCTCGTCTCCCAACGGATGACGACCGCCGTCCGGTCGACGCTGCCTGGATCGCTGAAGCCTTCGAGGGCCGTCTCAAGCAGTGGCTCGGCATTCAAAGTGCACGCACCACCGCCCTATGGACGCGCGTCGCCAACATCATCCACAGCGGCGGAGCCACCGTCCAGTCCGTATTCGCAACGAGCCGGTCAGAGCAGGGAAGCGACGTGAACCCGAGCACCAACGTCCATCTCGACCGCGTCACGGTTGGCCCCTTCAAGTCCACCGAAGAGGGCAAGACCAGCGTCAAGGAAATCGGAAGTGCCATCAACAAAAACGGTGTCGTGATGGTCTCGACCCAGCCCGGCGACTTCACCGAAGCTGCGCCGCTCGAAGAGCAAGTTCGCATCGCCAAACAGTCCGGCGCGGGCGGCTGCAACTTCTACAACTACGGCTTGCTTCGCGAACAGCAACTGGGCTTCGTCGGCTCGGCGCTCAGGAAACCTTGACAGCACCATTCCTGTGATACGCTTCATGTCTGGAGAGACACCATGAAACACTTCTCACGTCGGGGATTCCTAGCAACAGGCGCCATCGCCGCCGCCCACTTCGCCTGCGGAGGCGCCGAAGAGCCGCCTCCCGCCGAGAAAGCGGAAACCACCGAGGCCGCCGCCCCGGGCAGCTACCCCATCATCGATATCCACCAGCACACTCCCTATTCGGGCCGCGAAGCTGACGCGCTACTCGCCCACCAGCGCACCATGGGCATCTCGAAAACCGTCATGCTCCCCGCCGGACGCAAGTATGGCCTCGCAGCCGACGCCGGCGGCAACGACGTCTGTTTCGCCTTCGTCAAGGAGAATCCCGACGAGTACGTCACCTTCGCCAACGAGCTGCCCGACATCCCCGAGACGAAAGAAGTCATCGAGAAATATCTCAAGATGGGCGCTATCGGCATTGGCGAGCAAAAATTCCCCGTCGATTGCGACTCGAAGCATATCGAGCTCGTCGCCTCCATCGCGCAGGAATTCGATGTCCCCGTGCTACTGCATTTCCAGCACGAGACCTACAACTTCAACTTCGATCGTTTCCACAAGATCCTCGAAAAATTCCCCAAGGTCAACTTCATCGGACACGCCCAAACCTGGTGGGGCAATATCGACAAGAATCACGATCAGACGGCCATGTATCCCAAGACGCCAGTCACGCCCGGCGGTATCACCGATCGCTATCTGTCTGATTACGGGAATATGTACGGTGACCTCTCCGCCGGGTCCGGCCAGAATTCAATGACCCGCGACGAAGACCACGCCCGCGGCTTCCTCGACCGCCATCAGGACAAGCTGCTCTACGGCAGCGATTGCAGCGACTCCGACGGCCTAGGTGAGAACTGCAGTGGCGCCGGCACACTGGCGATCGTCCGCCGTTTGGCGCCGAATGAAGCCGCCGTTAAGAAGATGTTCCACGACAACGCCGCCCGCATCATGCGTCTGGGCGTGTGAGCGACCCGCTGAACTCAGCGGCAAGAACACAGCCGCCGATGTGAAATCGGCGGGCCGGCGGGCCGAGCCCGCGGCATGTGCTGCACAGTCGCTTTCGTGCGATCATCGACTTCTGGGGAATACCACATGTCTAACCTGAAAAGAAGAACCTTCCTTTCCACGGTCGCCGCCGGAGCCGCGTCAACGGCCGTGTCGGCCACGCCGCTTCCGCAAGCTACGCCCAAACGCTTCCGCCTCGGCTTCATCGGACTCGGTCGCCGCGGGCGCGGCGTCATGGCTGCTGCGTTGAAAAACCCCGAAACCGAGGTCGTCGCCATTTGTGACGTCTACGAGCCAAACCTCGAACTCGGCCGCAAGATGGCTCCTGACGCCCGTGTCTATCGCGACTTCCGCCAAGTGCTCGCCGCTGACGACGTTGACGCTGTTGGCCTCGGCACCCCCGACCACTGGCACGCCTACATGACCGTCGAGGCCTGCAAGGCCGGCAAAGACGTTTACGTCGAGAAACCGATTTCCGTCACCGTCCATGAAGGCCAGATGATGGTCAAGGCCGCCCGCAAGTACAACCGCATCGTGCAGGTCGGCACGCAGCAGCGCTCCGGCAAGCATTTCGAGAAAGCGGTCGACATCGTTCGCAGCGGCAAACTCGGTGAGATCAGTTTCGTCCGCACCTGGAACTATGGGAACGAGTTCCCCGAGGGCATCGGCAACCCTCCCGATACGGCGCCCCCCGATAACCTCGATTGGGACATGTGGCTCGGCCCCGCCCCCGCGCGTCCGTTCAACAAGAATCGTTTCGGCGTCGACCCCGATCACTACTCCTTTTTCCGCTGGTACTGGGATTACGCCGGCGGCATGATGACCGACTGGGGCGTCCACCTGCTCGACATCGTTCTCTGGGCGATGGACGAAAAGGGGCCGCGCGTCATCACCACTGTCGCCGGTAAGTACGCCATCAAAGACAACCGCGAGACGCCCGACACCATCCAGGCAACCTACGAGTTCCCCGGCTTCGCCTGCGTCTATGAGAACCGCATCACGAACTCGCAGTCGATGTGGGACCAGAACTACGGCGTCCTGTTCCACGGCACCGAGGGCACGTTATTCGTTGACCGCAGCCGCTGGGAAATCCTGCCTGAAACCAGGACCGTTGAGCCCGGCAGCCGCCAACGCATCGATCGGCTGATCGGTGAGCGCGGTTCGGCGGAGAACGACACAACAATCGATCATTGGGCGGACTTCGTCTCCGCGATGAAAACCCGCAAGCCTCCCAAAAGCGACATCGAGATCGGGCATCGCTCCACCGCCACCTGCCTCTTAGCGAATGTCGCGCTAAGAAGCCGCCAGCGCATCGAGTGGAACCCCGACACCGAGACCACTGATAACAAGGAAGCGCAGTCGTATCTCAAGCGCGACTACCGCGCCCCCTGGGAACTAAAGCTCTAGCGCGCCGTCGCCGCACCCGGCCACGATCCGAAAGGCAAAACCCGTAGCGCGGACCTCGGTTTTGAGGTCCGCGGCCTTTCCGTGACTCACGCCCCCCCACCACCAAAACTCAGAGCCGCGGGCGTCAGCCTGCGTTGAGAAATCGCTCCTCAACATCCCCTCAAACATGAATCCGGCAAATATACCCAGCGTAAGGACTAGTATTCTCCACGTGTCCCGGCGCGATCCCGGCATCACAGTAATAAAGCGAACCCTTCCACCAAGTCATGCCATGCGGATCAGGGTCGTCGTTATTCAACTGGATCGCCTCGATCACTCGCCCGTCCTTGATATCAAACTTCAAAATCCGGAAATCATTCGAGAACATGCACCAGATATGCTCGCCATCCCAGCCCATGCCATGAGCGCGGCCAAGCGGTACCGGGAACGAATGCTGGAAGTGAAGATCGGCGTCCGTTTGCGTGATGTTCTTGTCTTCGCCGAACACCGTAATCCACAGGGAGTCCTGCGCCCATAGCAGCCCGTGCAGTCCGCCACCATTCGGCGTCACGTAATTCTTTACGTGCCTGCCGGTCTTGATATCCAGCTTGACGATGCGGCCACCCTTCTCGACATCGTGCGGACGCGCCGCCCGCACCCCGGCCGGCCCATTCGCCGCCATCCACACATAACCGCCCCCGGCCGCGATGCCGCTCGTATTCGACGACGTTGTTTCGTAAGCCGTCAGCGACTTGCCCGTTTCCCAGTCCAGCAGATGAGCCCGGTCCGTCACCTGCTCGCCGCACCAAAGCCCGTCCGCCGTAGCTTCCAAGCCGTTAGGATTCCCATCCGGCGACCTAAACAGCCGCTCGACCTTCCGACGCTTACGAATCGGGTAGTCGCCGTCCTTGCCGTAAGCCGCCACCGCGATCGCGGCCAGCAATGCCCTGCGCGTCAACATGTGTGCCTCCTCAAACCTGAACTGAAACCAGGGCTATTGTAGCCGATTGGCCGTGAAGTTGATGGAGGCTGGGGCCCATCCTTCAGTAATGGGTTCAGGACGGCAATAGATCAAGCCCCTGCGGGCGATTCGACCTGGTCGCCCCAAAAGTCGTTCTACCGAGCCGGTAAAGCGAACACAACAATATTCCGATCCGCCGCGACCGCCACATACTGCCGGCCCTGCACCGCGTACGTCATCGGCGAAGCCTTCCAAGTCACGTTCATCTGAAAGTCCCACAGCGGTTCGCCTGTCTTCGCATCGACGGCCGCCAACGCTCCGCTGTCGTCGCCGTAAAACACTAGCCCGCCCGCCGTCGTCAGCACGCCACCCCAAGCCGTCGCCGGACCAGCCTGCTCCCGCTCCCACACGCGCTTGCCGGTCTCGATATCAATCGCGCGCAAGTATTTTCGCCGCGGCTTATCCGGAGCCGCCCTCGTCGTGCCGCCGTAGAACGAGTCCCCAGCCCTCCACTCCTGAGGCCATTTAAGATACACGCTGCACTTCTCGAGCGCATTCAAATAGAACAGCCCCGTACCAGGGTGGAACGCGGGCGACATCCAATTCGTCGCCCCCTCCACCGCCGGACATGTCATCGTTCCTCCCGGCCCCGGTTCCTGTCCCGGCACGAGCACCGGCCGCCCATCTTCGCCAATGCGCTCCGCCCAGGTCAGCGCATCCACGAACGGCTCGGCCAGCAGCAGTTTTCCATCCACGCGGTCCAGTAGATAGAAAAACCCGTTCCGGTTCGCCTGCATCAACAGTTTGCGCGGCTCGCCACGCCATTCCGCGTCCGCCAGCACGGGCGTCTGCACCGCATCCCAGTCATGCAGATCGTGCGGCGTGTATTGATAATGCCAGCGCAACTTCCCGGTCGCCGATTCCAACGCCACAACCGAGTTTGAATACAAGTTGTCACCCTTGCGCTCATCGCCGTTGTAGTCAGGACATGGGTTGCCCGTCGTCCAATACAAAAGGTCCAGCTCCGGATCGTAACTCCCCGTCAACCACGTCGCGCCGCAACCATGAGGCAGCGCGCTGCCGACCCACGTTTCCGATCCCGGCTCGCCCGGCGCGGGAATCGTCCAGAATCGCCACACCTCTTCACCCGTAGCAGCGTTATAAGCCGCCAGGAATCCGCGCGCGCCCTCGTCGCCGCCCGATACGCCCGCGATCACCAAATCCTTCACCACCAGCGGAGCCATCGTCGAACCGTAATTCTCCTCGTGCGGGGCCATCTTCGTGTCCCACAGCAAGCGCCCCGTCACCCGCTGCAATGCGATCACGCGGGCATCGTCCGTCACCATGAATACGCGGTCGCCCAGCACCGCCACACCGCGGTTGATCCCCGACCCCGCGTCCCCAATAACGCCGTCGGTCTGGCCGCGTCGGTAGTGCCAGATCTCGCGGCCGTTCACCGCATCCAGCGCGTATGCCTCGTTCACCGTCGTCACGTACATCACGCCATCGATGACCACCGGCGTTACCTGTAATTGCCGCGGCGATCGAATCGGGAACATCCAGCGCGGCGCCAGCCCCGCGACGTTGCCCGTATCAATCTGATCCAGCTCGCTGTGCCGATTCCCGCTCAACAGCCCGTTGTAGCTGGGCCAATCGCCGCGCCGAGGTTTCTTAATCGCGTCAAATGAAACCGAGCCAGGCAGGGAAGCCCCGTGCAGGGAAGTCAGCGTCTCGCTCTTCTCGCCGCCAACGCTTCCATCGAGGCGCGTCATGTACGCCAGCAGGTTCCGCCACTCCGCATCACTGCCGCGAAACGCCGGCATCACCGACTCGGAATCGCGCTCCACCACGCGCGCATCCTCTCGCCGTACGAACCGCAATCCCCCACGAAAGTCCTGCAACTGCAAACTAAATGCCGACTCATTCCGCAGGAATCCGCGCAAGCTCTCGCCGGACTTCAGTTTCACCGTAACGACTTCATAACCCTCCGCCGGCGCGGACCCCGGCTCCTTGAGCGCCTTTTCGATTTGCGGCAGCGCCTTCTCTCGCGCAATGTTCGACAGATCCGGACCCACCATCTGATCCGTAATCCCCGGCGCGTGGCAAGCCCCACAACTATTCTTCGCCAGGAAAAACGTCCGTCCCGCCGCCACATCTCCGCCCGTGGGACTCTCAGCCGCCGGCGCCGTCCGCGAGCGATAGTAGGCCGTCAGCCGGTCCAGATCCGCCGCGGCCAAATCAAGCGGTGGCATGCCGCGCTCCGGCAAACCCTGCGTTACGATTTCGCGAAACCGCGCCTCGCGATGCCGCCGCGCCACCCCCGGCGTCATGACATCCGGGCCGCGCTCACCCCCCGTGCCGTCGCCCCCATGGCACCCGCCACAATACAACGCAAACACGCCGCGCCCCAGCGTAACCGGGTCAGCCGCATCCGCCTGCGCCCGCAGTACACCAGCGGACAACGCAAAAAAGGGAACAATCAGGAGGAACAACAAAGGGCGCCGTGACATAATCTAGCCACAAAGTCTCGCACAGCACACGGCCAAACGTCGCGAGGCCTCAGTCCCACCATCCGCTCGTCACGGAACACGTATCACGAGAGACGAATCAGGCCCAACTAAACCGTCACCTTGTCATAATCAAACGGCTCGTCAACAAGGTGATACTCCGGCTCGCCGTCCTTCTGCAGGTAGTACGTAACCAAAGGCGTCCGCTCGAAATCCGTCAGCTTGCGCGGCAACGCCTCGCCGTCCACCCATTCGTAAATCGGCACTTCCCACGGATTAAACGTATCGCTCAAGCCGCGCTCCTTGGCGATCCGGTACAGATTGATGTTGCCCGGCTCATGCCCGCCGAGCCATAGCCCGATCAAGTCCAGCCGGAACTTATCCTTGCTGAACATCACTAGGTTCGCCATGTAATCGTTGCCGATCTGAAAACCGTTGCCGTCGCGTCCGTAGATACCCTCGATCATCGCCAGCCCGGTTTTGAGCGTCTGCTGGTTGTCGCATGTCTTGTGCGCCCAGATCTCCTGGTGCATCGGGCCCAGCTGCGCCGGCGAGTCGTACCGCGCATAGTTCAACTTGCGGTGGTTGTCGAAAAACTTATTGACACGCTCTTCCACCTTCGGGTGAACATTCGGCTGCATGAACTCCGGCGCGCCCGTCACCATATTCCAGCCCGGGCAGAACCGCACATACGGCTTCACCACCAGCCCCTGCTCGTTCTTCACCGACTGCGTCAGGCACATCCCGTGCGCCTTCCACTTCGCGATGTTCAGCATCCAGGTGTCTTTATCGTTCACCGGCGTGTAGTGCGGGACGTGCGTGTAGACCACCGGATCGGGCACCTTCGTCCAGTTCATCTGGTAGCCTTCGTCGAAGTTGCGGATGCGGCGCTCGCACTCGTTCATCTTGATGCCGTGCCGCTCGTTGATATCGACGAACCCGCGTATATTCCACTGGTGATAATTATTCGCCTCGACGAACGTGAAGTCTTTGAGCCCCACTTCCTTCAGGCCCATCACCATGCCTTCGTAGAACTGAGGGTCCGTCCCCGTCCCCCACATCTCTTCCGTCGGACGGTCTTTCTGCGTCACGCTGCAAACGTTCGGCTTCAGGACCACCCGATGAGACAGCGGAATCCCGGTCTCGTCGGACGGCACAAAAATCTCCCGCGCCAGCGACAGCCCTTCGGCCAGCTTTCGCTCGTTGTCGAACTTGTGAGCCACCTTGGTGCGGCGAATGAACACCGCCTTAGGATTCGCCTCGATAAACGGATGAACCGCGAAGTGCCCCGCCGGACCACCAGGACCACCGCCCCGCCCTTCCGACCGTGGAACGCCCGGCACCGCGCCAACAACCGCTGCCGCCCCTGCCATCAAGCCGCCATGAACAAAATGCCGCCTCGTTACATGCATAAATTCACCTTGCCCGCAAGCTGCCACCATTCTACACGAACGTTAGCCAAATTCCCACGACCCATCAACACAACCATCAGCCGAGCCGCGAGAGAAACGAGCGGGTGCGAACCCACTCCATCTAGTACCGTCACCCAACCACCAATCGCCAGAACCCAAGCCCGAACCTAACCTCCGTCACGCCCCGAATCGTCGAATGATGGCTCGTCCCGGTCTCCCCGAATCTCCAGGGCTCGGTGGAGGTGGGGCTCGTGGTTGGATACATTGGTGAAGCCGTTTGGGACAAGCCGCTTGAACCGGTGTTCTCCGGACTTTGAGAAATCACTGGGCTGGGGCTCTGTCTCCGAACTGCCACAACGACCTTGAACTGCCTTCGTGCGCCGCCGAACCTACCTGACCCCGAGCAAGGTCTGCGACTCAAGTTTCAAACCCAACTTCTCACCTTCCGCTATAAGCCGCCGCATCAACACCTCGAAGCTCGTCTTCGGGAACAATCTCCATGCTTTACAAATCGCCGCATCCGATTTGCTGATTGCCTCCACGGCATTCGCACGCTTTACCGCCGGCGGCGCGCAGACGAGCCACTCTTCGAAACACACCCACGCTTCGGCCGCGTAGTATTCCGGGTAAAGCGGATACCACGCATCCTCCGGCAACATGTCCTTCAATAGGTCAATTTCGCGCCGTCCTCGTCCGACATCGTAGACACCCCATGCCGTGGATCTATCAAATACACAGAAATACGCCACATTGCACCGAGCAGCTGCGACCAGTCGCTTTTGAATCTCGGAATCCTCCGGGTGATACAACTCTATCGCTCTAGCGACGTCCTGAATCGCCTGCTGCCCACTCAGACCTTTTCGCTGCCAGCTATCCCGGCCCTCCGGCTCCGTATACCACGCGAAATTAGCTAGGCCACGACCGTGAAAAAAGCGAGGGTCACCTCGGTAGTTGACAATCGCCTCGGAGGCCCTGTCGTACGCCTGTTCGAAGTGCCTCCGTCTACGATCGATCCAAACAAGTAGATACTCAAACTCTGTACGCCACCCGCCACTTATTTCAAGTTTTGATTGGGCAAGCTCCCATGCTTCTTCATCACCCTCATTCCTCGGGAAAGCCAAATACAGTAAGCAGAAAATAATCTCGTGCTCAAGTGATTTACCGCCATCATCCGCATCGATGTCCAGGTAATCGCGATAGCTTTTCTCGAACGCTCCCCAATCATTCCAAGTGAGTAGCGGCGATGAGTGATAGTACTGAATAATGGAGTCAAAACTCCGACGGTACTGTACATCGGTAAGCCGAGGTGCAATGGGCAAATATAGATCAACGCTCGTTATCTCGTCTCTGTTCTCGCGCAGCGGTATCGGTTTCGGGCCCGCAGACTTTCTATCGTTACCCAGGACAAACTCACTCTGAGTTGTCAGGAGAAAACGGGTAAGTGTTATTCGTCTACCTACCACTGCGGCCGTGACCTTGCCTTGTTTCATGAGATTTCGAAAAAACTCAATGTACGCGGCCTGTGTTGGGTTCTTCGGTCGAGATTCCTTAGCTGACCAGTAGTCGCTGATCGCGCGATAAAGGCCGAGGTTCTCAATCGCCCCTTCCTTAACAGTAAAAGACCGGCAAAAGTTCAGCCACTGGCAGTCTATTTCTTTAACTTCATTCGTGTCTATCCGTAGCGGACAATCATCGCAACGCCCGCCCTTCGCCAGGCGTTCGAAAACATCTGCGACAAAACCCTGGCTGCCGTGGTCAAAGCCAGATACCATCTGAACGAAAATATCTTCGCGACTTCTGTAGAACGAGAATACTTCGCCATCAACTCTTGGGAACAGATCCAGGAGTTGTTCTTGGCGAAACATAAAGCGCGTCCGACGCGCGGAGGAGACGTACAGAACGAGACGCCGAGGACTCCTGGCCGTGACTGGTTGAGAGGCTAGTGCCCTGTTGAGAAAAGCCAGATGATCGATCGCCAACACGTCTCGCTCTACTGTCGTTTCAAGATATTCTTTGTCTTGAACATGCTTATTATCAATACTGAGCATATATTGAACAGTCTTATCACGGATGGCAGTAATATCATTACTTGGGCTATATGATTCACTTAGGGCCCAGAGTTCGCGCAGGCTCGGGTCGTCCAATTCGATGAGCCGGCGACGTGCCACATCCATGAATCGATTCGCTCCGATCAGCTGGATCCCGTTGAAAACAGCAAGAAGGAGGCTGAAATTATCTTCAACTTTCCGAAGAAGTTCGGCGTGCGCTTCGATCGGTACTACCGTTAGACGTGGGTCCTTTAAAACCTGAGCGAGCTGTTGACTTTGATCCGCTGCATTGGCGATGCCGGACCTGACGATTCGTTCAACGGACCTAAACTCGTCCGCGTAGACTGGCAGAAGAACTGGCTTTGTCGAATGCGACTCGAAAACCTTATACAGGGAAAGTTGGTCGTCGGCAATCTGATCGAGGCCTCGGGAGACGGTCGAGGGAGTCTTCGGACCAAGTGGAAAACAGTAGTCCATCAGTTCCCCAGGGTCTATCGCATAGTGCACGAGAGCCTTATCCTCGACGAGAGAGTCGCGCTGTAATTGGTAGAACCTTTCACGGCGTAGCACGGGACGCCGTGGTGCGGGCATGGAGGGGTGAGGTTTGCTATGTGGGCTCATCAAAACTTCCTACAGTTGCACGCTCGGTCCCATGTCACCCCGTTCGGGATTCAGCCGCCACGAATAGTCCCGTTAGTTCCGGGGGCAATGACGCAGGGTGTCTTCCTGGGCTATCAACAAAGTCTTTCTCTCCGACCGTACGTTCATATACCGAGCCACTTCCGCGGATTAAACGCCAGGACTTCGGGAAGGACCCCCGGTTCCGGCTTTTTTCAGAGAAGCGAGAAACTGGACGATCGGTTCGTCCCCTAACTCGTAGGCGAGTTCTCCAATGGTAACGAGCTCTTTCCCAGAAAATTGGTGGAGGCCAATGTGAACCGTTGCTGACCACAATAGGAGTTTGGGCGGCACGGTCGAGTCCTGTACAGTCTTTCGCCATGGCAATAGCCGTCCGCTAAGAATTGTTGTCGATGTTTCGAACAGCACAGGGTTGTAATCGCCGCTCGCAGATTCGCGGATGCGCCAAATCACCTCGCAGAGATGCGGTAGCTCCACGTCAGGTCTGTCGGACAGCTGGGAAAGAGATTGCAGATCAGATGGAGAAAAACTATTGACATCAGCGCAGAGGCTGGCAGTCAAGAGAATTCGATAAGGATCGTCATTGTTGTGAATTTCGGAATTCCACGGGAAAACATGCCTTAACGCTTCTGTAAGCGCTGCAAGCGAGGTATGGTAGGTAGCGAAGAGCGAGCGTGGCGGTTGTCGAAACCAAACGTAGAACCCTTTGGCGCCTAAGTAAGTAATGCGTCCGAGAATTTGCCTCGAGAGTTGTCGAGCATTTAAATCCGAAGTCGTGTGCGGAACTAGCAAGCCAAGAAACCTCCATACTTCGAGAGACCCCTGGCTAGTGATAAGACGGAAACAAAGAAGAAGGTAAGAAAAGTCGGTTGAGCTGCGCGCAGACTTGTAAATATACTGGAGTAAGTCGTCGTCAACGCCGTACTTGGCGCGCGCGACTAAGATTATTGAGTCTCGCAAAATATTATGACACCTTTTGACATGTTGGAGCGTCTATATATGTATGGGCAACCCAAGAGGTGT
>JAQBUE010000079.1 GCA_027624045.1 Acidobacteriota bacterium
ACACCCTATTTCGTCCCCGGCCTCGACCTACCGCATTTCAGGATCATTCTTGGATTGGAAAATGCTGTACCCACTAATAAGCCCGCAGACCCGTAGCGCGGCCCACGGTTTTGGCGTCCGCGGGGTTTCCTACAACCGCGCTCCGGGTTCCGACGGGAGGCGCAGGAAATCAATCTCGATCGGCCCGACCCGCTCGTCGATCCAGCTGGCGCTTGACCATGGCCATTGTCGTGGCTCAACCACCAATCCACGTTCCACAGGGTTCATGTGAACATAGCTCAGCGCGTCGTCGTACTCCTTGCGCGTCCTCAGCGCGTGATCGAAGAACCTGCTTTGCCAGAAGCCCGAATCGCGGTCACCGGATCGGCGGAATAACTCGATCGTCGTAAGTTTGAAACTCTTGATGACATCCGAGATGCTTGTCGATTCTTCGGGGAAAATGATCACGTGAACGTGATCGGGCATGAAGCAGTAGCCGCACAGGGCGAACGGTAGGCGCTTGCGTGTCCGGTTAAGAGCGGTCGCAAGAATCTCGTATTCGCGGTCGTTGAAGGGACGTTGGCCGCGGAGCAGATTCGTCGTGATGAAGAAGAATCGCGAGTGAGTTTCCCGGCGGCGGAGACGCGACATGGCGTTGGAATTGTAGCGATGTTCCGGCCGTTTGGGTGGATTGAGTGGGTCGAAGATAAAGCCGCGGACCCCAAAACCGGGGTCCTCGCTACGGGTCTTCGCAGGCACGGTTTTAAGGATTTGGGCTAATAGAAATAGCGCCCCGAGACGAAGTCGGTAATCTCGCCGACCGTGTCTTCGGCGCCCTTGATGGCGTCGTGAACGCGGTACTGCCAGGGCTCGGGCCCGAGCGCCGACCGCCACTGTTTGATCGCGGCGACATTCCCCTTGCCTGCCTCGCCGAGGCCCGCCAGCGCCTTGCGAAGCTCCGCCTGGCTCTCCAGGTCCTGAAAGTCTTTCGTGGCGACCTGCTCGGCTACTTCGTAGAGCCACTTGGCGAGCAGGACGTATGAGCGGACGACCTGAGTCTCATTCGCCAGGTAGTCATCCTTAAACGTTTCGGCGATCTTTAGGGCGCGATCGGCGGCCGCGATCTTGCGGTCGAAATCCTCGGGGCTAGTGTAGTAGCGGAAGACACCCTCACCCAGGTACGGACGCTCTCGATCTTTGACCATCTTGATGAACTTGCCCCAGGAGTACGCGATGGGGAAGTCTGAGTCGTAAACATCGAACTCGATCGGCCCCATCAACTCCGCCCACTCGCCTACCTTCTCGGGCTCGGCGTAGCCCTCGCGCGTCGCCCAGGCGATCGCAAATTCCTTTTCGCTGCGCCCGTCGAGGTTCCAGCCGTACTCGGCGAGTGCGTGAACATTGAATCCGCAGGTTTCCTTGGTATTGTCGGCCCAGGCCATCATGCCGTACGCGCCGCGAAACTTCCGCGCGATCAACTGCCGCACGTAGTCCCGAACGCGATGCGCCGAGCTTTCCGGAACCATGAACTCTGGAGTGTCGACGCGTGCGTTGGCCGTGAGCGGCACGTCGTAACTCGCGATCCAGCGCCCCTCGGCCGCGTAATCATCGAGCATTGGATTCCGAAACAGGTCACGAGGCAAACGTGTTACGCGCTCGATATTCGTCGCGCAGGCGCGTTCAATCTTGATGTCCTCGGGCGTTTCGGCGATGACGCGGTAGTAACGGCCTGTCGGGACAGTCGAAAGAAACAGCCGGATCCGGAACGCCGGGTACTCTTTTTTGACCTGCTCGAACGCCGTTAGCAGCGCCCGGGTCTCCATCACGTCTTGCCCGATGGCGGTCGTTTCGAGGCCTTCGTCGCCCCCGGGCCGTTCGCTGAGCCAGCAACTGACTTCGGTGATCCCCTGGCGCGCGAAGTCGCGCAGCCACTCGGCGAGTAGCTTGGGGAACAGCGCATGCGCCGCGTTGGGCGCGCGGTGCTGATTGCCTTGCTTGTGCGCAAAGTAGCGTCCGGTCAACGCGCCATCGCCTCTTCCGGCAAGCTCGGGATAGGCCTGGAACAGCCCGTACATATGCAGGAAGTTAAGGTGCATCAGGAAGGGCTGATACTCGAACGCGCGCCGCCGCGCGGATTCGTAGAGATCCATGTTCAGCGTCACGCTGCCCGGCTTGCCGCGCTCGATCGGATTGATCGCGGTTTCCGCCATCTTGCCGAAGTTGAGTTTGAGCGACGCCATCCAAGGCACCCACTCGTCTGGTTGCGGAAAGTTCCAAACGCCACGCTCTTCGATGTCGGGCCAATCAACGACTTCAGCCAGCGGAATCGAGACTTGCTGCTTCGACAGGTGTGGTTCCAGGAGCTGGTGCAACGTGCGTGCGGCGTAGCTAAGACCCCGCGGATGGATTGCCGTGAGCAACAACCGCTCCGTTCCGACGGGCTTGATCAGGTAGGCTTGCTCGTGGTTCGGAAGCGCCCGCAGGCGACGTTCTTCCTCGCTTGAGAGGTAGCGGCCGGCTTCCGCTCCGCCGGCCAGCCCGATCACAATCTGGAACTCGTTGCCGCCGGGCTCGGCGCCGGTTTTGTCCCGGAAGAGCGTCCGCAAATCCTGCGCGGCCTGCTCGCCGATGTCGGTCGACCCGGCGTCCAAGTGAAGTCTTACATTCCGCGGCTGCAGGACGATTTTTCGTTTGATCGAAAGCTCGTGGGGCAAAGGGATAAGATGACGCGTCCAATTGCGGGCTTCCTCTGCCGGGACGTCGAGCGGCTGCCCCCGCAGTGCAGGGACAGAACACGTGAGCAGAACAGCCGAGAACAGCCAAAGGCACCTCATGGCTGAGCAGTATAACGTGCGGCAAGCAGCGGGCTGGACGAATCCCCCGGTTGTCGCCGATGGGTTAGATGGGGCAGGTTCGCGGCTCGCTCGCGGACTAGCGAACGCCCGCTGCCGCTTCGCGCTTCGCGAAGCGCTCCAGAAAGTGCGTATCGTAGTTCCCCAGCACAAAATCCTCATCCGCCAGCACCCGTTCGTGGAAGGGGATGGAGGTGCTGATGCCCTCGATCACCATCATGCTCAGCGCGCGTTGCATGCGGCTGAGGGCCTCGGTGCGGTCGCGGCCGTGGGCGATGAGTTTCGCGATCAGCGAATCGTAGTAGGGCGGGACGAACCAGCCCGAGTAGACCGCCGTATCGACGCGGATGCCAGGGCCGCCGGGAACGTGCATCGCTGTAATGCGTCCCGCGGAGGGAACGAAGGTCTTAGGATTCTCGGCGTTGATGCGACACTCGATGGCATGCCCTTGCGGTTCAATCCTGCCGCTGACGATCGAGGACAGAGGTTCTCCGGCGGCGAGCAGGATCTGGCTTTTCACGAGATCGATGCCGGTGACCGCCTCGGTGATCGGGTGCTCGACCTGGATGCGGGCGTTCAGTTCGATGAAGTGCAATGCACCGCTATCGTCCATCAAGAACTCGGCCGTCCCGGCGTTGGCATAGCCGATTTCAGTGAACGCCGCGCCGAGCTTGTCACACATTCGCTCCCTTGTTTCCGCGTCAATGCGAGGCGAGGGCGCTTCTTCGATCAGTTTTTGATGCCGTCGCTGGATCGAGCATTCCCTTTCTCCCAGCGCGACGACTTTACCATACTGATCCCCAAGAATCTGGAATTCGATATGACGGGGACCCTCGATATATTTTTCGAGGTAGATCGCCGAGGAGTGAAAGCTGAGGGCTGCTTCATGGCGGGCCTGGTGGAACAACTCGCCGAGTTGGCCCGGTTCCCGGACGACGCGCATGCCACGTCCGCCACCGCCGCCGGCTGCCTTGAGAATAACGGGATAACCGATCTCTTTCGCGAATGACTGCGCTTCTTCGACGGACGTGAGCGGTTCTTCCGAGCCTGGGAGAATCGGGAGTCCGGCGGCGCGCGCACGCTTTCGCGCCGCGGCCTTATCACCCATCAAGCGGATGGTATCGACATCGGGGCCGATGAACTTGATGCCTGACTCGCGACAAACGTCAGCGAAGCCGGCATCCTCGGCCAGAAAGCCATACCCGGGATGGATCGCGTCGACATCGGTGATCTCGGCCGCGCTGATCACCGACGGAATATTCAGATAGCTGTCTTTGCTGCGAGGAGGGCCAATGCACAATGCTTCATCGGCATAGCGCACGTGCAGCGAGTCGCGGTCGGCTTCTGAATACACCGCGACGGTGCGAATGCCGAGGTCTTTGCAGGCCACGATGACCCGGACGGCAATCTCGCCGCGGTTGGCAATGAGGATCTTGCGAAACATCTGGCGGTGGTTTTAGTTGGCGCGAATCCCGAACAGGGCTTCCCCATATTCGACGGGTTGGCCATTCGAGACGAAACGCTTTTCGACGATACCGGCCACTTCCGCCTCGATCTCGTTCATCAGCTTCATGGCTTCGATAATGCAGAGCACTTGGCCGACTTCGACTCTGTCACCCAGAGCGACGAAAGGTTCGGCGTCGGGGCTGGATGACTCGTAGAAGGTGCCGACGATCGGGGACGGGACTTTCGTCAGATCGGCGTCGGTTTCCTGCTCCGGAGGCGGCCCGGATGCCACAGCGGTTTGCTTCGAGTTCGATGCCGACGGCGCGGTATTGGCGGCCGGGAGCGAGGTTGCTTCGTGGCCGGCCATGGCGGGTGACACAATTACATACGGAGACCGCTCGACCGCGGCATTGGGATCGCTGCGCCGAATACGAATCTTCTCGTCGTCTCTTTCCAGTTCGAATTCGACAATATCACGCTCCAACAGAGCGTCCATGAGTTCTTTGATCTCGTCCAGGTTCATCCGATTACCCGCAATTAGCTCGGGATCCGCCGGGGCAGCGGCAAGCAGAGTTAGATATCCGCAAGTTGGAACTAGAGCACGCGCAGTTGCCTCGGAGTCCGGCTTAGTATCTCACAACCGCTTTTGGTGACGACGGCCAAGTCCTCAATACGAACGCCGCCAATACCATCCAGGTAAGCGCCTGGCTCGATTGTGATGACCATCCCCGTGGTTAGCCGGGTTTTCTCGCCGACGCCGATACGCGGTTGTTCGTGAATCTCCAGTCCCACGCCGTGTCCGGTCGCGTGAGGAAAGGCGTCCGCCAGATCGAACTTTTCCAGTACCTTCCTGGCGGCACGATCGATGGTTCCAGCCTGCACTCCCGACCGAACCGCAGCGACCGCTGCCTGTTGCGCTTCCGATACGCCGCGGACCATCCGCTGCTCCGTTTCGCCAATGCGCCCGAAGCACAAAGCCCGGGTCATGTCGCTGTTATAGCCATCGAGTATAGCACCGTGATCCACAACGATGAGGCTGTTCGGGGCGAGGCGGACAGGCCTTGGGTGGGCGTGTGGCAAGGCGGAATGGGCGCCACTGGCAACGATGGTTTCAAAGGCTGGGCCGTCGGCGCCCAAGAGGCGGACTTCGAGATCCAGCTCCGCCGCGAAGCGGGACTCGGTCCACTCGACGCGGGCTCGGGAACAGACGTTATCGAAAGCCTTCGAGTTCAGGCGAGCCGCCCGGCGAATCTTCTTGATCTCGTCGGCTGACTTGACCAGCCGGAACTGCTCGATCACTCCGTTCAGTGGTTCGAAGCGTGCCCGCCGAAGGGCGCGGCGGAGGGCTTGGTAGAGAGCGTAAGAAAGACGATTTTCTTCAAAGCCGATACGTCCTGCTTTCCGTTTCTTGAGGTCGTCGAGCAACCGCTCCAAGGGGCGCTGGCTTGGCGCGCATATGTCCACGCCGCAGGCCTGGGCGCGTGCCTGAGTTGTATAGCGCCCATCGGTGTAAAGCGTGGCTTGGTAAGCGCTCACGGTGAGAAAGCCGTAGCTGCCCGTAAAGCCGCAAAGGTATTGGATGTTTGCGCGGGCCGAGACGAGGAAGGGATCGTTCTCGTCAAGCCCAGTCTGAGCCAAGCGGCGGCGCAGTTTCGCGAGTCGCTGTTTGAAGACGTCACGTTTGGGGCCGGCCGCTTTGCGCCGACCCTTCACCGAGGGCGCTCGGTGACGATGAGATAGAGGCCGTTGAACTGAGGGAGAACTTCGACCTCGGGATAACTCGTGACATCAAGTACGATTCGCGCCGAGGGCGGATTGGTTCGATACTGGCCTGCACGGATCCGGCTGACTGGCGGGTGGTCTGGTGTCTGCGTGTGATGGTCAGTGGGAAGGGTCAACCGCACTCCCGGTAGGTCGATAACGATCCGTTTGGGATTATCGAGCCGAAACATACTATATTTGGGCTGCATGCCTGTAGCGGCAAAAATTCTCAGAGTCTCCCCTTGGGACGACAAAACGAGTTGGTGTAAGACTGGTGCGTCGGCAGCCAGCCGCGACGATGCTGTTGGAGGAGCCGCGGGCATTGATGGCTCGACCTCGCCCGTTGGGTTCGTTGCCAAAGGCTCAAGTTCAACCACGTTGGAAGCGTTAGCGTCGGCTGGGGCCGCGTCATCGGCTCCGGCCGCGCTTGTCACATCAGCTGCCGTATCAAGGCGACCCGGCGCTCCCGGTGTCGCAGCGGATGCCGCCTGATGATCGGCGTCGAGGTCGCGGATGAGCGGCTGCGGCGGTGTCGAGACCAGCGGCGTCTCTTCAGCGGCTGTGCGCCCTCCGTCACCGGAGCCGCCAAACTGGAAGACGAGGGCGCCGGCGGCAATCGCGAGGCACCCGAGGCCCAACAGGACCTCGCGGCGGGATATGAACGACGATGCGCCGCCCGTCCGGATGAGAGACTCGACGCGACCTTCGCGAGCGCCGATCGGTTGCAGGAGATTGACGCGAATCATAATTCTTCGAAACCTCGCAGGGCCAACCCGACCGCGACCGAGAACGTAGAACTTCCATCAGCGGTTAGTTGCCCGGAGTCGACTTCCGGCGGACACGAGATGCGCCGGAACGGGTCCACCCGGGTGACGAGGAGCCCGGTCTTGGAATGGAGCGCCTCGCCGATCGCGCTGACCTCGACCGGGCCTCCTGAAACGAATAGCCGCCCCAAGGGCAACGGCTTGGCCCGCTGACCGAGTGCGTCCCAGAAGCCATCGACCAGACTAAGCACTCGATCGCTGAAACAGACGCGACGTTCGCCCGGCCTTTGACCCGGAACCTGGGCGCTGCGCGCGTAGTCGAGGCGATCGCCAATTAGAAGACCTATGACAAACTTCCGCGCTCCGAAATGCACGAGTACCGACGCGGTATCCGGCTCGGGCTGGTAGTTGTACACAACGGCGTTCGCCAAGGCGCACGCTTCCATATCAACGATGGCCGGCTGGCAGCCCGCCAGCGAAACGGTTTCACGAAGCCAGTCCACACGGTCGAGGGGAGCGCTTGCCCAAAAGAGGACACCCTCTTTCTCGCCCGGTTTCTCAAGCTCTTCGAACGCCACGGCGGCGCCCTCGATGGGGTACGTTACCGTTGACGCAACACTCTGCTCGATCAGGGCCAGCCGTTCTTCGGGCGATGCCCATCTGAGTCTCTCTGTTTGGCAGAGAACCTTCTCGCCACCCGCGGCGACAGCGATCCGCCTCGTCCGTATGCGGTAGTCCTTGAAAAGCGCGCGCAGATGCTCGGAAACCGCGACGCTGTCGGTGAGCACACCGTTGGTGAGCGCTCCCGGTGGCGTTTCGGCGTAAGCGATTCGCTTGAGCGCGAGGCCATCCCGCCGGCGCTCCAAGACGACTGCTTTCATCATGCTCGTTCCGATATCGAGGCCGACAACGGGTTTACTGAACAGACGCCGCCACAAGGGGGCAGGCACGGCTGGCGCGACACTCTCGCCCTCGCCGGTCAACACAGCCTCGTCGCCGGGGGCGGCCAGATCGGGCGGGTCGTCACTTGGCTTTATCGACAGCATACGATGCTCTGTGTTCGGCGCCGTTTAGCGCTCATTACGGGCGAGATCCTCCGCCAACAAGCGGGCTCGATCCGCGAGGTTGCGAGCCAAAGGCAGGTCATCGGCTCGCACGTCTCCGGCCTGTGTGATGAAAGCCCTGACGCGCCGAACCTGGGCGCCCTGCTCTTGACGGTTTGCGCGGCTGAGCACCAACGCGAGACTTTGCTCGGCGGCATTCAGATCGCGGTCGATCATCTCGTTGTACTTTCGCCGCTCGTCGACTGAGAGAATCTGACCCAGGCGAAAAGGCGCCGGCGGCGCGTCCGGAGTCGCGCTCGGAGGCTGGCTGCCATCGAGCACAGCTGGATTGTCCTGCGTGGGCACGACACCAACGTTGTCGTCGACGGGCTCGCTGCGATCGACCTTGAGCGGAGCAGGATCGGGCACGTCCGCGGGGATGGGCTGGGGAGCGGGTAGCGTGTATTGTGTTTGTGACTCCCACACAGGGCCCGGCGACCGTGTCAGCGGCTCTATGGTCGGCGCGGCGGTGATCGGAGCTGGGGGAGTTGTTGTGCTGTCTTTGCTGGCGCATCCGGCAGCGGAGACGCAGAGCGCCACAAGCGCCATCAACGCCAATCGCAGATGATTGTTGGCCCGGCATGGTTCGACAACTTCGGATTGCGTGGTAAACCCCGAACGGCAGTTAACGGGGCTTGCGCGAGCAGCTGTTAGTAGATCGGCGCTGGGGGGGGAAATCATGAGTTCCGTAGTCCACCGCTCCCGAACCGTTTTCGATGTTTTTCAATCGCTCGCCGGTCCGCCCGTTAGGTTGACATGTCCGCTGGCCGCGGACGAGCGCGGGAAATCCTTACTCCGGTCGAACGGGAAACACAACCGAAACGTTGTGCCCTCATTCTGTTTGCTTGTGAAGTCAATTGTACCACCGTGCAATTGCACGATCCGGAACGTCATGGCGAGCCCAATACCGGTCCCTTTGCCCTTTGTCGAGAAGTAAAGGTTATAGATTTTTTCCCGCAGCTCGGCCGGGATACCGAGCCCTTCATCCTTGACCGTGAGCAGCCATCCCATATCGGATTTACCGACACTGAGTTCGAGTCGACCGCCCTCGGTCATCGCCTCAACGCCGTTCAAGACGATATTGAGGATGGCCTGAACTAACAAGTCCCGATCGCCTTGGATCGGGGCTGTATCACATACGTTGGCAACGGCAATCTCGACGGTTTGTCCCGCGGCGTCGGTCCGTACGAGAGAAGCGACTTCCTTCGCGATCACGGCCAGATCCACCGTCGTCAGGTTCAGCTCGACAGGCCGCGTGAAATCCAGGAAGCTTTTCACGACCCGGTCGAGGCGCGTGATCTCTCTCGATATCACGGTCAGTTCTTTTTCGGCCTCGGGCGTGTTGCCGTCAAGCTTGCCCTTGAGGACCTCCAGATGAAGAGCTATCGAGTTGAGAGGGTTCTTGATTTCGTGCGCCGCGCCGCTGGTGAGGCGGCTGATGGCCGCCAATCGAGTCGAGATGTCGAGTTGGGATTCGATTTGCCGGCGCGGGGCTGCCTCCCGGATCGTGATCAAGCTACCGTGCCTTTCACGACTCGGGAAGTCTTCCACGAGTTCCACCGTCAGCAGGACTTCGACCTTCGATCCATCGGGCCTGTGAAGAACGACCGCCTGGTCGCGCACTTCGCGTCCTACGTGTACGGCGCCTTGGATGATCGCGCCCCATTCGGTGGAGGCAGGGAAGACCTCGTGCAGGTGCTTACCCATCATCTCCCAGCGGCCCCAGCCCAATAATCGTTCGGCGCCGCGGCCAGCCATGGCCAGCGAATCATCGCGGCCGAAAAGGAGCACGGCTTCCTCCATGCGGTCGAGGAGCTGGTCGACATTCGAGCGCAAATCCGCTACGTCCGCCTGCGCGCCGTGGAACTGCTTGCCGAGCAAGCTCAACTTCGACTCGACCGCCGCCTCTTCTTTCGAAAGCGATCGAGAGGCCTCCCTCTCGGTTTCGCCTCGCGCGATGCGGTCGATGACTTCGCCGATGCGCTCCAGAGGCCGGAAGGCCCATTTCGACGCGACAACCGCGACGATGATTGCGATGAGCAGCGCGATCGCCGAGACCCACGCCAGGTTACGGACCCGCGGCAGAACCTCGTCGCGAAGCAAAACGGTTGAAACGATCACATGCACGGCAAGGAGCGGCTCTTGCGCGCCTTGGACGCCTAATTTCCGCGTCACGCGGTAGTCCTGGTTCGGGGAGAGGATCAGGTTGACTTGCTCCCAGGTGTTCTTCGTTTCGAACTCTTCCATATCAGGAACGAGTTGCAGTTTCTGACCCTGACGGCCGGGCAGAGACGCGGCAAGGATGCGATTGCCCTCGCCGGTAACAACGATCTCGACGATGTAGCGGGCGCCGCCCATCTTTTCAAGGAACAGCGTGAGGTCGGGATTCAGCTCGACGATCTGGGCCCAAACGCGCTTGACTTCCTCAAGCGTCCGAGGCTGAGGCGTGCGCCGCGCCGCCTCCTCGTTGACGAGCGGGATCAGGAAGCTTTCGACGACCTGGGCGTTGCTCTCGGCCAGGTAGAGAGCGTCGGTGAAACGCGTCTCGACGGCGTCCCGCACGCTGAGCAGGGAGAGGACGGCGACAATCAGGGCGACGAGAGCAATGATGAAAGTTCGGAGGCGCGCTCGAAGTGACATTCGGCTCCTTGATGATAGCTGTAGTTACTGGGCGCTAACCTGACAACTTCAAACTCTCCTTGCCTAAATCCTGCACCGTCCGGCACGTAAGTTCCAGTCCGGACACGGCAAGAACTGGAACGTTGCGCCGGGGGCTGAGACGGCGATCTGGGTGGGGTCACTGCAATGTTTTCCGTGCCACACTTTGCAACGTTTTGCAACACATATGAGATACTTCGTGCTCTCAGCCGGTTGATCCGGGATTGGTTAACTCCTGTATTTCTAACCACTTGACGGTCGAAGTGCGGTTTAAGGTCTCCGGTACTCTGTTGCACTGGCTTTTCATGTCGAAAGTGGAGTCAAGTATGTCTCAACACCAGAAGACAGGGGCACCAAGCAGCTTGCGGCTTATACTGCCGGCCTTCTGCCGCGGTTCGCCTCGGCACGTGGTGAGGAATGCGAGGCCGCAGTCATCGCAAGTATAACCCGCGTTGGGGCGACTGGCGGGGCTTGGGAAGTGTAAGTTGTTGTCGGGTAAGGGAATAAATCGGGCGATGCGGTGTGATCGACATTCTCTTGATTGCTGATTTGCGTGTTGTTGAGCTGTGCATCGTTCTGGTGGCGAGCCGGTCTGGATGATGGTCCGCGACGGTAATACGCTGTTTCACTCGCTGCAAACCCGCCCGCGGGAACATGTCATCTTTTCCGCGGTTTCCTGACGCCTGGAGGCGGCTAGAGTCCCCTTTGAAGGGTCACCCAGATCCGCCAGCAGCCCGATCACCGCAAGTATCCGGAACGGAAACACAACTGAATCGCTGACTGACCTCTTGAAGAGGCGGGTCGCTATCGTTCATGCTGAAGAGCGTGAGTGCAAAGCAGGCTGAAGAACGTGCTCGGGCGCTGGCGCTAGAAATCGCGCGAGGCCCCGCGGCGGATGATTCACCACGGGCGGCGGTCGATGGACTGGCCGGTCTAGCGTTGGCGGAGAATCCGGAGGTGGCGAAGGCGGCGTCGCGAGTATTTTTCGCGAACGTCGTGGAGCCCTTGGCGGACCGCTTCGAGGCCGAACTCTGCGACCGCTATGTCCGCGTCTTTTGCAGATTGATCAGCGCCTGCCGACAGCATCCGGGTCTGGAAAGCTTTAACCGGCAACTGCGGGAGTTCGGCATCGACAGCGAACAGGCCCTGCTGCGCCGCGCTGGGCATGTTCGCTCTGGGCAGGTCTACGATATGGCCAATTGCGAAGGCCTACGAAAAGTCCTCGTTCTTTCCCGCGTTACCCTCGGCGCGGATGTCGCCGTCACAAGCGTTGTGATCGACAAGATGAAAACAGCGTTCCCGAACGCCGAACTGGTTCTGGTCGGCGGACCGAAGGCAGGGGCGTTCTTCGCCTCCGATCAGCGAATCCGGCTGAGCGAGGTTCCTTACCGGCGGGAAGGTTCACTCGTGGATCGCCTTAACGGCTGGCCCGCGCTGGTCGAAACCGTGCAGCGCGAGACGGCCGGAATACCGCCGGAGGATTACTTACTGCTCGACCCGGATTCGCGCCTGACCCAGCTCGGCCTGCTGCCGCTGCTCGCCGATGATGCACGATACATTTTCTTCGAGAGCCGTTCATTCACAGCTCCTGGCGCGGCGGCTCTCAGCGACCTGACAGCGGCCTGGCTGGATAGCGTATTCGGCCCAGGGGCTCGCCGCAGCCTGCCCAGCGTCAGCCTGCCGGTGGAAGATCAGCTACGCGGGAAACGATTTCGCGAGGCAGCCGGCGGCCGGCGTATCGCGGCGGTCAACCTCGGAGTCGGCGAGAATGACGCCAAGCGGGTTCGGGACCCCTTCGAATCAGAACTCTTGAAGCTGCTGCGGACCACGGGCTACGCCGTCGTTCTCGATCAAGGCGCGGGAGCGGATGAACTCAGGCGCACGTCGAAGTTGGCCGAAGAGATCGAAGGGAGAGGGGAACGCGTGGTGCGAATGGGAGACGGTGGCATCGCCGCCGCCGGGCTGAATGTCTGGCGGGGCAGTCTAAGCGGTTTCGCCGGCCTAATCGCCGTGTCGGATCTCTACGTCGGATATGATTCAGCAGGCGGACACCTGGCGGCGGCGCTCGGCGTTCCAGGCATCGATATCTTCGCCGGCGCATCGTCACCGAGAATGGCCGAGCGCTGGCGGCCTTGGGGCGCACGCCCCGCCACTGTGATCCAAGTCGAGCCCGAACACACACCCGAGCAGGTTATCAGCGCGCTACGAGAGCGCCTGCCGTGAGGATCGGTCTCGACGCCACTTACAGCGTGGACTCGTCTCCAACCGGAGTTGCGGCCTACTGTTCGAACCTGATCGGGGCCCTCGCCAAGTATGCACCTGATGATCAGTTCCTGCTGTGCTATCGCGCCAATCGATTTCCGCGAGCCCTGACATCTCCACGCTGGGGCCGCAACATGTCGCGGCATCTGATGGAAAGCATTACGACGCCGCTGATCCGGCGGCGGGTCGACCTGTTCCACGGACTCGACCAAAGGCTGCCGGCGGGAAAGTTTCGGCGGGCCGTGACGACGTTTCACGATTTATTCGTCATGACGGCTGACTACTCAACGCCCGAGTTCCGGCGCCGCTTCAGTCTATTTGCCGAAGAAGCCGCCGAACGGTCGGACCACATCATCGCGGTCTCTCATTACACGGCGGAAAAAGTGGCCAAACTGCTATTCGTTCCGCGTGACCGCATCTCGGTCGTCCACCACGGAGTGGAGCGCATCCCCGTGATCGCGACGGAGGAACTCGCTGAGTTTCGACGGCGGCACGACCTCCAGACTCCTTTTATTCTGCACGTCGGAGCGATCCAGAAGCGCAAGAACATCGAGTGCCTGGTTGAAGCTTTTGAGCGCATCGAAGGCCCGACCCGACTCGTGCTTGCGGGCGGGAACGGCTACGGCGCGGAGGGCATTCTCAGGCGGATCGAGCAGAGTTCCTCGGCGCCCCGCATCCGCCGCATCGGGTATGTGGATCGCCCGACGCTCGAACGGCTGTATCGGACAGCCGCCGTGCTGGCCTTCCCTTCCCTGGATGAGGGCTTTGGACTGCCGGTTCTGGAAGCGATGTCGGCGGGACTGCCGGTCGTGACTTCGAATCGGGCCGCTCTGGCTGAGATCGCAGGAGACGCGGCGCTGCTCGTGAATCCGGAAGACTCACATGAACTCCGCGTGGCGATCGAAGAAGCGCTGGAGGCCGGGGCGGTGCGGCGCCGTCTGATCGAAGCGGGCTTTCGGCGCGAAAGAGAATTCAGCTGGATGAAGGCCGCGCACGAAACGATGCAGATCTACCGGCGTCTCGTGAAGTAGGTTCCGGCGTTATTGACGCAGGAGGACGGTGGTCGACTGATAGAGTGAAGGCGCATGGACGTTGAGAAAACCATCGAATTCATCCTGCAAATGCAGAGTCGTCAGGAAGCGCATATGAGTGAATTAACTCAACGCCAGGACGACCTGACGACGGCGTTGCTCAAGCTCACCGAGAACGTTAGCGGCCTCGCCGACATCGTGGGAGAGGTTTCTCGGGCACAAGCCCGCACGGAAGAAGAGATACGCCGCACGGAAGAAGAAAGACGGCGCGCGGAAGAACAGAATCGTCTGGCGCACGAGAGATTCCAGGAACTCAACCAGGCGACGGATGAGAGACTCCACGCCCTCATCAAGACAATGGATGATTGGATTCGCAACCAAGGGAACCGGAACGGCGCTCCCGGTTAGCGAAGCCGCATCCTTTCGGCATACCCTTTCACGTCCGGCGCCAAACCGGCTTGGCCTCGACACGCGGCGCCCGCGGTGAGCCCGTCAAACGCGACAGATCACGAAGCCACTGCCCCAAATCGTCGAATAGGGTGTAGTAGGTCGGCAGCACGATCAGCGTCAGAACGGTGGACGCGAGCAGGCCGCCCATCACGGTGCGGGCCATCGGGAAATATTGCATGCCGAGCATCCCGCCATCCCCCCAGGCGAGGGGAACCATACCGACGATCGTCGTCGTCGCCGTCATGAGAATCGGCCGCAACCGCTCGCGGCAACCCTCTTCGACGGCCAGCGCACGGGGAAACCCTTTTCGCCTCAAGTTATTGATGTGATCGACCAGAACGATTCCATTGTTGACAACGATGCCGATCAACACCATCGAGCCAACCATCGCCATGATCGTGAAGGGCGTACTGGTGACGTAAAGGAAGAGTGCGACGCCGACAAGGGCGAACGGCAGCGAAAACATGATAGCGAACGGGTGGGCGAGAGACTCGAACAACGAAGCCATCACGAAGTAGACCATGAACAAAGCGATACCGATGTTCAACCAGAAATCGGTCATGTCGTTGTCATACTGATTTGTGAAAAAGCTATAGCTCCAGCTGTACCCCGGCGGGTAATCGAGCAGGTTCATGACTTCCGTCATGGCGGCCTTGCCTTCCTCACGCTGTCCGCCCGTGTATTCGGCCCAGAGGGAAAGGCTGGTGCGCCTGTCCTCGCGGCGAATCTGGCCGGGCACTTTTTCAATGCGCAGATCCGCGACTTGGGTGAGCAGGATCGGCTCGCCATCGCTGCCGGAACCGACAACCAGCGATTTCAGATCATCCAGGTTTTCACGATCCTCCTGGCGGAGCTGGACAAGAACATCGACCTCGCCTTCGGGTGTACGGAACCCGCGGATCTGACGGCCCTGAATGACGATTCCCAGCACCTCTGACACCGACTGTGGGGAAATGCCATACTGCCGCGCCAGCTCACGGCGCAGGCGAATTTGCACTTCCTCCGCCGCGTTATCGACACGCGGATTCACCCGTACGAAGCCAGGACGTTCGAGTAGTTTGGCCTTCGCCTCCAGGGCCAGGCGCTCAAGGGTTCCGGGGTCATCGCCAAACAGATTCGCCGAGAATCCGGTACTATCCTCGCCTCGCTGGCTGCCGAGGGTGATCTCCGCGCCGGCAAGGTCGGGAAGCTTCTTCTCGATCTCATCGCGAAACTTTTGAAGTTCAACGTGCGTGATGCGGTCGGTATCGAAATAGATCTCCGTCCTCGCACTGTTGTTGTCATACTCGCTGCGAATATCCTTGATCTTCCAGCGATCGCGATTGCGGTCGAGCACATCCTCGACGGGGATGACGTAGTCGCTAACGATTTTCGCGTAGTGGAAATTCTCGGAGAACTTGTAGCGGACCTGCACGTCACGAATGCTCAGCGCCTCAGGCGACATATTCGGCACTTTGTTCATCAGGAGCCAGCCGGAACCGGCGATCAGCGCCGGCGCCAGTATGATGCCCGCCAACACACGGTGCTTGAGCGGCCAGGCAACGAGCCGCAGATAGCCCCTCACGAACCTGCCGTCGTCGCGAACGGGCTGCCGCGCCTCGTCCGGCTGCTGTATCGGCTCGGATGGGGCGGGCCGCGAAAACACGGGGAGCCAGCTGGCGAGCATGCTTCGCCAGCTCGGCTGTGACTTCACCTGCATGTTCAAAAACCTCGCCATCGCCAACGGGATGAGAGTGAGTGAGATAAACAGGGAGCACAGTAAAGAGAAGATGATCGAAAAGCCCGCGTGCGAGAGAAACACCGACATCTGGGACTTCTGCCCGAAAATGAGGGGCACGAAAATGATGACCGAGGTGAGCGTGGCCGCGACCACAGCCGTAATGACCTCCTGCGTGCCGACACGCGCGGCCGTCACGCGGTCCATGCCCTTTTCAAGTTTCTGGTAGATCGACTCCAGCACGACGACAGCGTTGTCGACCAGCATTCCCGTCGCCAGCATCAGGCCGAGCATGGTCAGAGCGTTCAGTGTCTTGCCCGAGAAATACAGAAATCCGATTGCGGCCACGATCGAAAATGGAATTGACAATGAGATAACCATCGCGGCACCGAAGCGGCGCAGGAAACATACAAGCACCAGCACGGCAAGCACGGCGCCGAAGAGGCCCGATTCCAATAGCCCGCTGAGCGACTGGATAATCTCTTTACCCTGGTTGAACCACAGGAAAACATTGATGCCCCCCATGGCGGGGTCGTCGCCGAGCTCATCAAGGACCTTAATCACGCCGCGCGATGTTTCGACGCTGTTGGCCTCGGATGTCTTGCGCACCATGAAGCCCAAGGCTTCCTGCCCATTCAAACGACTTCCCGAGGAGCGCGCCGGCGCTTCATAAATGATGTCGGCGATATCACGCAACAGCAGACCGCGCTCGTTGACGGGGATTGTCTCGATATCGGTGAGCGAAGCGAGCGTCCCCTCTGTCAAGGCGCTGTACTGGACTTCCCCATCGACGACCCGGCCCAACGATTGATTGACGTTGATGGCACCCAGCCGCTGAAACAACTGGCTGGTATCAACCCGATACCGCTTGATGTCCGCGAGCCGCAGGTCGATATTGACCTCACGCCGGCCGACGCCCCAAAGCTCGACCTCGGCCACACCGGGCACACGCTCCAGAGGTTTCTTGACCTTTAGATCGAGAAAGTCCGCCGATTGCCGCAGGTTCCGCTGCGAAGAGAACGCGCCGAAAAGAATCGGTGCCTGGTCGGTCGAAAAGTTGAAGATCCCGACTTGCTCCACGTTCGCGGGCAGTTCGTCCCGAATCTGATCGATCTTATCCCTGACTTCGTTGCGGACCATGCCGACATCGCGGTCCCAGCCGAAGTTCAACTCCACCCTTGCGTTGCCACTTGAAGAGTAGGACTGTGATCGCTGAACGCCGGAAATCGTCGCAAGCGCTTCTTCCAGAGGCTTGGTAATCGTCTCCAGGTTCTGGAGCGGGGTGTTGTTGGGGTGCTGTACGAAGACGCTCAGAAAGGGGCCGTCGACGGTGGGCAGCAGGACCAGGGGGATGCGGAAGATCGAAATGGCTCCCAGGGTGAACAGCAGCACGAAGATCATGCAGATCGTGACGGGGTAGCGGACCGAGAAGTCCGCGAGCCGGCTGCCGGCGTCGTGGGTGACAGCCTTCGGCGTCCGGCGGTTAGCCTGCTGGGGGTCGCTAGAGTTCATCTTCGGTTTCCGAGCCTCGAGCCGTCAGCGGTTCTATTCCTGTAACGTGCCCCAGGATTGCTCCATGCCTGTGTCCAGTTCGCTCGGCTCGGCGTCGGCCTCGAACGGAACCGGAGCGCCGCGATCGACGACCTCGTAGACCACGGGAATCAGAACCAAGGTCAGCAGCGTCGCGAGCATCAATCCGCCCATCACCGTAATGGCCATCGGCGCGCGGACTTCAGAACCCTCTCCCCAGCCCAGCGCCATCGGGAAGAGTCCCAGCACGGTCGTGAGAGTTGTCATGAAGATCGGCCGCAAACGGACCTGCCCGGCCCGCAGAATGGCTTCGCGTTTGGCGACACCCTCGCGGCGCAGCTGGTTCGTGTAATCAACCAAAATAATGGCATTATTCACAACAATGCCGGCAAGCACAATCACGCCGAGCAGCACCATCACGCTCACCGGTGTGCGTGATACGTAGAGCGAGAGCACGACACCCACAAGAGCCAAGGGAACCGTAAACAAGATAACGAGCGGATGCGTCAGCGATTCAAACTGCGACGCCATCACAAGATAGACCAGGAACACGGCCAGGGCGAGAGCGAACTGGAGGCTGCGGAATGACTGTTCGGCCTCTTCGTTCTGTCCGGCCAACCCGACGACCGTATTGAGAGGCAGATCAGGCCGCAACTTTTGCAACATCACCCGGATGTCGCCCGACACGCTGCTCAAGTCGCGTCCGGCGAGGTTCGCCGAAACGACCGCCGAGCGTTGCGAGCGAATACGCCTGACCTCGGCCGGCCCGCGCGTAATTTGAATATCGGCAACCGCCCCCAAGCGAATCGGCGCGGTCGATTGGGTCTGCTCGGCATTCACGCCCTGGCCCTGCGGGCTCGCCTGATTCGCTTGGCTCCGCTGGTTCTGGTTGCTATTGTTCGCCGAGCCGGTGTTCCCGGAAGCCTGCCCGGCGGAAGTTTGCCGCGCACCTGAGCTGTTGTTCTGGCCCGTTGAAGCGGCTGAGTTGGTGTTGCCCTGATCGCTGATGACGAGGTTGCTCAAGTCGGCGATCGTATTGCGGTGTTCTTCATGGGCGCGCACCAGGATCTCGATTTGCTTCTCCTGCTCGCGGTAGCGGGACGCTACATCGCCGCGAATCTTGTTGCGCAGGATCTCACTGATGCGCGTCTCGTCGAGCCCCAAGCGGGCCAGTCGCGCGCGGTCAAAGCGGATCTGAATTTCGGGACTGCCGAGTTTGGTGGTCGATTGAATATCGCTGAGTCCAGCGACGGCCGCCAGACCCGCGACCACTTGTTCCGCGGCCCGCCGCTGGTCTCCCAGATCGAAAGCGTAGACTTCGATTTCGATCGGGGTCTTGAGGCTGAACAGCGTCGGGCGCTCGAAGATGTAATCGGCGTCAGGATACTGGCCCAACTGGTCTCGAATGCGTGCGATGGCCCTTTCTTCAGCAACACGATCCTGGCGGTCTTTCATGAGCACGTGAATCTGCCCGACATTCTCTTCGACGGCGGACTGGCTGAATTGGTTTGCACGGCTGCCGCCAACGCTGGAGAAGACCGTTTGCACGTCCGGCAGCGCGCGAATCTGTTTTTCGATGCTCTGGAAGGCGCGGTCCGTCGTATCGATGGGCGTACCCTGGGGGAAAAGGATCTCGAACGCGAACTCACCCTGGGATAGGGCCGGAATCAACTCGCCGCCCAATTGACCGTAAAGCAGAAACGAGAGGATCACGAGGCCTGACACGGACGCGAAGACAAGCGGCTTGCGATTGAGCGCTGCTTCGAGCACTCGGGGGTAGAACTGCTCGAGAGATTGGAATCCACTTTGAAACAGGTTGAGTAGCGGTGAGATGACCCACAGCAGAAGCCGCGCCAGTTCGCGGGCGGCAAACCGAATCGCCCACACCACGGCCGGAATCGCCACCGAAAAGATAGCCCATACGAACCAATGTCCTAGCCACAGTGCGTCCCGGTAGACAAGCCTCGCGCCCCCGGGTGGACGAGGCGCCGGTTGTTCGGCCGATCCCTCGGGCCGGGCGTCCGCATCGTCCGTTAGCCCTCGCTTCACGCGCAAACCGAGCACCATCGGGATAAATGTCAACGCGACCACTAGCGAGGTCAGCAAGGAATAGGTAATGGTCAGCGCCTGGTCCTTGAAAAGCTGCCCCGCGATTCCTTCCACAAAAACCAAGGGCAGGAACACCGCCACGGTAGTCAGTGTCGAAGCGGTGACAGCCATGCCGACTTCCTGAGTTCCGCGATAAGCGGCATCCGCCAAGTCAACGCCCGCGCGCCGATGACGGGCCACCGCCTCCAGCACGACGATGGAGTTGTCGACGAGCATACCGACTCCCAACGCCACGCCTCCGAGCGACATGATGTTGAGCGAGATGTCCGTTTGGTACATCAGCGCGAACGTCGCCATGATCGAGATCGGAATCGACAGGGCGATGATGACCGTGCTGCGCCCGTCGCGCAGAAAGATGAACAAGATGACCGTTGCGAGCAAGCCGCCAAAGAGGGCGGCCGTTCTCACATTGTTCACCGAGTCGGAAATGAACCCCGCTTGATCGAAAACAATCTCGTAGGAAATGCCCTTCGGATAGGACGGACCCTTCTCCAGGCTGGCGAGCTTCGCGCGCACGGCCCGCGAAACAGTGACTGTATTGGCGTCCCCCTCCTTGTAGATCGCCAACTCGACGCTTTCGTTCCCGTTGAGGCGTGCGATCACCTCGCGGTCTTTCGTTCCGCGCCTAACGTCGGCGATATCAGCCAATATGACTTTGCGGCCCTGCTGGTCGCGTACGATGATGCGCTGGATCTCGGCGATCGAGCGAAACTCGTTCAGCATGCGGACCATGTAACGGGCATCCTGGTCGTAGAGGCTCCCGCTGGCCTGATTGAGGTTTTCCTGACGGAGAATATTCGTGAGTTCGGTAATCGGAATGCCGAGTTCGGCGAGGCGCTCTTCGTCCACATCGATCAGGATCTGCTCTTCGCGGCCGCCAAGGACCTTAACCGCCGCGACGCCTTCGCTCAATTCGAGGCCCTGCTTGAGTTCTTTTTCGCCCAGGTAGCGGAGCTGACTCAGACTCACTTCGCCGAAGATCTGAATCCGCATGATCGGGTCCTGCGACGGATCGAAGCGCAACACAACGGGCTTTACGGCGTCTTCAGGGAGGGTCAGCCCGTCGAGTTTCTCACGGACATCCATGGCGGCGAAGTCCATGTTGGTGCCCCAGGCGAATTCGAGGACGACTTCGGATTGGTCGGAGCGCGAAACGGACGTAAGCCGCCGCAAACCGGAAACCACTCCAACCTGCTCCTCGACCGGGCGAGTAATCAGAGCCTCGATCTCAGCCGGCGCTGTATCAGCGAGCTCGGTCTGAACGGTCAGTGACGGGTAGGAGATATCGGGCAGAAGGTTCAGTGGGAGCCGCTGCAGCGAAACCACGCCAAAAAGCATGACCGCGACGACAAACATCGACACGGTCACCGGGCGCCGGATAGCGGTCTTCGTGATCTGCATCGGTACCTGGCGGAATCCGGCTCCTCAGCCTTCGACAGCGCGGATCTTCGAGCCCTCTTTCAAGTTGCCTTGGCCCGCGACAACGATCGCTTCTCCGGCTGTCACGCCTTCCCGGACTTCGACCTCATTTTCGTTCTGATAGCCGAGGCCGACCTTCCGGCGGTGGGCCGTCTCGCCGTCGGCTGTGAAGATATAACTCTCGCCATCTTCTTCGACGATGGCACGCTTGGGAATCAGGACGGTATTCTGGCGCGTGTCGGTTTCAATATCGACGCGCACGAAAGCTCCCGGACGGAACTCGCGGCCACCCGGATCTAACTCAATCGTCACTTTGACGGTGCCCGTGGAGTCGTCCACAACGGGGCTGATGCGCGCCACGCGACCTTGCGCACGGTCGCGCGCCTCGGCACCCAGCATAACCATGGCCTTTTGGCCGGGCCGAATCATGTCTGTTTCCTGTTCGGAGAAGTGCACATCGGCATAAAGCGGAGAGAAGGCCGCGAGACGGAAAAGCCGGTCTTGGTTTCGAACGGTTTGCCCTAGCTCGACGAGCCTCTCGGTGAGATATCCGCTAAAGGGGGCCGTGACATGGGTCCGCGAAATCTCGAGTTCTCCCTGCTCGATCTGTGCTTCCAATTCCTGAACGCGATGCCCCAGTTCCTTCACGTGCGAAGCGGCCACCCGCTGGTCATGAGTCTGGTCGTCGAGCTGATAGCGAAGCTGCGCCACTTCCTGCTCGCTCACAAGCTGCTCGCGGAACGCTGTTTCCTTACGCTGCAGTTCGGCCTTGGTGTTTTCAATCTGCGCCGCCGACTTTTGCTGCTCGATCGCCGCTGATTCAAGCTGTACCCGCGCCTGCGACAGTTGCCTCTTGGTGAGCCTCAGGTTGATCTGGAGGTCCGTGTCGTCGAGTGTGCAAAGCGTCTGGCCCTCGCGAACGAAGTCGCCCTCCTCGACCGGCATCTGCTGGACGATGCCATCGACTCGAGCTGTAATCTCGACGTCACGGCGCGCCCGCAGGTTGGACGTCGACGAGAGGTAGGACGAAATCGAACCGGCGGTGGCTTTGGCGAGCTCGACCGGAATCGCGGTTTCCGCCGCTTTCTCAGTCTTCTCAGCTTTGCCAGCGGCCTTCGAGCCGGCTTGCGTCGCGCCGAGCGCGCCACCTGACTGGAACCAATAATAGGCTGCGCCGCCGAGCGCGAGCAGCAGCACGAGGATTCCGTAGGCTTTTACGCGAGGTCCCATGTAGCAATTTCCTTCACCGCCAGAAAGTTTAGAACGCCGAGAATGGCGGCGGCTCGCACTCGGGAAATGATCCGAACGCCCGCCCACTCAATGGTTCTATTGTCCAACACTTCGGATACGAAGCCGCGCGGCTCGTTGTTCCCCAGAACGCGGCACGGGGCCAAAAAAGTAGCTCGCCACGCGCCTTATCTAGTATAAGACGCGGCCAGAGCCCGTTTCGTTCGCATCTATTTCTATTAATTTATTCTGGAAGTCCGCCGGCGCGGCGGAACCGCGCTAACAAGCGGAAAGAAACACATCGCGCAGGAAATCTATTTGAACATTTTCATCGTATTCGGAGTCAACCCTACAGAGCCTGCCATAAAGCAAGCCCTACGGATCCGCACGGCAGAACGCTTACAGAAGGCCTCTGAAAACTCCGCTGTACGTTTGGGTCAAACCAAGCGTGGCCGCGGCTTGAAGGAGACTTGTAATGAATTCGAAGCGTTACCTCGCAGCCTGCGCGACGCTGGCCACCGGTTTGGCGGCCATTCTGTTTTCAACCTTTGATGGAGCCGCCTCTCCCCGCGGTGAGCCCACTGGGGCATCAGAAGCTGTAGCGGGCACACTGATGAGCCTTGACGATCAAGGCAACCCGCAAGGCCCCTGCCCGCTCAAACACACCGATGTCGACGCTGACATCAGCGGCTTCCTGGCGCGCGTCACGGTCACCCAGGAGTTCGAAAACCCCTTTGAAGACCGCATAGAAGCCGTCTACACTTTTCCCCTGCCCCAAAATGCAGCAATCGATGACATGACCATGCTCATCGGCGACCGCACTATCAAG
>JAQBUE010000080.1 GCA_027624045.1 Acidobacteriota bacterium
TACGCCCACCGCACCCTGGTCGCCCAACCTTCTTGACTTATGTCACGAACCATTGGGACAGAAGACTAGCGACCTGCTTCGAGGCGTCTTACTTTCCGGCGGTGGAAGGGGCGCCGCGCCGTTTAGGCCGCGCGCGAGTTCGTGGTCGCGCCGGCGAAAGACTGCACGATGTTCCGCGGCAACCCAAAAGCTTGAGCAATCTTGTCACGCACCCGGCCCGCGTCTCGACCGAGATGAGCGCAGCAGGTGTTAAATGTGATCACCCCGCAGTCACCTCGAAAAATCCATTCGGAGGCTTCTCTTTGGCGGCGCGGCATGCTGCCTCTCAGATCGCCGATGGCCTGCGTGAGAACAGCACCCGCGAGCCGCCTCAGATCGCGGCCCTTCTCTGTTTCCTCGTACAACACGGTTGGAATCATGGCTCGGCTCCTTGAAGATGTCACTATCAACATCGCATGAACTGGCTCCGGCCTTACATGGCCCACAGGTAACGATTTTCGATCAGGTGCTCCCCGTAGGATGAGCAGTACCGATGGGCTAGGGGAGCAAAACGAAGGTTCACAACGGCGGCGCTTCGGGTCCTCATCGGCCCCTCTGGGGCGGAGTCTTGCGCGATGCGTAGAATAGAGCCATGAGCTTCCCAACGGTGCGTTCGCGCAGGTTGCGAGGAAGTCCGGCGCTTCGCAGGGCTGTCCGGGAGACCTCGCTTGAGCCCAGTGACTTCATCTATCCTCTTTTCGTCTGTCCGGGCGAGGGTGTGCGCCGCGAGATCAGCGCCATGCCCGACAACTATCAGTTATCGATTGATCAGCTTATCGTTGAGGCGAAGGAAGCGGAATCGTTGGGAATCGCCGGGATCATTCTGTTTGGGCTTCCGGAGTCGAAAGACCCCGAGGGCTCGGGCGCCTACGCCGATGATGGTATCGTGCAGCGCGCGATTCGAGCAGTGAAGTCCGAGGTGAACGACTTGCTCGTCATCGCGGATACTTGCCTTTGCGAGTACACCAGCCACGGACATTGCGGACACGTCGTCGACAACGATGTTGACAACGATTCAACGCTGGAACTGCTGGCCAAGGCGGCCGTATCGCAGGCCCGTGCCGGAGCGGACATCATCGCGCCCTCCGATATGATGGACGGCCGCGTGGGGACGATTCGCGAGGCGCTGGACGATCACGGTTTCGAGAAAACGCCGATCCTTTCCTATGCCGCCAAGTATGCGTCGGTCTTCTACGGGCCGTTCCGCGAGGCCGCTGATTCGGCGCCGCAATTCGGCGACAGGCGCTCCTATCAGATGGACCCCGCGAATCAACGCGAGGCCATGCGCGAGATCGCGCTCGACGTGGAAGAGGGCGCCGATATCATCATGGTGAAGCCGGCGATGCCCTATCTCGACATCGTGTTTCGCGCCAAGCAGGAGTTTGATCTGCCCGTGGCAGCCTATCAAGTGAGCGGCGAGTATTCGATGATCGTAGCGGCGGCGCGCAATGGCTGGCTCGACCTTGAGCGGGCGATGACGGAGTCGCTGACATCGATCAAGCGGGCGGGCGCGGATCTGATTCTGACCTATTTCGCGAAGAAGATGGCCAAACGTCTATGAGGGCGGAGCGCAGGCCGGGCTGGGCGCGCTCCATCGCCACCTTCGTAGGGACTGTATGGCTGACTGCCACGCTGCTGTTTCCGCAGGCGGCGGATGTAGCCCCGGCGACGCTGGCGGGCGCGATCGAGGAGATCCTTGCCACTCCCGCGGCGCGGCGATGTTTCTGGGGTATCCACGTCGTCGAGGTCGGTAGCGGCAGAGTCGTCTATGAGCTGAATTCGGAGAAGCTGTTTGTGCCGGCTTCCAATCAGAAGTTACTGCCAACAGCCCTGGCCTTGAGCCGGCTCGGGCCTGAACACCGCTATGAGACCTCGCTCACGAGCAAGGGGACGCTGGACGCGGCGGGTGTGTTGAACGACGATCTGGTGCTGCTTGGCGGGGGCGACCCGAATCTTTCAGCCCGCATTCTGCCCTACAACCCTGACCGCGCGTTTGGGCGGGATCTACTGCTGCCGCTGGCGGAGTTGGCGGAGCAAGCCGTGCAATCCGGGCTCAAGCGGGTGACGGGCTCGATCATTGGCGACGATACGCGCTATGTGTGGCAGCCTCACGGGGACGGCTGGTCGATCGATGACGCGAAGTGGGGCTACGGCGCGCCGATCAGCGCACTTTCTTTCAACGACAACGTGGTCACGATGCGGATTGTGCCTGGTGTCGCGGCGGGCCAGCCCGCGCGAGTGAAATTCGAGCCCGACATTCCTTACTTCGAGTTCTCGAATCTGTCGAAAACGATGCCCACCCGGAACGTGGCTCAGCGGCTGGAGGTCGACAAGCCGGGAGCGGGGCGGGAGTTGATGCTGTGGGGTCAGATCTCAAGTCGTTCGCGGGGTCGCAGTGTTGAGGTGGCCGTGGATGATCCGGCGCTATTCGCGGCAACGGCATTGCGCGATCGGCTGGAGGCTTTGGGCGTCGAGGTGACAGGTGAAACGCGAGCGCGTCACCGCTGGCGACATGAGCTACCCAGTCTCAAATCAGGCACGCCGCCTCCCGTGGAAGCAACGACCCGGCTGGCAATGATTCAATCGCTGCCGGTCGCGGAAAATCTGCGGGTCATCAACAAAGTGAGCCAGAACCTGCATGCTGAGATGCTCCTGCTTGAGGTGGCTTATCAGAAGCGGGGCGTCGGAAGTTTCGACGCGGCGCTCGACGAGATGGAAGACTTCCTCGCACAGGCTGGGTTGAAGAAATGGCAGTTCCGATTGCGAGATGCTTCCGGCCTTTCGCGGCAAAACTTGATCAGTCCGGCCGGCATGGTGCGGCTGTTGACCCATATGTGGGAATCGGAACGGCGCGACCTGTACAAGGCAAGCTTGGCGGTGGCTGGTGAAGATGGCACGCTCGACTGGCGTTTCTCACGGGGCCCGGCGCGCGGACGTATATGGGCGAAAACAGGGACGTTGACCGGTGTAAGCGCCCTCTCCGGCTACGCCGCCACGCTGGATGGCCGAGATTTGGCATTCTCGATCTTCGTCAACAACTCAGCAGCGCCGAATTCGTATGTCCGGCGGTTGGTGGATGGCGTGGCGGAAGCGATCATTGCGGCACCGCCGGTCCCGGCTGCCCAAGCTCCCATTCAACCCTGACCTGAAACGGCCCGTTATCGAAGGCCGCTCGATATTCACAGATAGGAACAGGCCCGCGTCGTGAGCGGACGAGCACCATCTACGCTGTCCGCGGTCCCTTCAAGAGTCTCGCCGGTAGCGTGATCACCGCCCAGAGAAAGTCCAGCGCTCCTCCGACGAGGATTCCCAGCAGCCGAAAGGGCAGCAGCACGATCCACACCAGTGGGTAGAGCACAACGGCCAACAGCGCCAGTGGCCAGCACAAAACAAGCAGAATCAGCCATAACAGAAACGACCACATCTCTTTCGCACACTCCCACCCAAAACTACGAAAGCGTCGCGGGAAAGTTCCCCCGTTACTTCACACAGCGCTACACCACCACTGGAAAGCGCGGCCTAAGACCAGTAGCCCGTTGTCAATCCGAATACGAGCGCCAACAACCCCGCTGCTACGGGGAAAGCCGCCAACGCCAGAGCAAGGCGTTTCAACCAACCCGCCTCGCCCGGCCGGAACGCAACCACGGCCTGTACGGCAAGCACCAGGCCGTAGACGAAGTTTCCGCGTATGCCGCCATCGAGGCACCATGGGCAACGCGGCCCGGATGCGTTGTGGATGTTGCAGTGCATGGCCGCGGCGCCCCACCAGGCTTCGCAGCCGCACTGATAGAACAGGTCGCAGGCGTTAATGAAAAGCAGCGAGGCGAACGCGGCGGCGACCAGAAAAACGCCCGTTCGCACGGCTGCTTTCGATGCCAAGTTTGTCATCTCGACGCTGGGCGGGAGGTGCCGCAAGGGCCGGCACAGCGGAGCGGACCGCTAGACTTCGTTCGGTACCACGAACGGCTCGCGATATTCGCGCGTGAGCAGCTTGTTGGCGTCAGAGCTGTTCGTGAACTTCTCCGTCTTTGGATCGAACTCCAGCCGCTGCTTCGTGCGGTAGGAGATGTTCGCCAAGTGGCACAGCGCGGCTGAAAGATAACCTTCGGCGATATCGGCGTGCAGATCGGTGTGCTTGCGGCTCTTCACGGCCTTCAGGAAATTCGCGAAGTGAGGCGCGTTTGCCCAGCGCCGTTCCTCGGCGAAAAACATCGACGGGCCGAGTTCGTGTTCCTCACCGAGATACGTGCGGAAGCCGTTGAGGTCCACCGTCATATAGCCCTCGCTGCCGAGGAAGATGTTTCCGATGGTGTTCGAGCCATGCTGCATGCCGGCCTCGCCACCCGTCAGAATCCCGCGCACTTCGAAGGCAAGCTGCGAATCCCCGTAGTCGAAGATCGCCTGCTGCGTGTTCGGCGTTTCCTGGTCGTCGTCGTAGATAAAGTGTCCGCCCGATGAGAAAGCAACCGGAGGCAGCTCCTGCTTGCCAAGCCCCCAGCGCGCGATGTCCATTTCGTGGACGCCCTGGTTGCCGATATCACCATTGCCGTACGCCCAATACCAGTGCCAGTTGTAGTGAAAACGGTTTTCCTGGAAGTCGGCCTTCGGGGCCGGGCCGGTCCATAGGTCGTACTCAACGCCCGCCGGCGCCTGAGTCGGGCTCATGTCTCCGATGCTCTTGCGGCGCTTGAAGCACATCCCCTTGGCTTGGTAGATCTCGCCGATGACGCCGCCGCGAAGCAGTTCGACGGCTTTGATCTTGTGCTGGATGCTGCGGCTTTGCATGCCCACCTGCACCATGCGCTTGTATTTGCGCGCCGCCTCGATCATCTTGCGGCCTTCAAAAATGTTGTGGCAAGCGGGCTTCTCGACGTAAACGTCCTTGCCGGCCTGGCAGGCCATGATGGTCATCAAGGCGTGCCAGTGGTTCGGGGTCGCTATCGAGACCGCGTCGATCGACTTGTCCTCAAGCATCTTGCGAAAGTCGCTGTATTCGGCGGGCTTTCGGCTCTGGAGCTTGCGAGTTGTTGCCACGGCGCGTTCGAGAACAGCCTGATCGATATCGACCAGCGCCGCCACTTCGGCTTCAGCGTTTTCGGTATAGGCCTGAATGTGGCTTTGGCCGCGGCCGCGCAGCCCGATCACCCCGACGTTGATGCGCTCGTTGGCCCCTTTGACACGTGAGTAGGAGGCAGCGCTGAGAGCGGCGACGGCCGTGCCCGTGGACTTGAAGAAACCGCGGCGATCGATCGAACTCATATAGTGTCTCCGGCTTGCGGGGCAGTCTTTGTGGATGCCGATTCCAAGCTTAGCATGCGGGTTTGCCGCCGCAGGGGCGCTGCATCACAACGGCCCGCGACGCCCGCTTGCGGGTTAGAACTCGCCGCGTAGCCGCTGCCAGGTGACGGACAACTCTTCGGGAAGTACGCGCGTCTCACCCACGACGGTGATGAAATTAGAATCCGCCGGCCAGCGTGGAAGAGCGTGGATGTGGATGTGCCCGGCCACGCCCGCGCCTGCCGCTTCTCCGATGTTCATCCCAATGTTGACCCCAGCCGCCCGGTAGAGTTTTCGCAGCGCGGCTTCGAGCCGCTGGGTAAGCCCGATCATCTCCTCCAGAGTCGATCGAGGCGACTCCTCAAGCGTCGCGATGTGACGATTGGAAACCACCATGGCGTGACCGTTCGTGTAGGGGTAGCGATTCAAGACCACGAAATTCTCACGGGCGCGATGCACGACGTAGTTGGCTTCGTCGTCCCGCGGATCGAAGATGCGGCAGAAGACGCAGCCCTCTTCGCCGCCCGAGCCTCGCTTCAGGTATTCATAGCGCCAGGGGCTCCAGAGGCGATCCATTCGGATATGAGCGGCGGACTCGCCGGCCGTAGGGGCCTAGAGAAAAGAGTCCGGGGCTCCCGATGAGATGATCGGCTCAGCTGCCGGTACGGCACCGCCATTGACAACATCGCGCAGTTCTTTACTGGGCTTGAAAAAGGGAATCGTTTTCGGCGGCACGCTAACTTTCTCGCCGGATTTGGGGTTGCGCCCGATGCGCCCTTGCCGCTCGCGTGTGCGGAAGCTGCCGAAGCCGCGAATCTCGACTTTCTCTCCCTGATGCAGGGACTTCACGACGTTGTCGAAAATCGTCTCGACAATGATCTCAGATTCCTTGCGCGTGACCTCGACCACGCGGGAAACCTCTTCGATCAGATCCGCTTTCGTCATCTTCGAAACTCTCCCCTCTTGCAGCCTGAACCCCGCAAGCACCCTACGGAATGCATCCTACCACGACCCCGTTAGCGGGCGTAGCGGGGGCGACTTGGCTAATCAGGCCGGCTAATAATCCAGCAAGTAGTTAAACTTCACGAACAAGGCGCGAGACAAGGTGCGCCGCTGTGCGTCGTGCGGATCCAGATAGTCCCTTGTGAGATTCGCCGTATTGAACACGACGTACAGCCCGGTACTCGATGTCGACAGCAGCCCCAGCCGGACGTTGTGACCGATCTGCTCCGTCCTGCTGTTGTACTGGCTGAATGTCTGGAAAAAACTCTTCGGTGTAAACGACCAGTTGAATCGCAGCCCCATGAGGTCGGTATTGAAATCGCCTACCGGTAGTTCGATGAAATTGCGCGCCCAACTGCCTGTCCACGTTAGATTCCTTCCCTTGCGATAGCCGAGGCTCCCCCTAAGACTCCGAATCGATCCGTCGTAAAAGTCCCCCGACGCCGCGCTGCCGCTGAAGGAGAGTGTCGCGCTCGGGTCGGTCCCGAAGTTGGCTATCGTCTCGTTGAATTGATAGCCCCCAACCGGAATGAAGATACCCGGATGCACTTCGAAAGGCAGATCCAGACGCTCGAAGTTGCGGTTGAAAGCGACACCGAGTCGTCCACCGTTCTGCCAGCGGGAATCGATGTGGTAGTGCTCAAAGCCAGACTCTTTCCTGTTCGTCCCAAGCGTCAACCAGTTCTCACCGAGCACGTGCGGCTCGATGCTGCGAATAGGCCCGCCGTTGAGGTAGTGCGTATAGCGATAGAAGTACTCAGGCTTCTTGAACCCGGCTCTCTGAACGAAGCCGACTTCGGGATTGAAGTTGTGGCCGACTTCCAGGTAGCCAAGGTGAAACTCGTGGCGTGAATCGTCATACTCGAAACGGCTCGAATAGGCGTGATCGCTCTCAGTGATGCCCGGCGTTTGCGTCTTGGCGACGTAGTTGAACCAGTTCCCGAACTGTCCGATCCCGATATTGGCATCGGCGCCGAACGTGCGGTTGTAGGGGAGCTTGTCCTCAAAATCAGTGGTCGCCTGGCGGTTCACCCCGATGACTCCGATCGACGAGCGATTCGGCAACTCGCGGCTGAAGCGGGCCACGCTGTAGTTATTCGCCGGCGCGGCCCCGTCGACCGAGCGCGTTTGCATGCTTAGCAGACCGATCTGATACGGCCCGGCCTTGCCGCTGATGCGAGCGCCAACGTCAATCGGCACGGGGTTGCGATCCTCGTCGAGCCCGATACGCCGCGAGAAAAAGATTTCAACCTGCTCCGGCGTGCCGAACTCGAAGAACCCTGAGTTCTCAAGAAAGAACGAGCGCTTCTCGGGGAAGAACAGATCGAAGCGCGTCAGGTTGACCTGCTCGTCGTCGACTTCGACCTGAGCGAAGTCGGTGTTCACCGTGGCATCGAGGGTCACGCTGGGCGTCAAGCTGTATTTCACGTCAAGACCGACATCGCGCTCGAACTTCGTTTGATCCCCAACACGGTTGTAGTCTTGCGAAAAGCCGCCTAACACGTAGGGAAGAAGCTTCAGGTTGCGCTGCGTGCGGGTTTCCAAACCGGAAAGTGACCCCGCCAAACTTACCTGCGTAAACTGAAACGCCCGCGAGATCGGCGACCAGTAAGAAAGCTCATTGCGGCGGCGCAGGTTACGCATCACATTCATGCCCCAGACCGCGGCACCCGGCTTGAAACGCAGGGTACGGAACGGGATGGCGATCTCACTCTCCCAACCACGCTCGGTTATCTGCGCGCGAACGCTCCAAACACCGTCCCAGTTGAGATTGAAGGCCGCCGCTCCGCCGCGCTGCGCGCCTCCACCACCGCCTCCGGCGCGAGCAGGGCCGCCACCCCCGCCACGCGTTTGGCCCGCTTTCGACACTTGGCCGTCGAACTCGACGCCCGTCGGACTCGTACCGAAAATGAACGCGTTTTGATCATCGTCGAACGTATCGAGAATAATCTGCACTGAGTCGGTGTCTACGAGATCCGCATCACGGCGGTTCTGAGTGACAACGATGTTCTCCGGCTGCGAATCGAAACAGATGATACCGATGTAGACGTTGCGGTCGTCGAAACCGACGCGAATCTCGGTACGCTCCGCCGAGACCTGACCTTCATCTGGGTTCTGCTGGATGAAATCGGTCGCTACGTCAAGGTCTTGCCAGAAGGCTTCCGTGACGAGACCGTCTATCGTGGGCAGTTCGGTGAGGCGGGTTGCGCGAAGTTCCCGCGCGGGCGGATCGCCATTCTGCTGCGCAAGTCCAAGCGGGACGACGGCTAGCATCGCGGCAAGCCACAACGGGATCGTGATGGTTTTCATGTAGCGAAAGAAAGGTGACGACTGAGTGAGGGGTGCGCTGACGCAACCAACCCGGTTCCCTATTGTAAAGAAGTCCGTTCGACAACGAGCACAGTAGTGACGAACACTCGTGTTTGTCCTGCGTTCCCAATCCCCAAACCTGTGGAACGCGCAAGTGCAACCAAGCCCTCCTCCATTGCGAATCAGGCCTGCTGGGGATAGTGCGGAGAATGAAGAAACCGCTCCGGACGCGTCATCAAGCGGCCACTCTTAACAAACGGCTCCCCGCGCTCGGCAAGGTGCTCAATCATCCGGTTTCGCCAGAGCCGCAACGTGCTCTCGTGAGATGCATCGCCCGCCAGGTCGTTCCGCTCGTGCGGATCGCTCGTTAGATCAAAGAGCTGCTCCTCTCCATCAAGGGCGTGGAAGATGTATTTTGCACTGCCATCGGTCAGAGCCGTCCAATGATTCTTCGGGCTGTAGCAAATACTGTGCTCCAGATCGATGTACTCCCTCCATGAGGGCTCACCAGCTCGCAACAGGTCGAGCATGCTGCGGCCATCCATATCGTCCCGCTCGCCCTGTCCGGCCGCGTCCAGCAAAGTCGGCAGCACGTCGCGAATCTCCACGGGATTGTCGAGAACCTGTCCGCGTTCAGCCGCGACCAGCCCCGTCGGCCAGCGGATCAGCATCGGAATGCGCGCCGACGGTTCGTAGGCGTAGCACTTGCGCCAGAGGTGCTGGTCTCCGGTCATATCTCCGTGGTCTGAAAAATACAGAATGAGTGTTTCGTCCAACTCGCCTCGTTGATCGAGCGCTTCGAGGATGCGGCCGATCTGCTCGTCAATGAAGCTGACGGAACCGTGGTAGCCCTGGCGCGAATGACGAACCTGCTCGGCCCCAAGGTCTCCGTGCCAGATGTTAAAGCTGTCATCGCTGCGTTCGCGGTAGCGTTCGGCCCAATTGCCGACCTGAGCTTCAGGCAGTGGCTCATTCGCGTATTGATCCATGAAGCGCTGCGGCGGATCGTAGGGACTGTGTGGACGCGCGAACGAAACCTTCACGAAGAACGGCTCCGGTTCACTGTAGCCCCGCAGAAAGTCGACGGCGCGATCCGCCGTCCAGGTTGTGGGATGGAGCCGCTCCGGCAGCACATAAGGCTTCGCGCGGTAATCATTCCAGCCGATGCCGGTAGCGTCCGGATCGAGATCAGGCGCCTCTCTTGCGAACCACTGCCGGTAATCGCTCACAAACTCAGGCGACTGCGCCCGGCCCGATTCGTCAAGCTGCACACTGTGGAACCCATGCAAGTTCCGTTGCGGATACCAGTGCATCTTGCCGATGCCGGCCGTCTGGTAGCCCGCCTCGCGCAACGCTCTCGGCATCTCCACCGGATAGCGTTCAGCCACGCGCCCATAGCCCAGCATGCCGTGACGCCACGGAGACTGCCCGGTCAGCAGCGCGGCACGGGCAGGCGTACAACTCGGCGTAGACGAATAGGCGCACCGAAGACGTGCCCCCTCCGCCGCCAGCCGGTCGAGATTTGGTGTCGAAACCGCCGCATTGCCGTCCGCGCCAAAACAATCACCGCGATGCTGGTCGGACATCAGCATCAAGATGTTCGGCCGTTTCTTGGCCAGCGGTGACGAGCAGGCGAAGGCCGCAGCCCCCAAAGATGCCGTGCGCAACAGGTTTCTGCGGGTGATGGGTTGGAGCGAAGGCTGGTTTTCCATAGGGAGATGTAACACGCGCCACAACACAGACGTCGAGGCGGCGAACGATAAACATTGTCCTATATCTTGCTCCGGGACACTCGCTCGGCGTAGACTGCCATCCATGGCGGAAGATTTCCACGGCATACGAACACTGGCAATCGACATCGGCGGCTCGGGCCTCAAGATGCTTGTCCTCGACGAAGCCGGAACGCCGATCACCGAGCGCTCGCGCAAACCGACACCCAAGCAGGGCACGCCCGAGAATGTGCTCGCCGTCCTAAAGAAACAGATTACCGGCCAGGGCAGCTTCGACCGCGTGTCCGTTGGCTTCCCAGGCGTGGTCGTCGATGGCGTCGCCCACAAGGCGGTGAACCTTGATCCTGGATGGGATGGTTTCGATATCGCGAAGGCGCTCACCGGCATCACCGGCAAACCGGTTCGCGTCGCCAACGACGCGGACGTGCAGGGTCTTGGCGTAATCGATGGCAAAGGTGTGGAACTTGTGATCACGCTCGGCACCGGCATCGGCACGGCTCTCTACGTTGACGGCCACTCCGTACCCAATCTCGAGTTCGGGCATCACCCTTTTTCGAAAGATCGCACCTACGAAGAGTGCTTAGGCAACACCGCCCTGAAAAAGGCAGGTGATGCGAAATGGAACAAGCGCCTGAAGAACGCGATTCGCATCTGGGACCGAGTGTTTAACTACCACATGCTCTACCTCGGCGGAGGCAACGCCCGCAAGATTTCCTTTCAGCTTCCCGCCAACACTCGAAAGGTGCCGAACATCGCGGGCTTACTCGGAGGTATTGCCTTGTGGCGCGTCTAGCAGGCATGGCAACTCGTCATGCGGGGCGCCCGGGGAGCTTCCCAATGGACCGGCGGCGATTCGTACAACTCCTCGCGGCAATCGGTGTGACGTCCGGCGCGCCCCGGATCGCGGCAGGCAGTGAGCCTTCATTTCGATATGTCCTCTCATCGTGCATGTACGGCACAATGGACCTCGGCGTCATCCTGCCCGAGGTCACCAAGATTGGCGCCGAGTTCATCGACGTCTGGCCGCGCGTTCACGGCAATCAGCGCGAACAGATCGAGAAAATGGGCCACGCTGCATTCGCGGCAATGCTTGATCGTTATGGCGCCAAACTCGGCGTCCTAACGCACTATGATCTCGGCCCTTTCGCTCTGCAAGACGAGATGCTTGTGGCCCGTAAGTTCGGCGCGGAGTTGCTGATCTGCGGCGGCCAGGGCCCCAAAGATCTCGTCGGCTCGGAATTGAAGGCAGCCGTAAAACAATTCGCCGAGCAGATGAAGCCCCATATTGCGGCAGCCGAGGAAGCCGGCGTGACGATCGGAATCGAAAACCACGGGAACAACCTGATCGATTCGCCAGACTCCGTAAAGTGGCTCGCCGAGTTCGTAACGTCACCAAACCTCGGGATCGCCCTCGCTCCCTACCACCTGGAGCAGGACCCGGCCGTGATCGCAAACTTGGTCCGCGACCTCGGCGATCGCATGGTCATGTTCTACGCCTGGCAGCACGGCAAGGGCTCGGGCAAGCTGCCGAAAGAGGACGAGTTGCTTCAGATGCCCGGCAGAGGGCCGTTGGATTTCGGCCCGATCGTGAAAGCGCTGAGGGAGACACACTACAAGGGTTTCGTGTCGATCTTCATGCACCCGTATCCGCGCGGCGTCGCGATCCAGCCCACGGCGGGCGACGTGACATCAGAGATCAACCGCGCACGCCGCTATCTGGAATCGTTGCCGACATCGTAGAACTGCGTTGGCACGCTAGGAGCTACATGACCATTCGAAAAACGATCATTCTGACCGACAAACAGGACGAATGGATCAAGGCCCGGATCGCGAGTGGCGACTACACCAATGACAGCGAATATTTTCGCGACCTCATCCGGCGCGATCAAGAGCGGAGTGGCAGATTCCAGGCGCTAAAGAGCGCTGTTCAGGAAGGTCTCGATAGCGGCGTGAGTGATCGCACGGTCGGCGAGATATGGGCTGCGGCTGTCGAACGATCCAAACGAGGACCCTTTCGCCCGCGCAGTATCCAAGGCGTATCGCTATCAGACGCCGTCGTCGAAGAGCGCCGCTGAGCGGTGTCTCGCCTCTATGTCGACGCAACAAGCGCCCTCGTCAAGCTTTATGTAGAGGAACAGCGGCATCCGCGGAAGGGCTGAACGTGTTCGATCCGCTCGTCGGCAAATCCAAGCCGCTCTCGGCGACGGGATGAGTCGCTTAGTACCGTGCCAGTGCTTCCGCGCGAACCTGGTGAAGCTTCAACAATCGTTGCGCGAGATCGCCGACGAGGTCTTGCTTCTCGTTGAACATGCGGGCTAGCTGATCCAGGGTCCGGCGGATCGAGCGGTTCGCATGGCGCTCACCTTCACCGAGATCGTCGCCATCGCGAATCTCAAACTCAGCGTGCTCAGCATCGAGCTTTTCCAGCAGCCCGGCTAATACGGCGGCGGGCGTTTCCGAAGCGAGAGCGTCCTCAAACGGCCTCAGCCAGCGTCCATACTCTTTGCCTTCGCCGCGGCGGTAGTCGAGAATTTCTTCAGCCACTTCCGGCTCACCCACACTGCCGCCATCAGCGAATACCGCCGTTACCGCTCCGAGCTTCGTGCCCTTGCACGGCCCTGCAGTCGCCGATGGCTTACCGACATCGATCGTTACTTTGCGCGTCGAGCGCGGCAGGATCGCGCCTGTGTCCGGCGGGCTGCCTGAGTACCACTCGCCCACCTTCGCGGCGTCAATCGTAGAAAAAAGCCTTTGCACGGAGTTCGTGCTCTTATTCTTATTCGTTCCCTCGGGGCAATCAGGAATCGCTGTCACACGGTAAGCCGTGATCGGTTCACTGGAGAGGTTCGTGATCTCGAGCGCCAGGGTGCGGCCGTTGTTCTCGAAAGCCACGTTCTGGACATCGATCTTCCGAGCCGATAACTGCGCGCCAAGACCGATCGCGGTCAGCGAAACAGCCACACACAACACAACTAATGATTCGCGCCGCAATAGAGTCTCCCCTCCAGTACTATATACGGATCGACCATGCCTGAGAAAACCCGTTGCCACTGGGCCAACGCCCCGCTCCTCGATTATTACCACGACACCGAATGGGGCGTGCCGTTGCACGACGACCGCCTGCTGTTCGAGCATCTCATCCTCGATGGTGCGCAAGCCGGGCTGAGTTGGCTCACGATCCTCAAGAAACGCGCCGGCTACGCCAAAGCGTTTGCGGACTTCGACGTTCAGAAAGTCGCGCGCTTCCGGCCGGCTCGCCTTGAGAAACTTATGCTCGATCCCGGCATCGTCCGCAACCGTCTCAAGATCGAATCAACGGTCAGCAACGCTCGCCGTGTTATCGAGGTGCAAAAGGAGTTCGGAAGCCTCGACGCCTACCTGTGGCAATTCGTCGGAGGCCGCCCCATTCAGAACCGCCGGAAGAGTATAAAGGAAGTGCCCGCCACGAGTAAAGAGTCCGACGCCATGAGCAAAGACATGAAGCAGCGCGGCTTCAAGTTCTGCGGCTCGACGATCTGCTACGCCATCATGCAGGCGACGGGCATGGTCAATGACCACGTGGTGGACTGCTTCCGGCATACGGAACTGCGGGGGAAGAAAGACTAACGATCGTTGCGCTCAACCCACGTTATCACTGTGCCGCCCGCCCGGAGTGACTTCCACCAGCACCCGCAACTGTTGCCGGGCGATCCGCGCCCAGGGACTCGACGAATCCAGTTGCAGATACTCACGCCAGTGTTTTGCCGCCAGCATCGCCTCCGAGCGCCGCTCGAAAACCAAGGCCAGGTTGTAGTGCGCATCCGCGTAAGTCGGCTGGAGCCGCAACGCCAGCTTGTAGTGGTTGATCGCCTCGTCGAAGCGCCCGAGTTCCTCGCAGATGTTACCCAGGTTGAAGTGCGCCAGCGGATAGCTCGGCGACGATTGCAACGCCTCCCGGTAACAACGCTCCGCTTCCTCTAACTCGCCGCGCCGGTAGCGCAATGTGCCGATGTTGACCCAAGAGCCGGCCGCCTCGGGATTGAGCGCCAGCGCCTGACGGTAGGCTTCGATGGCCGCATCGTCGTCCGCGCCCTGCTCCTCGAGTTCGAGACCGCTCCGGAACCAATGCTCGGCCTCCCGCAGACGCGAAACCATCGATCGGCCCGCTGAATGGGACAGGAGTTGCGCGGCCGGCGAGCCTTCAAAGTCGAGCAGCATCTGCCCGCTCAAAGCGTCCATTCTGCCGCCGGGAAGCTCGACCGCCACCTGCCGCCCCTCGGGAACGATCTTCAGTTCCCACAAAGGGCGCTCGACGCCTGGGAGCTTGCGCGTGAGCGACGATAGCAACGCCTTGATGCGTTGCGGCGAAACGCGGTCTTGCCGCAGCCGCTGTAAGACCTTCAGCGCGACTAGATCAGAGAAACCGTACTGTTGATCGGGGGATTCGTAGAGGCCGTTTCGCTCAAATGAGCGCAAGCGATTTTCGCGGATGTTTAGTATCCGCCTGACTTGTGACCGGGAGTACGTCCCCGGAGCCGGCTCCGCCCCCACGCAACGATTCTAACCCACCTGGAATGTTTTGCCGCACTTTTCTGATCGTCCGCCCTACGGCGATCCCAAATCAAACTCGTGCTTGAAGTAGCCGATCACGCGATCGGCAGGCATTGTGTCGCCGCCCTCATGCCCGAGCCGCTGCTCTGCCGCCCGGCACGCTTGCGCTAGACTGTCTCTCCGGAGGCGCCCCATGAAGCTGAAGTTTTACGAAAAGCCCAACTGCACGACCTGCCGCAAGGCCAAGGCATTCCTCACCGGGAAAGGCGCCGACCTCGAATCAATCGACCTCAACAAGGGTCTGACCGTCGACCAACTCGAAACCATCATCGGCAAGCGCGACTATCGCCGGCTCCTGAACTCGCGCAACGTTCTGTATCGCGAAATGAAGATGAAAGACGGCCCGCCGCCCCGCGACAAGGCCATCAAGCTAATGAGCGAAAACCCCAACCTCATCAAGCGCCCCATCGTCCGCAAGGGCAATAAGATTGTTTTCGGATTCGATGAAAAAGCGCTGACAGAAATACTCTAGGCGAAGGCGCCTACCGGCACCCTATTGGAGCAAAGCGACAATCCGGCAAGGCCCGCCCGAGCCACCGCCGATCTTCATCGGCAACGCAAACAAGTACGCCCCCGTAACCGGCAACTCGTCCAACTCCGCCACATTCTCGAGAATCGCGATCTCGGCCGCCGCGAGCACCTGATGAGCCTGGAAATCGCGCGTCGCGCCATAGTCGATGCTCGCCGTATCGATTCCTACAACAGCAACTTTCCGCGCAACCAAAACTTGTGCCGCTTCCGCTGATAGCCCGGGAAAGTGCAGGTTCTCGACATCGCCCGGCGCATCGCTTCCCAGATATTTCTTCGCATCCGGCCAGTAGCCGCCCCAGCCGCTCCGCAGCAGTACAATCGTATCCGGCTCGATCGCCCCATGCTGCTTTTCGAACGCTTCGATGTCCGCCACGCTCACCAGATAGTCCGGGTCGCTCCGGGCGCCCGCCGTCACATCGATCACAACCGCCGGTCCGACAAGCTGTTCCAGTGGAATCTGATCGACCGACCGCGTGCCCTCGGCAAAGTGAACCGGCGCGTCCACATGGGTTCCGCCGTGCTCGTTTGCGCCGTAGTTGAACGAGCTATACCAGAAGCCGCCCGCCGTCTTTCCCCACGCAACCTCCTCGTGCTCGAAATGTTCGCCCGTCGGCCAATACACGGTTTCCTTCGAGAATGTGTGAGTCATGTCGAGCAGCCGATAGCCACTCAAGTCCAAGCCAGGCGGCGGCGCCGACCCGCACGCAAAAGTTAGGCCTAAGACACAAATCAGAAACAAGGCAGAGTAGCGCGGCATGGGAAAACTCCCTTAAGAGAAAATCCGGCATAGGCGCGGACCGCGCCCGAATCCAACGGCATCATCGCACATCCGATATCGCTCCATCAGCCCTGCGATGCCGTTTGCGCCGCGTTCATGCGCCCATGAACAAACACGCGCGCCAGAAACTGCAGCACCATGAAAATCAGCAGCACCACGATCGCCATCTCGAACGGCGCCCGCACCCCCATCGCATTCGCAACGTAGGCGCCTCCCAACGATCCTCCCGTGAACCCGATCGCCAGCGTCGCTTCATGCAGTCCGCTCGCCAGCCCCTTGCGCTCGTTCTTGAAGCTTGTCGTCGAGTAAAACATGCCCGAAAAATAGATGTACCCCGTCATCACTCCGGCCAGCATCAGGCCGGCCGTCAGCGGCACGACACCGTCCGCCTTCACCAGCAGCAGCAGACCACACACGGCGATCGACTGGGCAGCAAGCGAAGGCCACATGCGGTGCCGCCAGAAACTCGTGAAATGCAGCAGCACATACACGCCGATCACCAGCAGCCGCATCGCGCCCAACATGAAACCGTGCGTCTCCGCCGGTATGTCAACCGACGTGGCCAGCTTCGGAAAGATGAAGACGATCAGGCTCATCGTGAACGCGCCGCCGATGTTCGCGAACCAACCGGCTACGGCAAAGAAGCGGGGTGTAGCCGACCGTGCCGGTGTAGTCGACCGTACCGGTGTAGCCGATCGTGAAGATTGGACTTCGATCTCAGGCCCGGCCGGCCCGGCCGCGACGGCCCCCACCTTGCGGACGCCCATGATCAACGGAGCTATCATCACCGCGGCGACCATTGCGGTCACAAGACACACTTCCGTACCGGCGCGAAATAGCAGTCCGCCCCCTGACTGACCGAACAACACACCTACGTTCCACCACAAACAGAAAGCAATCAGCGGCGCCGATGCCGCGCGCCCGTGGTCGCCATGAACTTGGCCGGCGGTGATCATGGCCATCACAGGCGGAAAAATCATTCCCGCCGCCACGCCCAACAAGATCGTCGCCACATACACCAGCGGCGGATCAAGCGACCGCAGCGCCACCAGCAAACAGCCTGCAAACACCACGGACCCTGAAGCAATCAGCCTCCTTCGCCCAAAGCGATCCGACACATGGCCGAACACCGCGCTACTCACCGCATAGCTCAAAAAGTTGCAGGCGCCCAGAACGCCTAGCGACATCGCGCCCGGCTGCTGCTCCGCCAGATAGCGCGTCGCCGTGAAGAGAAACAACGCCTGGACGAAATCCGCAATGGCGGCGATCAGATAGAGACGCATCAATCTAACCACTCTCGCATCCCAGCCATGGGAAGTGGACCTTGGGAGCATGCTAGAATTGCGCTCGCCGCTAGTGATCTCCCGAGCAGCTTCCTATGACTTCAAGTTCCGGTCCGTCTAAAACCCAAGCCCTCTACCGCAAGGCCAAAACCCTCATCCCCGGCGGCACACAGCTTCTCAGCAAACGGCCTGAGCAATTCGCCCCCGATCAATGGCCCGCTTACTATCGCGAGGCCCACGGCTGCACCGTCATCGACCTCGACGGACGCGAATACCTCGACATGTCCATCATGGGCATCGGCTCGTGTCTGCTCGGCTACCGCGACCCCGACGTCACCGAAGCCGTCGTGCAACGCATCCAACACGGCTCGATGTGTACGCTCAACAATCCCGAGGAAGTCGAGCTAGCCGGGCTTCTGATCGATATCCATCCCTGGGCCGATCAGGTCCGCTACGCCCGCGCCGGTGGCGAGTCGATGGCCATCGCCGCCCGCATCGCGCGCGCCGCCACCAAGCGCAACCTCGTCGCCATCTGTGGCTATCATGGCTGGCATGACTGGTATCTCGCCGCCAATCTTGGGCAGGAAAGCGCCCTCGACGGGCACCTCCTCCCCGGCCTCTCTCCCAACGGCGTACCAACCTCTCTTGGCGGCACCATCCTGCCTTTCGAATACAACCGCCTCGATCAGCTCGAAGCCATCGTCGCCCGCCATCGCGGCGATCTCGCCGCCGTCATCATGGAACCGACCCGCTCCAGCGACCCCGCTCCCGGCTTCCTGGAAGGCGTCCGTTCATTGTGCGATGAAACCGGCGCGGTTCTGGTCTTCGACGAGATCTCCGTCGGTTGGCGGCTCATCCTCGGTGGCGCTCACCGCAAGTACAACGTCGAGCCCGACATCGCCGTCTTCGCCAAAGCCATCAGCAACGGCCACGCCATGGCCGCCGTCATCGGACGCGCCGCCGTCATGCAAGCCGCCCAGGAGAGCTTTATTTCGAGCACCTATTGGACCGAAGGCGTCGGCCCCACGGCGGCCATCGCCACCATCCGCAAAATGCAGCGCATCGACGTCCCCTCACACGTCGCCGACATCGGGAATCGCTGGCGCGCCGGCCTCGAATCTCTCTCAGGCAAACACGGCGTCCCAATGACCTTCAGCGGACATCCCGCCATCTCAAAATTCGCCTTCGACCATCCCGATTCGCTCGCCCTGGAAACCCTCTTCACCGTCCGCATGCTCAACCACGGCATCCTAGCCGCAACAGCCCTCTACGCCACCCTCGCCCACCAACCCGAACACGTCGATCGCTACCTCACCGCCGCCAACGAAATCTTCCCCGAGTTAAGGCAAGCCATCGAAAACCACAACGCCGCCACCCGCATCGGAGGCCCCATCCACCACACCGGCTTCCGCAGACTGACATGAGAAACATCCAAGCTCCGCCTGCGTAACTGCTCTGCTTGCAGCTCTCCCCAATCAAACTCAGAGCCGCAGCCGTAAGGCTGCGTTGACCAACCCCATAGGTACACCGCCGCCCCCTCACCCACCATCGGAACCATCCCATGCAGCCAGGCCGGTTTACAAGCCTTGGTTGCAACAAGGCCAGGCGCTTTACGCCTGGTGCAATCCCCCAACTGAATGAATCAGGCGCCTTACTCAAACGCCGGCTTGAGCCACAAACCGATAACTCAGTCAGCGACCTAAATCCCGCCGACCTCACCAACCATCCCCAAGCCGAGCCGCGCGCGACAGCAAGCGGACCCCAACCGCTCTACACCATCAGCCCCCACCAAACGATCAATCGGCTGACCCGACGTTCCGCTTGCTCGGTTCGAAGAAGAACTGGGAACGCGGCGGGGCGTTGACCTCCCGACTACAAAGCTTCGAGGCTGAACTGCTGGCCAGCGAGGAAAACCTGCTGGGGCTGATGGCTGTGAACCGCGAGCTATTCCCGCGCGTCGGATTCATCGTGACAAGTATGACCCTGCCCAGTCGCTCGGTGGTGCGGTTCTACAACAAGCGCGGCACGGCCGAGCAGTGGATCAAAGAAGGTAAACAGGCCACGCACTGGACGCGGCTGTCGTGCCATCGCTTCCGGCCAACGAAGTGCGGGTGCAACTGAGCGTGCTCGCCTACAGCCTGGGTAACCTATGGCGGCGGCTGGGACTGCCCCACCGGATCAAAAGCTGGTCGCTGACGAGCTTGCAACAGCGGCTGATGAAGACCGGTGGTCGGCTAGTCAAGCACGCTCGGTATTACTGGCTGCTGCTGGCCGAGGGGCATCTCAACCGCAAGCTGTTCGCTGAGATGCTGGGGCGGATCTGGGCGCTGCCTGTGCCAGGCGGCTAACACGCCGACTGAAGGTCCAGATTTGGGTGCCAAAGCAGGAAGGTCGGAGCAGTGTCTGCGAAATCGCCTTCGCGGCAAAGGATCGGCCTCGTCCGGCCGCGAAAACGGGTGAACTCAAGCAGATGCATCACAAAACGACACGAATGAACCATTATCAAATCATCTGGAGCCAAGTTAAAAGGGGATTGGGAGTATAACCACAGCCGTACTAGAGGCCCAAAAAGGAAATCCTGGCTACAGGGCTCTGCCGTCCCCTTTATGAGAAGCCCTCCCGAAAGGCCCTCTGCCCTCTCGGCCATTCAATCACGGCGCACAAACAGCGAAAATAACCAGCCCAAGAGCGACTGCTCCTGTGAGCAAGCGAAAGGCGGGCCCGCTTCCTGAATTCGAACGCATGATCCAAAAACGTGAGTACAACATCGAAACGGCGCAGAGGCAACCGCAAGAAATGTAAACCCACTGTTCTCGCCAAAGGAACCTGAGCAACGGGCTGAGTTCGGGGCATGCCCAGGCCGCTCCTTGACAGACTTCCTGGACGGCTTCTAGCCGTAGGCGCGTCTCATGCGAGAACGCACCAGCTGTTATGAAGGCCTGAACCTGAAGATCAGTCCCAACGTCCCACAGGGGGGACCGGTCTCGTTTCGTAAACGCCCTGATCCAAGTCGTCAACAGCGCAGCGACGATCGGTGCTGTAAACGATGCGATCAGGCAATCGAATGGGATTCCGAACATTGACGTGGCATGGAGATAGAACGCCGATTGATCCTTCGACTTGACTTGATTGGCTCGCAGACATAATCTCAGAGGCAAAGGAGGCTTGTCAAATGTTCACGGAAAGCTTCTTGGAAACGGTCGCAGCAATTGCGACAATCGCGGTAGGCGGGTTTTCTTTCGCGACGTTCGTCCGCCAATTACCTCAACACAGAACAAGAGCATTCTCTCTGCTCGGCGTTGCGATTGCAGCTTTCATCGGCACCGCGATGATTGTGCTCACTGACTGGGGCAGCCCGACCGCAGGTGCGGCGTCTAAGAACGAGGAGCTGACCTCCGATGCATGGAACGCTTTCAATGCCAAAGACTACAAGAGGGCCATTGAGATTGCGGATGAAGTTCTTGGTAACTTCACGCTCCAAGCAGAGCGGGATCAACGGGAGCTCGAAACTTCTGGCGCTCCGAATCCTTCAACCGGTAAGCCTCGATCCGGTGAAGAAAAGCAGCGAACGCTGGAGCGAGGCCTGTTGAATGACGTAGCGACCTGCTATTTCATCAAGGGTCAGGCTAACGACAAGCTCAAGAAAATTGACGAGGCCAAGAAAGCCTACACTAGTGCCGCTGCCCTAACCTATGCGCGCACCTGGGATCCCGCCGGATGGTTCTGGTCACCATCTCAAGCGGCGAAAGATAGACTCACTTTGCTCGGGCGCGAGTAGGCGTCGCCGAATCCAGGAGACACACTTCACAGAACTTTCCGTGGAGATCGCTCGCCATTCCCACGTAGAGCACGACTTTGATGAGCGACAATGCGACTTCCGGTCGAAGGCGGAGAGAGAGTCGACAGTCCTCTCGGCATCGTGAGGGCCCTTACAGTACCCCTACAGTAGACGAGAGACACTTGGATCTCCGGCAGCAACCGCGGACCTCGGTGGCCTCAATTTGGCTGCGGCACCGCGCAACAAAGGCCTGCGGCTAACGCGCTCCGTCCGCGCGGGTGGTGCCCGTGTCCTCATCATTGAGGAGGCAGAAGACATGAATCCTAGACCAGCAGACCGAGGCATCAGTGTTCTATGCAGCGTGATTCTGGTCGTGGTGGCTGGCTGCGTTGACGAGTCATCTCAACGATCAGCGGTCACCGGCGATGCCAGCGCGCCGACAGAGGGTACACCGGTAGCACAGGAGCCACGCGCGCCATCCCAACTATCGGCGGTTACTGGCAATGCCGACACGCCAACAGAAGGTACACCGATAGCGCAGGAGGCTTTTCGCGAGGCCGCCCGTCTCGGCAAGAGCGGCAAGTACAAAGAGGCGGTGCAGGTATACTCTAGGGCGATCGAGCTGGACCCGGGATACCGCGACGCCTACGTTTTCCGTGCCTTGACGTACCAAGAACTCGGGAACTTTGCGGCAGCAATCAGGGATCTGGATACGGTTGTCGCTTTAGATCCCAGCGCCACTTCTTGCCGTTCCCGGGCCGACCTGTATGCGAGAAATGGGTATCCCGACAAGGCAATCATCGACTACGACAAGTTTCTCGAGCTCAACCCGACCGACGCTGGCGGTCATCGAAACCGTGCCATCGCATACGGCGAAAAGGATGACTATCGGAGAGCGACTGCAGGTATCACGAAGGCAATTCAGCTCGAGCCCGACGAGCCGAGGTGGCGTTTCGACCGTGGGATACTCAAGGCACAACAGGGCGACTATGATGGCGCAATGCGAGATGCCGAGGAAGCGCTCAGGCTTGCGGGGGGTGTTCCCGATCTTCGCCCTGGGGAGAGGAGGGTCACCGACGAATTGACTTTCAACTGCATGCGCCTAATCGCTGACCTCGAAAAGGCAGGTGCCAAGCGTGCGCGCTAATCGCTTTGTTCTACGGCAGGGTTCAAGAACTCGCGCACAAGGACCCAAGGGAGACACCCATGATAGGTATCTGTCAAGGATGTCGCTCTTTTAACACTGGTGGAGTGCACCCCAAGGGTGAGACAGGGAAAACCGGGCCAATGAGGGACAGAGCGAAAGCGCCGGGATAAACCGGCGGGAAGTCGGGGATGAAAGAGCCCCACAGGAAAGGAGTAGCGAACCATCCTGACCTCGAGTCATGCGCCGGCGGTGGCGACACAGCGGGTGAAGCGTTGACAGAGGCACGGGCGGGCTGGGTATGGAGCCGTGAAATAACTCGTCCGGGGCGCCGACGCTGTGCTCTGAAGCGGAAGGCAACACGGGCGGGGACGCTAACGCGAGTCCTCGCTCGGCCCTGCGCGGTCGAAGACCCCACGCACGCCGGGAAACTTCTCGCACGAGAACCGGGAGACCTCGTCGGTGTCTGTCAGCAGCAACGGCAGACCGGTGGGTAAAGGCCAACGCCGTACGGCCCACACGCACGCCGGCGAGGAGTCGGACAGCGGGGTAGTGTGCGCTGAGCAGCGCATTGCTCAGGAGGGTTGAAGTCCCTCTGGCGCTCGAATGAGGAGC
>JAQBUE010000081.1 GCA_027624045.1 Acidobacteriota bacterium
CTTCAGGATCATCTTGTATTGGAAACACTCCCTCCTTTCAGGATCATCTTGCATTGGACAACTCTGCAGCAAGCACGGGTCCTGCGTTGGTGGTACGATGTCGGCACCGACATCCGCGATATTCTGGTCGAGAAGTTGGTGCCTCTTTTTCGCTAAGGAGAAGTCAGACATGAGTAGGAGCACGGAGTTGGGCTTGAGTACGGTCGCTTTTCGGGTACGCCGCAATGCGTGGAGCGGCGTGCTCATCCCATTCGTATTGACGCTGGTGATCAGTTTCGTCCCCAGTCTCACCTTTGGACAATCGACGACTTCCAGTATCGTGGGAACCGTCACTGACGAATCCGGCGCCGCGGTTCCGGGCGTCACCGTGACCATCACGAATATTGGCACACAGAACAAACGTGCCGTGGAGACGAACGAACGTGGCGACTATTCCGTCACCGCACTGGATCTCGGCATGTACGAAGTCGCGGCCGAGTTGGAGGGGTTCAGCCGCGCTATCGCAACCAACATTCGACTGGAAGTGGCCTTGGTTCGCCGCCAGAACCTGACGCTGCAAATTGGCGCCGTGACCGAGCAGATCACGGTGCAGGCCGATGCGCTCACGATCCAGACCGATGACACAACGATCAGTACGGTCATCGACGGAGACAAGATCCGCGAGTTGCCGATTCCCGGTGATCGGAACCTGTTCCGATTGGCGCTGTTGGCGCCCGGTATGAGCCGCGGTCCGCGGACAAGTGTAACGACCTCTGGATTCGGCCCCGGCTATGGCATCGCCGCCATGGGCCAGAAGGTCCACAACAACAACATCATTCTCGATGGCGCGCCATTGCGCACGGGCATTCACGGCATGGTCCGCATGCGGCCTTCCGTCGAGGCGATTCAGGAGTTCCGGATTGAAGCCGGCTGGTACAACGCCGAGTACGGAACGCAGTCAGGCGCTCAGATCATCACGAGCATCCGTCCTGGTACGAACGATTTTCACGGCACGTTGTTCAGCTTCTTTCGGGCCGAGGAACTGGACGCCCGCAATTTCTTCGAGAATCCGGAAGCTGAAAAGAAACCGCTGACTCGCAACACCTTCGGCGGCGTGCTCAGCGGCCCGATCGTCGCGAACAAGCTGTTCTTCACGGCCAACGTCGAGATGTTCCGCGAGCGGCGTAGCGGCCAGGGCTTTGCCCGTTACCCGAGCCAGCTCATGCGCAATGGTGAGCTGACGGAGCCCGCCTTTGCCGGTACGCCGATTCTGGACATCGCTACCTGTACGGATCCGGCGGACGCGTCCACCTGTGGAGCTTTTGCGAACAACATCATTCCGCAGAGCCGGATGTCACCCATCACGAGAAACGTGATGAACTTCTGGCCACAGCCCAACTTCGGCAGTCCGCAATTCGACGGCACGAACAACTTTTCAGGGACGACGAAGAACGACCTGGATGACGACCAGTTCTACCTAAGGAATGACTGGACTATCAACGACAAGAACAAGATCTTCGGGCGCTATGGCTTTCAGGATGTCACGCCGGCAAGCATCAATGTGCTTGCCTCGGTCGATCCGCGCTTCATTGCGTTCAATCCGAAGCGGCAGCAAAACGCCACCCTCACGTGGACTCGTTTTCTCACGAACACGGCCCTGAACGAACTGCGGGTTTCCTACAACCGCGACACTTTTGATCGTGCGTCTGGGTTCACTGATACGGGCTGGAACAACTTGACAGAGCTAGGTATCCCCGGCCAGACCGAGGACTCGCATGACGCAAGGCCCACCAGTATCAGCGTGACTGGCTGCTGCAGCGTCGGCGCGGGAGATGTCAACCAGATCTGGGACGAGTCGCGGATGATCGCGGATGATGTGTCGTTTATTGAGGGCGATCACAACCTCAAGATGGGTGTTTCCTATAACCTCATCCGAACGGCCCGCCGCACCATCCAGTTTGCTAACGGCGCCTTTGCTTTCAACGGCATACACTCGGGTGTCGGCTTCGCTGACTTCCTGCTTGACAATCCGCAGCAAGTTGTTCTGGGCAACATTCCGGGCGAGGCCGACGCGGGCACATTTCCAGACTTCCGGTACTGGCGCCTGCACCCCTACGTCCAGGACGAATGGAAACTGACTCCCAATCTGACTTTGAACATGGGAATTCGCTGGGAGTACAATTCTCCGTTCCGGGATAGACGCGGCGAGTCTCGGAACTTCGATCTCGCTACCGGCACTTTGTTCCCCGAACCCGGCATCACCGCGGACCTGAATACGGTGGGCAAGAACAACTGGGCTCCTAGATTCGGGATTGCTTGGAGGCCCATGGGCGGTACTGATTTCGTCATCCGCACAGGCTACGGAATCTTCTACAACGTCAATATGATCAACAACTTCGTCCCCAGTCAGGCCGCGAACCCGCCGGGGACGTTACGCATCGAAGAGGTCGCCCTGGCGCGCAGGCCGGTGATCACCATGGCGACTGCCGACCAGGCGCAAAATCAGCTCATTCGATCGAGCATCTTCGGAGCGAACAGTGAGAACACCGTCGGCGTAGTCCAGCAGTGGAACTTCAATATCCAGAAGACGCTGCCTTGGAATTTGGTTGCCGAGGTCGGCTACAACGGTTCGAAGTCTGATCACTTTGACATGCCCGCTGAGTACAACGCGTTTCTTCCGAACACCATCGGTACTGCCAACCCGACCCGCCCGTTCCCACAGTTCTCGAGCATTGAAATTCTCGATACAGCGGCTTCGGGCAGCTATCATGGCCTGCTAACCAAGCTGGAGAGGCGCTTCAGCGGTGGCTTTACCTTCCTCCAGACTTACACCTATTCGAAGGCGATGTTCGATTTCCGCGCCTGCTGCGGTGCGCAACGGCCGAATAACCCCTGGGATCGTCGCACGGCCGAGCGCGGGCGTGGCGATTTCGACATTACCCACCGCACAACCACCGCATTCTTGTGGGAGTTGCCCTTCGGACAGAGTTTGCGCGGAGCCGCCAAACATATTGTCGGCGGTTGGCAGGTGAACGGCGTACTACTCCTAGCCACAGGTCTGCCGGTTCACCCGACGCAGAGCTTGGCGCCGGTTGACGACGGTTGTTCCCGCTGCACGCGGAGGCCCGACCGGATTGCGGATGGCAACCTTTCTGGTGGCAGCCGTACACTGGACCGCTGGTTTGACACGGACGCGTTCCGCCTGGCAGAGGGGCACTACGGGACATCCGGTCGGTCGGTGATTGAGGAGCCGGGACGTACGAGCCTGGACTTTTCGATCTTCAAGAACATTGATATCGCGGAAGGCCATCGAATCCAGCTCCGCTGGGAGATGTACAACGCAACGAACACGCCGCCGTTCCTTACACCGAACCTAGGGTGCAACACGATCGACCGAAGCGACGGGACGCCCAAATGCGCCGGTACCTTCGGGCAGGTCACGAGCGCGTTGGAAGCCCGCGAGATGCAGCTCGGTCTGCGCTGGCAGTTCTAGTCCAGAAACAACAAACCTGCTAACAACCACCGGGTGGTCGCGAAGATCGCGGCCACCCGGTTTTTTCGTGCCGGCGCAGCCGGTCCACGTCGGAACCGCTACCGTCGCTGGTCCGCCGATCGTGGGGATCTTACTCCACGATGTCGATCTTCTCAAAGAAGGCCCGCAGTGCGCGGTAGAGAGCGTGAAGATCAGACTTTGCCGCTATCTCGAACGGCGAGTGCAGTGACAGGATCGGAATACCGATGTCGATCACTTCCATGTTGTCGTCCGAGAGGAAATGTCCGAGCGTTCCGCCTCCGCCCTCGCCCACCTTGTACGTCATCACCTGCCAGGGAATCTTTTCGTCGTCGTAGATCTTGCGCAGCCGCGCGGTTGTCTCGGCGTTGGGGCTGTTGCCGCGTCCGTAGACCTTGAAATTGACGCCCTTACCGAGCTCGGGCGCGTTCGCCCGTTCGAGACTTGCGGCCCAGATGGGATTGATACCGGGATTCGCATCGCAGGAAATCACGAGTGTCTCGGCCAGCGCCCGACGCGTCATCACATCGCGATAGCCGTCGCCTTCCTGGCGGTAGATCAACTCCGCCAGCAGATCGTTCAAAGCGCCCGACTGCGCCCCGGTATTGTTATTGCTGCCCGTCTCTTCGTTATTCGCCAGAAAGACCATGCTCGTATGGCGCGGCGTCCCCGTCTCAAGCAGGACCCGTAGCGCCGCGTAGGCGGACGAGCGGTCGTCCTGACCGTAGGCTCCCAGCAGTTCGCCGTCCATCCCCACATCGCGAGGTGCAAGGGCGGGAACGAAGTTCAACTCGGCGCTGACGAGATCGTCTTCTTCGATCCCGTAGACGGCCTTGAGATGGGCTTTTGCGTTGTTCACAACGTTGGCTGCCGCTTTCGTTCGTTGCGAATACACGACCGGGTCCATCTCTTCGCCCTGCACCACGTCGCGGCTGCGGCGTGTCCGTTGCAGGGTGTCAACGTGAGGGGCCAGATCGGGAATCACAAAGACCGGTTCGGCCGGCCGCAGTCCCACCTCGATCTTCACAACCTCGCCGGTTTTCTTGAACACGCGTCCCACCAGCGCCAGCGGTAAGCTGACCCACTGATAGTTCTTGATGCCACCATGGGGCATCGTCTGAAACTGAACGAAAGCCCCCGAGGGCAGGATCGGGCGCGCTTTCAGGTCGAGATGCGGTGCGTCAATGTGGGCCGCCGCGATCCGAAAGCCCTCGCGAAACGGCTGCTCCCCCACCACGAATAGGAACAACGCGCGGTCGCGGTTGTTGCGGTACAGCTTCGCCCCGGCCGTCAGATCGGCCTCGGCGGTGAATTCGCGAAAGCCCATCCGCTCGGCGGCCCGAATCGATTCCTCGACGAACCGAACCTCGGTCACGGCAGTGGCAATGAATTCCTTGTAGTCGTGCGCGTAGGTGTGAGCGGCGGCGCGTGCTTCGGCCTCGCCCGAATCACCGGCTTCAACCACGTCCGCCGTCGCGCCATCCGCGGCCTCCTGTGCCCGGCTCGCGCCAAGTCCAAAACCTAAAGCCAGCCCCACAACCAGAGCAAAGACCCTTACCCGCCGATCGCGCCTAATCAACATGATCTGAAGAATAGCCGAACCAAGTACGCTGCGCCACCCAGCTACAGATCGCATCCAAGAACGCAATGCGGATCCAACCAGCACAAACCTCGAATGAGGCGGTATCATTTGTCTACAAGCCCCGGCTGCATACTGGCCGCACAGGAGACCTATTCGAAATGCCCACGATCCCGTCCCGTCGTTCGTTCTTGCGAAATCTGGCAGGCAGCGCCGCGTTTTTGCCCGCCGCCGTCGCCACCCTCGGGGAACTCCGGCCCCTGCTCGCCGCCACCGTCGGCGCCGAGTCCCGCTGGGAACTCGTCCGGCAGCAGTTCGCATTCAGTGAAGCCAAGGTGCCGATCAACGCCGCCAACCTCTGCCCATCCTCGCGCGCGGTTACCGAACAGGTCATTCACTTCACGCACGACATCGATAACGATTGCTCGTTTAACAATCGTGACAAGTTCAAGAAGCTTCTTGAGGAATCCCGGAGCAAGGTAGCCGCGGGCATCGGCGCCGATCCGGATGAAGTCGCACTCGTCCGCAATACCAGCGAAGCCAACAACGTCATCAACAACGGCATGCCACTCGGCAAGGGCGACGAGGTCGTCATCTGGGAGCAGAACCATCCAACCAATAATGTTGCCTGGGATGTCCGCGCGGCGCGGCATGGCTTCACCGTCAAGCGGGTCACTGTGCCCGAGAGCCCCAAGAACGAGCAGGAACTCGTCGACGCTTTCGAAAGCGCCCTCACCAGCCGGACACGCGTCCTCTCGATCACGCACGTCTCGAACCTCAGCGGTATCCGTTTGCCCGCGCACGCCATCGGCCTCGTGGCTCAAAAGCGCGGCATCTACTTCCACGTGGACGGCGCACAGTCATGGGGCGCGGTGGCGCTCAACGTGCACGAAATGGGCTGGGACTCCTACACGGCCAGCTCGCACAAGTGGTACTGCGGCCCGCGCGAAGTCGGCTTGCTTTACGTGAAGCAGAACCGCATCAAGGAGCTTTGGCCCAACGTCGTGGCGCCCGATTGGGGAACCGCCGCCGAAACGGCCCTCAAGGGCGCCCGCAAGTTCGAATCACTCGGCCAGCGTGATGATTCACGGCTCGCCGCCATCGGCACGGCCGCCGATTTCCACGCCATGCTGGGAGCCCCGGCCATCGAGGCGAGAATGTACGCTCTCGTGCAGCCGCTGAAGAAAGGTTTGCAAGACGCCGGAGCGAAGCTCGTCACCCCGATGGATGAGAAGGTAAGCGGCGGCGTTTGTATCATCGAGGTCCCTGTAGAGCATCGCGCTTCGATGGTCAACACGCTCTATGACAAGTACGGCATCGCCGCCGCGGCGACCGGTGGCTTGCGGCTCTGTCCACACCTTTACAACACCATGGAGCACATCGAGCGAGCCGTTGCCGGCGTGAAAGATCTGCGAAAATGGCTCGCGTGATTCGACCCTTCTGAGACAATGCGGCCCCGGCGGCCGCGCTTCGTAGCGAAGGGATCGGCGGGCAAGCAGGAGTCGTTGCATGTTCGACGAAATGCCGCCCCATGTGCGCGCGATATTGCTTCGGCGACGCGACGAGATGCTGGCGCATCTTGAGCGTACCGTTGACGACACGCCCTGTTGCCGGCAGTGCCTACTGCCTCACCCCGAAGGCGATTACGAGGCCTATAACTTCTGTCCGTGGTGCGCCCAGTCGATTCACGGACAGGAGGCGCGGGAGGACGAATCCCGCAAGATCATCCAGAACGAGCGTTACGGCTACGACGAAATTCAATGCGGTGAATGCGGAGGGGAATACGAGCAGCCCACGCTCTATCCGTTTCGCGCCTGCCCCCACTGTGGTGCGCCGTTCGCCGCCGTGGATGAGCTGCTGATCGAGCTGCCCATTCGCGTCTAGCACGCGACGCGGCGCCTCGCTGAATATCCATTCAAGTATTGCCCCTATTCAGCCGATAAGAATTATCGATTGGACCTGCCGCTAAATCCGCTCTATTCTGGAACCAACAGCTGTTCCCCGTCGAACGGCCTACCTGTCGCTGACGACATCAACCTGTTCACAGTTCCGGGCACGTCGCCCGGCTCAGAATTCTCTCAAGGAGCCGCTTGATGACCGAACCGGGTTTGACTTCAGGGAAAATTCTTCTTCTGGGTCTTGACGACCCCTCCATGGCGGCACTGCACTCCATTCTGGCTGAGCAAAGCCACTCTCTCAGCGCCGAGCCGTTTCCAAGTCCCGAACAAAGCTCCTCCGAGGCGATGGCGGACGCCGAGGTTGTGTGCTGTCCCGCCGAGCCGCGGCAGTACAACGCCGTCGTCCGAAGCATCAGAGAGCAGGGTTCAAGCGCGCCGGTCGTGGTCGTCAGCTCCTCACATGATGTCCACGAGTGGCTCGACGCCATCGAAGCGGGCGTCTGGGATTACGTCAGCGCGCCATTCGATCCCAAACACATTCAGCACGTGCTGGAGAACGCTCTGCGTTGCGCCACCCCTGCCGGCTGATTCATCGCGTACCTGTCAGCCATCACGATTCAGGCCGCTCAGGCCTTGTTCACCCGCGCTTCTGCTACCATTCTTTGTCTGCGGCAAACCGGGTCTGCGACAAACCGGCTTATTCGAATCGGGCGTAACCTAACAACGGTCGCTGGTTCGGAATTCGATTCACTGGCTCACGCGGGCGGAGAGGAATAGGTTTCATGCTGAGGCACATGAGAGCGTGGCATGCCGTACCTCTTCTCGTCGCTTTGACAATCCCCTGCTTCGCGCAGCGGAGTGTGATCTACCCTCTGGTGCGCGTCGCGGACTTCGGCATCGGCGAAACCCAGGAAGTCGAACTGAGCGACCGCTTCACAACGACCGCGAAGTTGCTGGCGCTCAGGGAGACCCGCGATCCGATCCGTAACGCCATCCGCAAAGCCGAGGTTGACGTCGAGATCGACGGTATCAAGACGACGCTCAGTTGTGGCAATTACAACTTGCCGTCCGTCGTCGGAACGGTCGAGGTCGACTGCGCGGTCACCGGAGGATACGCCAAAGACGCAGACATCAGGCGCGAGCCCTGGGGGCTGGATAAAGACGCCCGCCTGCGATTCTGGCCGAAGGGCTATCCATATATCAAGCCCGGAACCTTCGTTTATCCCGTCAGTCAACGCTGGTTCGCCAGCGACACGCAGATGTCGAATGAGCCGGTCTTTGTGGACGGCGGCGAGATACCGTCCAACAAGTCGATCTACTACCACACCGGCCTCGATCTGGGCGGCGCGGAGGAAATGGTTGATGTCATCGCGGCGACCGACGGGTTGGTCGTGTCCCTAGGCGATGAAATACTTTCCGGCCAAGAGAACGACACGCCGGTCGAGGCGCGTTATGACGTGATCTACATCCGCGATCGCCGCGATTGGTATTACCGCTACAGCCACTTGCATTCCTTTGCCGAAGGAGTCGAGCTTGGCAAGCGCGTCAGGATCGGGCAGAAGCTCGGCCTGCTCGGCAAGGAAGGCGGCAGTGGCGGCTGGTCGCACCTGCACTTTGAGATCAAAAGCAAGCAGCCTTCCGGCAAGTGGGGCACGCAAGAGGGCTACGCATTCCTCTGGAACGCCTACCAATGGGAGAACAAGCCGGATGTCATCGCCGTCGCCCGACCGCACCATTTCATCGCGGCCGGCGAGAGCGTCACGCTCGATGCAACGAAATCATGGACGAAAAGCGGCAAGATCGCGAGCTACTCGTGGAAGTTCACCGACGGTTCCGACGCATCCGGACCGTCCATCGAACGCAAGTACGACACACCCGGCGTCTATAGCGAAGTTCTCAAGATCACCGACGATCACGGCAATTCTGACTATGATTTCGCCGTGGTTCAAGTCATCGCTGACGCCGCGTCCGATGAGGTTCCGCCGTCACTCCACGCCAACTACGCGCCCTCAATGGGCGTGAAACCGGGACAGCCGATCACCTTCAAGGTGCGCGCTTTTCGGACGACGCATGATGAAGAGACGTGGGACTTCGGCGACGGCAGCCCCACTGTCACCGTCAAATCCGACGGCAATGCCGACCAGCACGCCAAAGACGGATACGCCTTAACGACGCATGTTTACGAGAAGCCGGGCGACTATATTGCCCGTGTCGAGCGCGCCAACCAGCGCGGAGAGAAGGCCATCGCCCACGTCCACGTACGGGTTGAAGCGCCGTAGGCCGAAGCTCGCCCGATCCATCCTCCGTGAATGATCAGACTATGTCCCACGGACCCGAATCCGGGTGGGTTCGACGATCCAGATCGCACCAGCCGGGGAATCCGATTCAACCTTGGCAATAATACGCCTCAGAAAATCAAGGACCGTAAGTTTGTCTTGGGATCTACTTCGGATCACAATGATGCCCGCCGAATCCTCCGCGAGATATGACCGCAAGTCGGCGAAGTCGAGGTCAAGTGAAACCAGGACGCGCTGTTCCTTCCTGGCCTCGCGCTCGACTGTAATATCATCCGCTCCTTGAAGCCCTTCGTCCGCGACGGTCTCGGCGTCGTGGCCCTTCGAGCGTAATAACTCCGCGGCTTCGGCAGGAAGGTTTTCGTCGATCTTGAACTTCAGGCCGGCACCTCCGCCGGAAATTCGATCCAGCGGTCGCGGCTCAGTTCCGCGGCGTAGGCCAGGGTCGCATCGACGTCAGCAGACTGCAAAGACGGATAGGCAGTCAGTACTTCTTCCCGTGAGAAACCCCTGGCGAGATTGTCGAGAATCACGGACACCAGTACTCTCGTGCCCCGGATGCAAGCCTTGCCATGGCAAACCTGGGGATCCCACACAATCCGTTCGCGCCAGCCAGTCATCTACGGGTACCTATCGTGCCGCGGTTTTATTCTACCGCTCGCGGCAACCTTGGGTGGGCTCCATTCCAGGCCCTTTTGGGCGAAGCTCGCCGCACTCGACGACATTGCGAGACACTGTTCTTCTAGGAGCTCACTAATGACGAACCGCAGAAACTTCCTCCAAACCACCGCAGCCGGCGCCCTGTTCGGAACCGGCGCACGCAACGCAACCGCCTCTCCCCCAGCCGGCCGTGACTACTTCGCCGAACTCGGCGTCAGCGAGTTCATCAACGCAGCGGAGCCCTATACAACCCTCAGCGGGGCGCTGATGCCCAGCAAGGCGGTGGAGGCCTACGCCTACGCTTCCACCCGTTACGTCCGCCTCAACGACTTGCACGACGCCCTCGGACGAAAACTCGCCGAGATGATCGGTTGCGAGTCCGCGATGATCACGTCCGGTGCCGCATGCGGCCTCACGCTTGGCACGGCCGCTTGCGTCACCCTGGGCCATCCCGAAGCGGTGCCGCGATTGCCGGATGTCACGGGCCTGAAAAACGAAGTCATCATCCAAAAAGCCCATCGCTACGGCTACGACCGCGCCATCCTCACCTGCGGTGTGCGTTTCGTCGAGGTGGAAACCCGCGAGGAACTCGAAGCCGCCATCAATGAGAACACCGCGATGATGCTCTTCAACAACACCAACGATCCCGAGGGACAAATCAAAGTCGCCGAGTTCGCCAAGTTAGGCAAGAAGCACGGCATACCCACGTTTGACGATTGCGCCGCCGACGTTCCGCCGAAGGAACACCTCTCCGACTACCTCAACATGGGGTTCGACCTGGTAACCGCCTCCGGCGGCAAGGGCATCCATGGTCCGCAGAACGCCGGCCTGCTGCTCGGCCGCAAAGACCTCATCGCGGCGGCGCGCGTCAACGGTCCGCCGAACGGCAGTGGGATCGGCCGCGGCATGAAGGTCAGCAAAGAGACCATGCTGGCCATGTTCGTCGCCGTCGAGACCTTCTTCAACAGCGATCACGAGGCAGACTGGCGGGAGTGGGAACGGCGCGTGAATCTGATCGCCGCTGCAGTATCGAAGATCCCGAGCGTCCGGACCGAGATGTTCGCGCCGCCCCTTCACTATCACGTCCCGCATCTGCGCATTCAGTGGGACGAAATCGCACTGGAACTGAGTCCCCGCGAAGTCAAAGAGCAACTTATCGGCGGCAAGCCGTCGATCGAGCTACGCCACAGCCTCGACGATCGGTTGGAGCTTGGCGTCTGGATGCTGAAAGAGGGCGAGGCGGATATTGTCGCTCAGCGGCTGGTTGAGATCCTAACGCCCAGCGCCTAAGAGGTTGCCCGCGAAATGCGTCCTGTGCCCAAGGGCGTGAGGAAACTCTCCTCTGCCTCGCCTCAGTCCGGTTCCCTGACCATCTGCTCCAGAGCAACCCGCGGGCAGATGTTCTGGCGGATATAGTCCGTCAAGTTCCGGCCGAGCCCGCGCAATCGCTTCTCAGCGGAAGGATCCAAGCAGTTCCCTTCTTCGTCGAAAACCTTGTGGACTCCCGCCACCGAAACCGGACCCGGCAGCACGATTCCGCCCACGTGTGAACAGACACTCCGCAAGTGCTCCAGCGATTTGATCGCCCCAATCGCGCCCGCCGCAACTCCCAGCAAGGCAACGGGTTTGCCGCTGAGCGTCGACGGAAACCCGAGATGCTCGATCAGCATTTTGATCACGCTCGAATAACTCCCGTGGTACTCAGGCGTTGCGAAAATCATGCCGGTCGCGGCCGTCACCTTTTCCTGGAGCGCCTTGACGACGTCGGCGTTCTGGAAGCCCGGCGCCCGCAAGTCCAGCCCCGCGGGATCGATCACGTCAACCGAGACATCGCCGTCCTTGCGAAGCTCGTCCACCGTCACCGCCAACGCCTTGCCTGTCGCGTTGCCGGGCCGGCTGCTCCCTAGCATCGCAACGATTCGAATATTCGCCATGTTGAATTCTCCTCCGCGAGTTCTTCCGTAGCGCCTTGAGCGCGGGCAGGCCCTACCAGCTCCGCACCAGCCGGCCCAGCTCACTCAATCGCTTCAGCAAGCCAGGCAGCAACTCCAGCCGCAGCGCATTCGCTCCATCGGATTTCGCGTTCTCAGGGTCATCATGTACCTCGAAGAACAGCGCGTCCGCGCCCGCCGCGACGCCCGCGCAGGCCAGCGTCTCGATGAACTCCGGCTGCCCTCCGCTCGATCCCCGTTGCGCGCCCGGCAGTTGCAGCGAATGTGTCACATCCAGAACAACCGGGTAGCCAAGTCCGCGCATCAGCGGCAACGACCGAAAATCCACAACCAGATTCTGATACCCAAAGCTCGTGCCCCGCTCCGTCAGCAGCATCCGTGCATTCCCGATCGAAGCAATCTTCTCGGCCACAAACTGCATGTCCCAAGGTGACAGGAACTGGCCCTTCTTCACGTTCACCACGCGGCCGGACCGCCCCGCTTCCACGAGCAGATCAGTCTGGCGGCACAGGAACGCCGGAATCTGCAATACATCGCAAACCTCGGCCGCCGCCTCTACCTGGCCCACTTCGTGGATGTCGGTGAGAACGGGCAGTCCCGTTTCGCGAGCGACATCTCTGAGGACGGCTAGCCCATCCGCCAAGCCCGGCCCGCGGTAGGAATTCACACTCGTGCGGTTCGCCTTGTCGAACGACGCCTTGAAAATCACCGGCATCCCCACCGCGCTTGCCGCCGCCTGAATCGCGCGTGCCATTGCCAGCGCGTGCTCGGGCGACTCAATCACACAGGGGCCGGCGATCAACGCCAGCGGCGCCGAGTCCCCGATCGAGAAACCGCCAATATCAACTCTTGGCATCTTTTCGAGGGCTGGCCAGTGGGAACACCGCGCCGAGCGAACTTAGGATATCCGCACCCGCAAAAACTGTTCAGCCTCGGCGGCCTCTTCGGCTCGTGCGCGGGCCTGGTGGTGGCGGTACGCCGCCCCCACAAACGATGCGAACAATGGCTGCGGCTCAAGCGGCTTCGATTTGAATTCCGGGTGGAACTGGCAACCGAGAAACCAGGGGTGGTCAGGAAGCTCGCAAATCTCGACATACATCCCGTCCGGCGTCTCACCGGATACAACCATTCCTTTGGATGTAATCTCCTTCTCGTAATCCCGGTTGAACTCATAGCGGTGGCGGTGTCGCTCGTGCACTTCAAGCGAACCATAGGCCTGAGCCGCCAAGGTGTCCGGCTTCAGATTGCAGAGCCAACTTCCCAACCGCATCGTCCCGCCCAGATCCTCGACGCCTTTCAACTCACGCAACTTGAAGAAAAGCCGATGCGGCGTGCCCGGATCGAATTCGGTCGAATGCGCGTCTTTCAGGCCGCAAACATTCCTGCCGTATTCAATCACCATCGTCTGCATGCCGAGGCAAATCCCAAAATACGGGACCTTCTCCAGGCGCGCATACCGGATCGCTTCGATCATCCCCTCAATGCCGCGGGTCCCGAACCCGCCCGGAACCAGAATGCCGTCGAGTTCTCCCAGTTGCTGATGAGCCGTCTCCCGCGTGATGCTCTCGGCTTCCACCCAGCGCAGATGAACTTGAATCTTGTGCGCCAACCCTCCATGCAACAAGGCTTCCTTTAAGCTCTTGTAGGAGTCTTCGTAATCGACGTATTTGCCGATAACGCCGATCGTCACCTCGTCCTCGGGGTGTTTCATCCGGTCGAGCATCTCTTCCCAGGCTGTCAAGTCACGCTTCGGCAAGTCCTTCATTCCGAAGTAGCGCAGGATGATGTCATCCACGCCCTGCTGCGCCAGGTTCATCGGGACGCGGTAGACCGACTCGACATCGCGGGCCGCGATCACGGCGTCTTTGTCCACGTCGCAAAAAAGTGCGATCTTCTCTCGCAGCTCCTGGGGAAGGTCGGTCTCGGTGCGGCAAAGCAGGATATCGGGCTGGATGCCGATCGCACGCAGTTCCTTCACGCTGTGCTGCGTCGGCTTCGTTTTCAACTCGCCAGCGGCGGCGATCCAGGGCACCAGCGTCACATGAACGAACACACAGTTCGAGCGGCCCAACTCGTGCCGCATCTGCCGAATTGCTTCCAGAAACGGTAGCGATTCTATATCTCCGACCGTCCCGCCAATTTCCACAATGATGACGTCGAGATCGTCCGTCGCGATCTTGCGCACCGCGTCCTTGATCTCGTTCGTTACGTGAGGGATGACCTGCACGGTCTTGCCAAGATAGTCGCCCCGGCGCTCCTTCGCGAGGATGCGCTCGTAAATACGGCCGCTCGTCACGTTGTTCGCCTGCGTCAGGCGTGCGTGCGTGAAGCGCTCGTAGTGCCCGAGATCCAGGTCGGTTTCGGCCCCGTCGTCGGTTACGAACACCTCACCGTGCTGGAAGGGACTCATCGTGCCGGGATCGATATTCAGGTACGGATCAAGCTTCTGTAACGTAACGCGCAACCCGCGACTCTCCAACAGGCAGCCCAGCGAAGCCGCGGCAATACCCTTGCCCAGCGACGAAACGACGCCACCCGTGACAAAGATGCACTTCTTAACCGAGCCCATAGACCTCTCCAACCGAAATGAAAACGTAACGAATCGGCGTGGCGCCGCGAAGCCACATGGGGTGAAACGAACTGAACTGAGTCCCGTGCCCCAGGCACGAGGGGTGGGGAGGGCAAGCTGTTTGAGAAGAGGCCGTACCGCGCCGTGAACCCGCCATGTGGAAAGAAGTGTCAGGCGTCGCCGGAAGAGCCAATTGATTCAGGCGCTTCGAGTCCGCGAACACCAAAAATCAAGTCTAGCACGGCTTGGGAGCCTATGATAAAATCTAGTCGCCAGGGCACGAGGAACTCAGATTCGACCACGAGGAATTCTTAAGGACATGGCTGTGGCAGTTCTGCCTCTCCGAAGATTGTTGCTTTCCTCCGCGCTACCCGTTTGTCTTGTCGCCGCTATACTCTGCGCCGCTCCAGCCTATTCGGCGGACGCGAAAGTCGGCGCCAAGCTCGTGTCGGCCGACCCCAATCTCGAACCCCTGCCGCCCGGTTCAAGCATCAAGGTCGATGTGCAGCTCGTCCTCATAAACGTGACGGTCACCGATCCGATGAGCCGTCTCGTTACCGGCCTGGGCAAAGAACACTTCAAGATCGAAGAGGACAAGACCGAACAGGTCATCACCCAGTTCGGCGCCGAGGACGCGCCTCTCTCGCTGGGTCTCGTATTCGACGCCAGCAGCAGCATGGGCCACAAGATGAGCAAGGCCCGCGAGGCCGTGGCGCAGTTCTTTAAGACATCGAACCCCGAGGACGAGTTCTTCCTCGTGCAGTTCAACAACCGTCCTGAGCTTGTCTCCGACTTCACGCATCGAATTGAAGAAATTCAGAACAGGCTCACTTTCACGGAGTCCAAGGGAAGAACGGCCTTGCTCGATGCCATTTATCTCGCGATCAGCAAGATGAAGGAAGCGCGTCACACCAAGAAAGCTCTGCTCGTTATTTCCGACGGCGGAGACAATAGCAGCCGATACACCGGACGGGAAATCAAGCGCCTCGTCCGCGAAGCCGACGTGCAGATTTACGCCATCGGCATCTTCGAGCCGGCTTCGTCGCGCGGGCGGACGCCCGAAGAACTCAGCGGCCCTGGCCTGTTGAGCGAGATTGCCGAGCAGACCGGAGGCCGGCAGTTCCCGGTCGAGAACCTCAACGAACTTCCCGACGTCGCCGCCAAGATCGGCGTCGAGCTTCGGAACCAGTACGTGCTGGGCTACGTACCTAGTAATCTGGATAAGGATGGCAGGTGGAGACGCGTCAAAGTGGAAGTCAAGAAGATTCGGGGCATGCCCCAACTACGCTCTCACTACCGGCTGGGCTACTACGCGCCCACACGCTAAACGGCCTCGACAGAAAAGCGCGGTCGCACCATCCACCTTGCAGGAAAAGGATTCGACGACAAGGATGAGTTTCTCTTGGAGAGCCAAGCTCGCGCTGGGTATTCTGACAGGCTGCTTGGCGGCCGGAGTACTGTGGGCACAGAATGAGCCCGCGCCCCTGCGTCAGGAAGGCGACGAAGACCTCGTCATCCGTTCGGAAACCCGCCTGGTCGTCCTCCACACCACGGTTTCCGATAAGAACAATCTACTGATGACCGATCTCCTCGAAGACAGCTTTCGCGTATTCGAGAACGACCAACTGCAAACGCTGAAGCTGTTCCGGCGAGAAGACGTGCCGGTTTCCCTGGGCATCCTCGTCGACAACAGCGGCAGCATGCTCGACAAACGTCTCAAGGTCAACACAGCCGCGCTCGACTTCGTCAAAGCATCCAACCCCGAGGACGAAGTTTTCATCGTCAACTTCAATGATGAGGCTTTTCTCGATACCCCGTTCACCGCTGATCTGCCGCGTCTCCAGGACGGGCTCCAAAGGATCGACTCACGGGGCGGGACAGCGCTCTACGATGCGGTCGGCATGTCGCTCGACCATCTGGAAGACGAAGCCAAACAGGACAAGCGTGTCCTGCTCATCATCACCGACGGAGAGGACAACGCCAGCCGTTCGACGCTCGAAAGGCTCGTCCGGCGTCTGCAGGAAACCGACACCGTGATCTACGCCGTCGGCCTGCTGAGCGAAGAGGACCGCCGCTCCGCCAAACGAGCCCAGCGCGCCATCCGGGCCATCGTTCGCGAGACCGGCGGCGCCGCTTTCTTCCCCGACAGTGTCGACGAAGTTCACGCCATCACGCAGCAGGTGGCGCGCGATATCCGAAACCAGTACATCCTGGCCTACTCGCCCGCCGACTCGGCCGCCGCGGGGTTTCGCCGCGTCCGTATCGAGCTGACCGGCAAGGCCAAGCGCTATAAGGTACGCCACCGGCCGGGGTATTACGCCCAATAGCTCACATCCCTTCGCCGGCCGAGGTCAATCTACTTTGCGCTTAGCGGAAGCCAAGGCGATCGTTCGGTTCCTGTGGACCGCCACCCGCGGCTACCATCTTCGTCCCTGGGCAAGCCCCTATCTGCGCTGGCGGATTGAGACGTATTGGGGCTGGCCCGCCGAAACTATCACCTTCCGCCGCTTTTGGTCATTCACGTGGCAGCGTCGGGCGGACCTGACCGCCTTCTTGCTCTGGGCTGCCCGCATGGACGTCAGGATGGCCCGTTCTTCTTCCCGCCATCAAGCCTCGGTCGCGAAACCATGCTGTAGCCGGTGATGAGGGCCGTCAAACCGCTTGCTCGATTTGAATAACTCATGTCGGCCATCGCCCCCTTCCGCCGCCGCCATCTGCACCAGTTGCTCTTTCGCGCTGTCGGACATGGCCTTGAATCCGCGCGCAATCCGTAGATCCTGCTCCAAGTCTTCCATCGATCGAATTCCCACGCAAAGACTCGCTACCGGCAGACTCAGCGCATAACGGATGCACTGCTCCGCCGTGATATCCGTCTCGCTCGGGATGCGCCCCTTGGGGTAATCCGGCGAGCCGCCTAGGCTCTTCATCCCGATCACACCTACGTTCTTATTCAGACACACCGGCAGGACTTCCTTCTGGAAACTGCGGTAGTGCGCGTCCATCACATTAATCGGCATCTGCGCCGTATCCCAGTCATAGGGCTTGGCAAGCATCTTGAGGTGAATCAGCGGATCCTTGTGGCCGGTGAACCCGATAAAGCGCACCTTACCGGCCTTCTTCGCTTCGAGGGCCGCCTTCAGCCCGCCCTTCTCAAACACCCAGTCGGGATCGTTGTCGTACACCATCTCGTGGAATTGCCACAAATCGAGGTGGTCCGTCTTCAATCGCCGCAAGCTATCTTCGAGACAGCGCTTGCTGCCTTCGTAATCGCGCTCGCAGTTCTTCGTCATCAGGAACACCTTGTTGCGGCGGCCATCCGATGCCAGCGCTTCGCCCATCACTTCTTCGGAACCGCCGTTGTGATAGTCCCAAGCGTTATCGAAGAAGTTGATGCCTTCATCGATCGCCCGGTGCATGATGCGGTGGGCTTCCTTCTTGTCCTCGATTGCCCCGATGTGCCAGCCGCCCAAGGCGATGATCGAGACCTGCTCATTGGTGCGGCCCAGCTTCGCCCGCGGTATGCCGTCACCACTCGATCGCTGCGCCAGGGCGCTCTGCGCCAACGACGCCGCTAGCGCGCTGCCAAAGAAACCTCGAAAGAAATTACGTCGCGATCCGTCTTCCGTCATGTTCGTCACCTCCCCGGAAAAGCTGACCCCATTCTACATCGGAGTCATCGCAAACTCACAAGGTAGAACCTGCCGGCCGTGGGCACAATTTACTTGCTGCCGTGAGCCAACATACAGCGGCCACAATTCGGCGCGATTTTGACCGAGAGAGCGACGAAATCTTTTCCCGCCTCCAAACATCCAATAGATAGAGATGTTTCCGGCGAGGAACCTAGCGGAGCAGCCGCGCCACACGGTCAGCCTGGAGGCGTTTGGCAACGAACTTGCACTAAACGGAATTGACCGGCTTCCCGCCGGCAGCCGGCTGGCGTGAGGAGGCGAGCAATGCGCGTTACCACAGGACACTTCATAGCAAGGCCAGTGCTACCCGGCATAGCGCTCGCACTGTTCGTTTGCGCAGCCACCGCGCCCGCCGCCACTGTAAGCCTCCCGGACCAAATTGCCCCCCCCCTGTCCGCCTGCGCCTGCAGGTAGTATCTGAGGACCCCGAACAGTTCCACTGCCAATTCACTCGCGAGCAGATCGCCTTGCTCGAAAAGCTCAACCGCGCCGACGCCGACAAACTCCCCGGCATGGGCGTCATCGTCGTTCCCGACCGCTGGGACTTCCGCGAACTCGACTACACTCCCATGCCTCGTGAATCCAGTTGGGCCCGGGCGCATCGCAAAGCTGTCATCGTCCATCAGCAAGGTCAGGTCTTCGGCGCCTACGAAAATGGCAAGCTCGTTCGCTGGGGCCCCGTCAGCAGCGGCGGCAAGCGCCGCCCCACGCCCTCCGGCTACTTTCATCTCAACTGGAAATCCAAGGGCCGGCACAGCACCGTCAACCGCTCCTGGTTCCTGCCCTGGGCGTTCAACTTCATCAATCAAGACGGCATCTCATTCCACCGCTTCGAACTGCCCGGCTACCCAGCAAGCCACGGCTGCGTGCGCCTGCTCGAATGCGACGCCAAGTGGCTCTATACCTGGGGCGACCAGTGGCAGCTCGGCCCGCGCGGCTGGACGGTCGAAACGCCCGGCACCGCCGTCTGGATCGTCGGCGCCTACGACTACAACGGCGACCGCCCCTGGCTCCAGCAAGACTACCTTGCCTACGGCGGACGCATCTCGCTAGGGCATCAGGTCACGGCCAAGCCCGAACCCACCCCCGTCCTCACCGAACCCGCCCCCCAATTGGCGACCACCGAAACAGCGGCCAAGCCCACCGAGCCGGCCGACAGTATCTAGTCGAAACCACCACTCCGGCCGGTACAATACCGGAAACATGCGCTTCAACCTCCCAGCGGCTCTCGCGGCGCTAAGCCTGCTACCCGGCCTGCTCTGCGCCCAGGTCGAGTACAAGGTCTACACGCAGCATCCCCGCATTTGGCTTGAGGGCCGCCGCCTCGAACGCCTTCAAAAAGACGCCGAACGTGAGTCCGAGCGTTGGCGCAATCTGCAACGGCTCATCAAAGCCGAAGTCGACTTCCCCGAGGAGCCCCTGCTGCGGGCGCTCCTCTACCAGGTATCGAAAGACGACAAGTCCGCCAAGAAAGCAGTCGACTGGGCGCTGGCCGAAGCAAGCTCCGACGGCTTCAAGAAGCCCGCGGCACTTCGGCTAGGGGCTATCGTCTTCGACTGGTGTTACGAGCTGCTTGACGACAACCAGAAGAGCACCCTGGCCCCGGCCCTCTTCAACGCAGCGAAATCGCTATCCGGCAACCCGGTCGTCGGCCTGCCCGACCTGCGCGCCGCCGTGCTGGCGCTGGTCGCCGTGGGCGATCACGCGGAGACTTACGCCGCCGTCCTCGAAACTCTCATGAAGCAACATTGGGAGGCCCGCTTAGTGCCACAACTGCGCGACGGCAAGCTTCTCACCGGCAGCGAAGATCTCGTCGCCCTCGGCGAGTTGTCACATGTCGCCCGGCACAACTTCGAGATTGAAATCTGGGAGCAAGCCTCCGACATCTTTCGCGCCCTGCCTCTGCGCATGATGATGGGCGTCACGCCGCAACCGGTTCGCACCGAGGAAGGCATCTTTCGCGTCCCTGTGAACACCCCTATCGAGAAGGCTGCTCTCGAAGGCAGCAGGAACCGCATCGCCGGCATGATCTTCGTCGCCTACGAGAACAACCAGGCCGACTACCAGTTTCTGCAAGGCTGGATACGCCATGACGCCGTCACTCTCTACACGCCGCTCGGCGCGGTCTATGAGTTCTTGTGGGTCAACCCCTACCTGCCCGGCTTGAGCTACTTCTCCGCCCCACTCGTCTTTCACGACGAGTTTGAAGGCCGCCTCTATGCCCGCGCCGGCTGGCAGGACGAAGACCTCTGGGTCGCCTACATCGACCACCGCCTGTACATCGTTTCCGGCGACGAAACCCACGAGATCCGCATCGACGACAAGCAAGTCCCGCTGATCTTTCCCGGAGCCGCCATCGTCTTCGGCCGCGTCCCGCTCGATGTGCGGGTCAAGATCCCCGAAGGCCAAGCCGTCTATGTCGTCGGCCTCGAAGAGGGCAGCACCCACCCCGTCCGCGTCAATAGCTCCCGCAACGCCGAACAGCCGGTCCTCAAGGGCGGCATCCTCGTCATTGAGAACCGCGTGAACTCGGGCCTTCCCGAGATTGACTTCGAGGAGCCGCTCCGGGTTCGTGTTAGGGAGCCGAAGTAGCTCCAAGCCGCATTCCGCCTCACCTAACGGCTGAAGACCCGAACTGGCTGGGGCCGCCAGTGGCCGTGCGCATCAAAATGCATCATTTTGCCAAACACTTGGGATTCCCAAAACGCTTTCGCAAAGGGTTACAAGCGCCTTGCGGACATTTGATGATGTCCTCCGACCGCTCGTTCACGAGAAGCTACTATGCGTGTCAGGTAAGATCAAAGTAGCGGTCCGCCGCGGGCATTCATTGCCGACGCGGATCGGGTCACCAGCATGAACAAAGAGAAGCCGACCAAAGCCGAAGGGCCTTCACTCCTCGCCGCCGATCCGATGGCCAAGATACCAAAAAAGAAACGGACCAAAGACGAGCAAGCGAAGGATCTGTGGCTCGAAGGGACTCAGCGTCTCACCGAAGGCCGCGTCGAGGAAGCTGTCGAGCTTTACGAACAAAGCATCGCAGCCAAGCCTACCGCTGAAGGCTACACCTACCGCGGATGGGCTATGTCCTTCCTTGGGCGAATCGACGAAGCGATCGCCGACTGTAAGAAGGCGATTCTGATCGACCCGGAGTTTGGCAACCCCTACAACGACATCGGCGCGTATCTGATGCAGAAAGGGCAGTTGGACGATGCCATCCCCTGATTCGAGACGGCCAAGCAGGCCAAGCGCTACGAACCTCGGCACTTCCCTTACTTGAATATGGGAAGGGTTTACATTGCAAAGAGCCAGCAAATGCGCGCGCTCGATGAGTTCGTGAAGGCGCTGGACCTCCACCCGAACGACGCCTTCGTACTCGATGCCATCAAAAAGATCGACTACACCGTCAATTAAAGTCCCGCAGAATTGCGAGACCGTCTACCTGTTTCATCTCCGTGATGCCGAAAGCGTCGTCCACGTAGCTGGGCTGCCGCATCCCCACCAAGGCGCACGATAGTCCGTCTAGACTGGCCAGCACGTTGAGAGCCAAGCGGCTCAGCGACTCTTCGGAGTCCGGGTATCCCGCCGCGTAGAGCTTCGCCCGCACTCCGTCGGATTGTCCCTGCTGCGCTGTCCCGAGGTAGCGGCGCACGTCGGCTAAGACCGTATTGATCGCCGCGACGAAGTCCTTGAGCCAGGCATCCCACTCGGGTTTGTTCTGGAGATTCTCGCGCGCCTGAACAATCCAGGCTTGGATCGGCTCGATGACATGACGGCCTGCTACTTGTTCCCAGTTGGAGAGTGAGCCCAGCCCGGGAATGACTCGAAGCAGCATCTCGGAGATCGTTTCTCCGCTGGCGAGGCGCATTGGTTCCGCAAAGATTCCCTCGAACCTGGCTTCCTGCCGCCGGACGGGCTGCATCATTCCGATGAAAGTTTCGGGGCCCGCAGGCCGTGGGGACTGCTGGATCAGGACCTGTGGCTTGAGGTCTGTCCGCTGGCGGACTGGGAGGGCGTGTTGCACGACGGATGGGCGGCTGATCACGGCTGGGCGGACGAGTTGCGGGCGGCGACATATTCAGGTAAGCCATTGGCAAATCAGGACTTTGTGAGACAGCTTGAGGAAGAGGCGGGCAATGACCTGCGAGTCCGTGGACGAGGCCGGCCGCGCAAGCAGGGCGACTCGGAAGCTGCCATGCGGGCCGCTGGAGCGCGATAATTGAGGCTGTCCCGTTTTTTCTATCGTGATAAAGAGTACGTCTTACTTGTCCATTTCTCTGAAGTCCTCGCTATTTTTCTTGACAGGAATCTGACGCAGTGCTATTTTTACATCGCACTGACATAAGCAGGGCAGGCTCGCGACGGCAAGGAGGTGGGCAACGTTTCGTGCGAAGGTCCAATTGAAGTAGAAATACATAAACCAGACATCTGGTTTCTCTTCGTTGGTGCTTCTCACCGTCACAAACGACGTTCCGCATTGTTTAATCCATTTGATTGTCTGCATTCTTACCGCCAAGAACGCGGGCGACGATTCGTCTCGCCGCCGTGTGCTTCAGGGGACTGATAAGTGACGAGTCCGAGATTGAGATTGGAGATTGAGAAATGAGCAAGGGAATACGTCGTTGTCTCCGTAACGCCACCTTTGTGGCCACCGCTTGTATATTTGGTTGCTTCCACGCAACAGCGCAGACGCCACCGCTCATAAGGGGTCCTAACAGCCTGTGGCAGAATACCCTGTTTTCAGGCGGCGAGAAGCAGCGGGGTGGCCAGCGGCGCGC
>JAQBUE010000315.1 GCA_027624045.1 Acidobacteriota bacterium
CCACACCCTATTTCGTCCCCGGCCTCGACCTACCGCATTTCAGGATCATTCTTGGATTGGAAAATGCTGCGCCCCCTGGATGGGCAAAGAACTCGTTCCGCCAAGCCTGGAGTCCAATCAGCGACCATGGCCGCCGCAGATGCGGGTCGTTCGGTGTGAGCCAGCCCGCAAGTTGTTTCTCCAGCTTGGGGCGCACGAACAGGCCGTTGCTACCGTTTGAGTCGAGCAGAAACTCGCGCGTGAAATTCTTGAGCGGACCGTTCAAGTACTGGTTGAGCGGATACTGCAGGCAGCGCTTCTCGCGGCGGGCGACATCAGGCGGCAGCAAGCGGTCGGCCAAGTGTCCCAGGACATACTTCGGCTGACCGTCGCGTAGCTTGACGTTCGAGGGCATTGACAGCGCGAAGTCAATCAGTGGGCCGTCGAGAAATGGCATGCGGACCTCGAGCGAGTGCGCCATGCTCATCTTGTCGTGATAGTTGAGGATGATGCTAGGCATCAGTAGCGTGTAATCGTAGCCCAGACGCCGCTGCAGACGATCGGCGCAGCTGGCGATGACTTGGGGATCGACCCGGAAGACGTTCTCGTCAGCGTGAACCAGTGGCAGATCAGGGGAGAGAAACTGCCCGATCTCGCTCCGTGTGAAGAGGCGGAAGAACTCAATGTCGGCACCGGCCTCGTCGGGCGCGCCGAGCATGCGGAGCATCCGGCTATAAGGGTCGGGCAAGAGCGGATGCATCATTCGCGCCAGCGGTTTTGGGAACACCCGCCGCAGCCGGTTGAAGGGGTCGATTACCGTCCAAGGATAGCCGGCCAGCAGTTCGTCGGCGCCTTGGCCGCTCAAGGCAACCTTGACATGTTGCGATGCCAGATTCGCGATCTGAAAGTCCAGTAGGGCGGGACCTTCAAAGGGTTGTTCGAGGTGCCGAATGCCTTTTGATATGAGCCGCGGGATGTCCGCCGGTCGGAACTCAATTTCGTAGTGCTCCGAGTCGAGATGCTTCGAGACGGAGCGTTGGTGTTGAGATTCGTCAATGTCCGGGCTGTCCGGCAGCGTGAGCGAGAAGGTCTTCAGGCGGCCACTCACGTTGCGCGCCGCCAATGCCACGAGGATGGAGGAGTCCCAACCGCCGCTGACGAGCGCGCCGACCGTCACATCCGCCTGAAGATGTGAGCGCACGGTGCGTTCGAGGCGCAGCTCAAGTTCCTCCGCGTACTCTTTCTCGGTTTTCGGGGTATGTGAATTGTCGAACGCCATGCGCCAATAGGGCCCGATGCGCAGACCCTTCGCGTCTAGCGTCAGGAACGAGCCCTGCGGCAGACTCTTGACGGACTGGAAGCAGGTCCGCGGCGCCGGTACGTACCCTACGGCGAGGAATGCGTCCAGCGCCTGCCAGTCGGGCTCTTGGGGCAGCAGGCCCGAGGCCAAAACCGCCTTGATTTCAGATCCGAACACGAACCCGCTCGGCGTTTCGGCATAGTAGAGCGGCTTCATGCCGGCACGGTCACGCGCCAGCAGCAATTTTCGCTGGGGTACGTCGAGGATTGCCAATCCGAACATGCCGTTCAGTTCGACGAAGCAGTCCATCCCTTTCTCTTCATAGAGGTGGACGATGACCTCGGTGTCGGAATTGGTTCGGAAGCGGTGGCCTCGTTCCTCAAGTCCGCGCCGCAGCTCCCGATGGTTGTAGATCTCGCCGTTGAGAACGACGTGGATCGTTTTGTCTTCGTTCGAGATGGGCTGGCTGCCGCTAACAAGGTCGACGATGCTGAGACGGCTACAGTGCAATCCCGTGCGTGCATCTGGGTCGAAGATCAAACCCCTTTCATCGGGTCCGCGATGGCGCTGCGCCTCGCCCATACGGTTCAGCCGTGCGGGAAATTCTTCATCCGAGAGTTGCCGGTCCAGAATGCCTGCGATGCCGCACATATGCTTCAGATCACTATAACAACGGGCTCGCCGCGTCCTGACAAGCGGTGAGAATTGCGTGCTGGTCTTTCCGCTGTGAACCGATATGAGAGAGAAGGCCGGTGTTCCCGTTGGGCAGACCTCTCTATCAAAAACCGATCCGCGTCGCCGTCGCCGACGACCATACGCTGCTGCGGCAGGGGCTTCGGAAAGTGTTCGAAGAGCAACCAGATATGGAGATGATCGCTGAAACCAGTTCGGGCGAGGGGATACTCCAGATTCTGAGTGACAGTGAAGCGAACCTGCTCCTGCTTGACCTGGTGATGCCGGATGTCGACGGCTATGACGTGCTGCGCAGTATGCAGGTGTCAGGCTGTTACGTCCCGACCCTTGTGCTGGTTGAAGAGGAAGGGCGCGTCGATCCGCGGACGATTTTGGATCTTGGCGCAAGCGGCATCATTTCGAAGCGGGCTGAGACATCACAGCTTCTAATCGCGATCCGCGAGGTTTATCAGGGAATGAGATGGATCGACCGGGCGCTGCGCGATGCGGATGAGGACAGCTTGCACGGCAGTTCGGGCTTCGGCGCAGGACTGCACGGCTCGGACCTGACTCCCCGCGAGGAAGAAGTCGTTTCGCTCGTATCGAAGGGACTCCGCTATCGCGAAATCGCCGGCCAGTTGAGCGTGAGTCCGCACACTTTGAACAATCACCTGAAGCATATCTTCGACAAGTTGCAGGTGCGCGGGCGGGTTGAGCTCGCCATCTACGGCTTGAAACACAAGATTTAGTGCTCCTCCCGAGAACGACGTCAAATCGGTTGCGCCGAGGTCGGCTGCTATCCTGAAGGCCTACGAATATCCTCCAGGCATAAGGAGAAGTCTATGTCGCGCACTCCCTCCACCATGCTCGAACTCGGCACGATCGCTCCCGCTTTCGAGCTGATCGACACCGTTTCGGGCCAAACCGTTTCGATCGACACCTTCGCAGGTAAGAAGGGGCTGCTGGTCATGTTTATCTGCAACCACTGTCCCTTCGTTAAGCATGTTAATGATGAACTCGTAAGGTTAGGCGAAAACTACGTTCATGCCGATGTTGGCGTAGTCGCCATTAACTCCAACGACGCGGATAACTATCCTGCCGATGCTCCCGACAAAATGAAGGCGAACGCCGAGGCTCTGGGCTACAAGTTCCCCTACCTTTACGACTCGACACAAGCCGTTGCCAAGGCTTATGCGGCCGCTTGCACGCCCGACTTCTATCTCTTTGATGAGGACCGCAAGCTGGTGTACCGGGGCCAACTCGATGACTCGCGCCCCGAGAACGACATCCCCGTCAGCGGCAAAGACCTGCGGGGCGCCATTGAGGCTCTGCTGTCCGGAGGCGATCCCTCGGCCGACCAGAAGCCCAGCATCGGTTGCAATATCAAATGGAAGCCCGGCGCCGAACCCCAATACGGAAAGAGCTAGATCTCAGCCGGCGAGTCAAGTCAGTTCGTAGGTACGAAGTGCAGTGGGTCTCGGCCAAGCGCTTCGGCTGAGGTCATCACCGCCCCAATCCCTTGGTGGAACAGGATGCGAACAGTCCAAGACCGCGACGGGCAGTACGCCCGCCGCGGTCAGGGCTATGTTGGCTTAGCAGCCTGTGGCAGAATACCCTGTTTTCAGGCGGCGAGAAGCAGCGGGGTGGCCAGCGGCGCG
>JAQBUE010000082.1 GCA_027624045.1 Acidobacteriota bacterium
AGGCCGCCAGGCGTTTCTGTTGAGGGCCTGGTGCCAAAGTAGTGGTGCTCATATTTTCAGGCTACCATGTTTTATAACACAGTAGTACTAGGGGACGCAGTGGACAAGGTGCGCCGCAAGGAGAATAAGATCCTGCGCGCGGCCGGAGACGACACGCTGGTGGGGACGCGCTATGACTGGCTCAGGCATCCGGCGCGGATGGAGCCGAAAGACCGGCGAGCCTTTGCGACCCTGCGGGACAGCGGTTTGAAGACGGCGCGGGCGTGGGCTTTGAAGGAAACAATGATGGCGTTTTTCGACTACCGCTACGAGCGGCCGGCCCGCAAGCACTTTCGATGGTGGCACAACTGGGCGGCGCGAAGCCGCCTGCAACCAATGATTGAAGTGGGGCGGATGCTGAAGCGACGCTTTGGCAACATCGTGACCTACATCCGCCACCGCATCACCAATGCGACCAGCGAATCATTGAATGCGAAGATTCAGTGGGTCAAATACACCGCCCGGGGCTTCCGCAACAAACAGAACTTCATCCACGCCATCTACTTCCACTGCGGTGGCCTGAACCTCGCCCCTAGCCACCCTAGCCACTAAAAACCCGGAAGAGCCCACTTGTCTTACTGCGAGTATTGTTGTTCCTGGTTTTGGTTGACATGCTATCCTCCGCTTCCTATCAATTACACTCTACCTCTGATCGACGTTTATTCCAATGGAACTCAGGGTTCAAAGTTTTGTGGGGTGCCCACACTACAGGGTCCCACTACTCGGTCACGTGGTACCGAGTACTTGGCTTTTACCCAGGTGCTTACCTCCCAAAGTTGTCTCTGACCTAGTGTTGTCACCAGTATTTGTATTCTAGTCAGCGTCGTCACGAGCATATCCATCGCGGCTGGCACTTCCACAAAGCAGACCGCGATCCCGGACGGGAGTTACGGTAAGCGCTCAGAGCGATCCTGCAATTGGGTTGACGCCGCTCGGTTCCTGCGGATCAAGATACTTCTGAAGAGGAGAGTGGGTTATGAAAGACGGAAGGATACTACCGTGTTCAAAGATCTGGCAGGCAACAGCGCATCCTAAGGATGACCGCTGCCTGCCCAGCTTTCATGGCCGAAAGGCAGCCAAGCTTTTACTCGATGTTATAGCTCTTACTCACGAACTTCATGCGATACGCCCTATCGATCAGTTCTGTTGTCAGCTCGTAGGGCCGCTTCTCGTAACTAATGAGGTCGATAACAACTCGAATGACGTCACGCGGATGACAGCGTCTCATCTTGCGGCCCGCCTTGTCGTAGTGTTCACGCAAAATATGTTGTACGATCTCGTCGGAGCATTCCAGATCGCGCTGGACGCAGAAGTCACGAAGAATGGTGACAAACTCATCCGGCGCCGGGTTGCTCATGAACATTTTGTAGTCGAGCCTGCGAAGAAAGGCCTCATCGCCCAGGTCTTCCGGGTTCAGGTTCGACGAAAACACCAGGAAGCATTCGAAGGGTACTGCGACCTTTGTGCCCGTCCGAAAGCTAAGATAGTCGATCCCGCGGTCGAGGGGATAGATCCAGCGGTTGAGCAGTTGCGCGGGCGAGACCACCTGCCTGCCAAAGTCATCCACCAAGTAGATTCCGTTGTTGGCCTTGAACTGATAGGGCGCATCGTAGATCTTCGCCCCCTCCACGTACATCAGATCGAGCATGGGCAGCGTGAGCTCGCCGCCAGTTGTGAGGAACGGTCGCTTGCATTTCACCCAGCGCGGATCATATTGAGGATCGTCGGTCAGAAAGATACTGGACGAGGCCTCGTCGACTGTCTCGTGATGGAGGGGATCGAATACCTTGATAATCTGGCCGTCGCTCTCGATGTAGTAGGGAATGTAAACGGCATCGGAGTCGATGCGAGCAAGCTGCTCGGCCAAGAAGGTCTTACCGTTCCCCGGCTTCCCGTAGATCAACATCGACTTGAAAGAATTCACGGCCGGCCCGAACTGGCCGAGAAAATCTTCGCTCACGACAGCGCCGGAGAACGCCTTCCGCAGACGCCCTTCCGACGTCCAGCCGGGCTTGATCTTTTGTTGTTGCACGCCGGCTTCGTACTGGGAGAGCGGGACTGCGACGGGGCCGAGATGCTGATTCGCTTCAAGCGCCTCTCTCGCCCGAGCCCGGCCCGAGTCGGTATTGGCGAAGTACGCCGAGATGCTGCCGATACTGGAGGCCCGTTTGGACTCGATATATCTTTCGCGTTTTAGATGGTCAATGATCGGCTCAACGAGGCTGTAGGCCACTCCGAGCAGCCTCGACAGCTCCCGGCCTGACACTTCTCCCCGAAAGTACAGGTTCTTCAGAACCAGTTGCTCCATGACCGTCTGTGAGACGCCAGCCTGCTCGATAGACGAAGGGATCTCCGGCTTGAAACGTTCGCCGCCCCTGTCGCCCTTCCTTTGCAGGCTGACACGAATATCCTCAATGTCCGGCGTCTCGAAATTGATCTGTTCCGCGATCTGTGCTGTGCTCATTGCCAACCTTCCTCTAGTTAACGCTTGCTCGTGTCAGCGCCGGGACCTCGTACGTTGCGGCGACCGTCGCTCGGCCCCTGTTTGGGCCACTCGAGTCTCAATCCGCGCCAGCGATCCTTGCTGTTAACGATTCTCTCCCGAATTCGCCGTGATGCCAATGGACGGTTAGGTTCAAAAGTGACCGGGCGCTTTACTGTAAAGGAGTTCTAGACGCCGGATCGGAGTACGCCGTACTGGGTTTATCCCCAGTGAAAATCGTCCGGAGTCGTGTGCAACCTAGTGTTTGCACTAGGGGTCTGTCCGAGTATTGCGGAGACCACTCGTTTGAGGGCAATATGCTTCGGCTATCGATGGCGCAAGGTACAACGTATGGGCAGCAGACGAACGATTCCTCGGACACGCTCCTGGGCCTCGTGAGGTAAACTCGATGGGGAACGGATGACTTCAGGCATGCGCAGATTCGGTTTCGTCGTCGAAAACACCACGATTGCTTGCCCCTGTCGTGGAAAGGCGGCAGTGTGCACGCCGATAACGAATCGGTATGCTGTTCCATCGAGGAGGGAGGCCCGGTGACCGATGCCGCAAGCATCGCTGTAACGGGTTTGTACCGCGCCCTCGTTGACGCCTTACCGGATATGATCGCTGTGATTTCCAAAGACGCGAAGATTGTTTTCGTCAACGACGCCTGGGAACGATTTGGCCGCGAAAACGGGAGTCCCAACCTGGTGGGCGCGCGTGTGGGCGACGATTATCTGAGGGCAGACAGAGATGATGCCGTTGACAACCCGTCGCCGGCTCAGCGGGCTCGCCGTGGCATCGCGGATGTTCTGAACGGAGCGCGCGATCACTTTGCGCTCGAGTATCCCTGCGATTCACCAAACCACAAGAGATGGTTTCGGTTGCAGGTGTTCCCGATTCCCGGCACCGCTGACTTTAACGCCGTTGTTCATCACGAGATTACCGAATACGAGCGTCTCCGGGGAGCGTTGAGAAAGCAACAGCCCCTCGATGAAATCTCCTCCGATGGAAGCCGGGTGCCGACGGTTGATCTAGCACCGCGACAACGGCAAGTGCTCGAACTCGTTGCGAAGGGATTCTCGAACAGAGAGATTGCCTTCACGATGGGTATCACAACCAAGACCGTTGACTACCACCTACGAACGCTGAAGACAAAGCTAGGGAAGCACAGACGGGCGGAGTTGGTTCGCGCCAGCTTGGCGCGAGACGTCTCATGAAACGGGTCACGGCCGGCGCCAAACCAAGGTAGGTGAAAGGTAGTTGGGGCTTTGCGGGTCGTCGCGGCGAGAGTGGGGATGCCACACTTTGCATCATTTTGCAACATGCATGAGTTTGTCGGTTCTCTCGTGGTATTGGGCAACTGCCTTGTTTGCAACGACTTGAGTCGATGGACGGTCTGTGGCCGCCTTTGCTGTGTTGCGCTTGCTTTTGATGTCCAATTTGCCTCCCTCAAAGGGCCATCGCCCAAGTCGTGAACGGCTCAAGCCTGTTGGGGTGAGGCTGCTCAACCGGCCTAGATTGCCGCGAGGTGAGCAGCGAAACCAGCAGTACAACGGCTGGCCTGCCGTGACGGCTCGGGAAAAGTGCTGTGTCCTGGCCAGGCGCGGCGGGTTGGTTGGATGAGCAATCCGTACCGGCCTTGGCTGGAGAGTAGCATGGCGGGTCAAGTTTTCCGGGGTGGTTCGGAGATGATGTGGCGCTAAGTTGTTGGGGGGATGGGGCGGAATAAATTTATTGGGCTTGTGACGGTGAAAGGCGGTTGAGCCGATGGTGATGACGCCGCGGCCTGGCTTCGTTTCGCATCATTCGGATGGTGGTTGAGTTGTTGAGCTGGATAGGGGTCGCGCGGGCCGGTGGGTTTGTTTCGTAATTCCTGGGGATGGCACGCCCTGAGGCGGGGCAGGATGGGGCTTATCCGCGGATTTCCCGCGGATTCTAAGGGGCGCGCTGAAAACGGCGGCTAGATATCGAGGTTCTTGACGTCGAGGGCGTATTCGCTAATGAAGTTACGGCGCGCCTCGACGCTTTCGCCCATCAGGGTGGTGAAGATTACATCAGTCTCGACAGCGTCGTCGATGCGGACTTGCAGCAGGCGGCGGGTCGCGGGATCCATCGTGGTATCCCAGAGTTGGCCGGCGTTCATCTCGCCCAGGCCTTTGTAGCGCTGGATGGAGGCGCCTTTCATTCCCACGCTCTTGATGTGCTCCAGCAGGTCGACGCAGTTATTGATCTCGGCGCGGCTATCTTTGTTGATGACGACGAAGGGCGGCTTGTTGAAATCGGCGATCTGCTTCGAGATCGATCGCAAGCGGCGGTACTCGGGCTGGGTGGCAAGTTCTTTATCGATCGTGCGTTCGCCTTCCGTACCTTCGCGGAACGAGACCTTGTAGGTCGAGTGCATCTCGTCGTCAAGAACGTGAACGTCGAGTTTGAATTCCTTGAGCCGTTCGGCGAGTGCTTCGGCATTTGCCTTCGTGCTGAAGTCGTCCTTGTCGAGAAGCAGCGCGGGGTTGGAGACCGTGCGGACGACATTGGCGTTGCGCAGGCGGCGGACGAGCTTACGAAACATCAGAGAGTAATCGTCCACTTTCTTCAGGAAGCCCCGCAGCTCGCCATGTTCGATGGCTTGGCCCGCTGTGCCGTTGCCGCCGTATTCGACCGTAATGTCTTCGGTGGCGGAACGGATAATCTCGCGCGCAAATTCGGTTTCGTCCTTGATGTAGCGTTCCGAGCGTCCGCGCTTGATGCGGTAGAGCGGAGGTTGCGCGATGTAGACGTGGCCGCGTTCGATCAGATCGCGCATCTGGCGGAAGAAGAACGTCAGCAGCAGCGTACGGATGTGCGAGCCGTCGACATCGGCATCGGTCATCAGGATGATCTTGTGATAGCGCAGCTTCGAGACATTGAAGTCCTCGACGCCGATGCCGGTTCCCAAGGCCGTGATCATGGCCCGGATTTCCTCGTGGCCGAGCATCTTGTCGTAGCGCGCTTTCTCGACGTTCAGGATCTTGCCTTTGAGGGGTAGAATAGCCTGAAAGCGGCGGTCGCGGCCCTGCTTCGCCGTTCCCCCAGCGGACTCGCCCTCGACGATGAAGACCTCGGCGCGTTCTGGGTCGCGCTCTTGGCAGTCAGCAAGCTTCCCGGGCAGGCCGGCGGAGTCAAGAGCCCCTTTCCGCCTGGTGAGGTCGCGAGCTTTGCGCGCGGCTTCGCGGGCGCGGTTGGCGTCGATCGCTTTCTGTACGACCTTTTTCGCCACGGCCGGATTCATCTCAAAGTAAGCGCCCAGTTTGTCGTTGACGAACGCGACCATGGTGCCCTGAATGTCGCTGTTGAGTTTGCCCTTAGTCTGGCCTTCAAACTGCGGCTGCGGGAGCTTGACACTCACAATAGCGGTGAGGCCTTCGCGGACATCATCGCCGCTGAGGTTCTCTTTAACGGTCTTGAAAAGTTTGGCGCTCTGTCCGTAGGCGTTGATGGTGCGCGTGAGCGCGGAACGGAAGCCGGACAGGTGCGCGCCACCGTCAACCGTGTTGATCGTGTTGGCGAAGCTGTAGACGTTCTCGGCGTAGCCGTTGTTGTACTGCAGAGCCACCTCCATCGAGAGCGTGCCGTCACCAAAAGGTTTTTCGTCAGAAATGTGAATAGGGTTGGCGTGTAGCGCCTGTTTGCCGCGGTTCAGATAGCCGACGAACTCAGAAACGCCTCCTTCGAAGTGGAACGTCTGGGGCTTGCGGCCGTCTTCGCGCTCGTCGCTCAGTTCGATCTTGAGACCGCCGTTGAGAAACGCCATTTCCCGCAAGCGTGTGGCAAGGATGTCGTAGTTAAACTCGGTGACGGAAAATATCTGCGTGTCGGGCTTGAACGTGATTTTCGTGCCGGTTTTTCGGCCTGCTTTGCCTGTTTCCTTGAGGCGGCCCTTGGGGACGCCGCGCGCGTACTCCTGCTCCCATGTCCCGCGGTCACGCCAGATTTCAAGAAGCAGTGATTCAGACAGAGCATTGACGCAACTAACACCGACGCCGTGCAGGCCACCGGAAACTTTGTAACTGTTCGAGTCAAACTTGCCGCCCGCGTGCAGCTTCGTCATCACAACTTCAGCGGCGGAAATGCCCTCCTCGGCGTGCTTATCAACCGGAATGCCGCGGCCATTGTCGATGACGGTGACCGAGTTGTCGAGGTGGATCGTGACACTGATCTCCGAGCCATGGCCCGCGAGATGCTCGTCAACCGAGTTATCGACGACTTCGTAAACGAGATGATGGAGGCCTTGTTCGCCCGTTGAGCCAATGTACATGGCGGGCCGAAGCCGGACGGCCTCCAGGCCTTCCAGAACGCGAATGCTTTGAGCACTGTACTCCATTTCCGCAAGTGGCTGTTGGGGTTGGGCCATACTGATTTACTGTGAAACCTCTCTAGATGCGCATCGGCATCACGACATAGCGATAATCGTAGCCGTCAAGCCCGGGTAGTTGAAACTCGCCGGCGCTGTCTTCGCCCTGAATTCCGAGTTCGACCGTTTCTGATTCGGCGATACCCAGAAAATCGAGCAGGTACTGCGAGTTGAAACCAATCTTAACTTTCTCGCCGCTGTATTCTATCGGCAGCGATTCCTCGCTCTCTCCCATTTCCGAACCGCTGGAGGTAAGCCTGAGATTCTCAGGCTCGATCTCAATGCGAATAGCGTGGGAACGGTCATCAGCAAACTGAGACACGCGACGAATCGCGGCTTGCGTTTCATCGCGGCCAAGCACAATCGTGGCGCTACGCTCTTTGGGGAGAACGCGCTCATAGTCGGGAAACTGACCCGTGAGTTTGCGCGAGATCAGAAGGCGTCCGCCACACTGGAAGAAGAGATGGTTCTCATCTGTCGCGAAATCGATGACGAGTGACTCACCGCCCTCGACGGCGAGCTTCATTGCTTCGGCCATGCCCTTCTTCGGGACCAACGACCGCAACTCACCGCTAATCCCCTCAAACGGGTGTAGAGCTTCGATGTAAGCGAGACGGTGGCCATCGGTGGTCACCATCACAAGAGCATCTTCCTTCAGCAGCATGAGACCGCCGGTGAGCGTGTAGCGAGACTCCTCGTTGGCCACCGAAAAGATCGTCTTGCTGATGACCTTTGCCAGTAGGGCCGCTGGGATCTTCGTCACAGGCGCCGGCATGGCGGGCAGGTCAGGAAAATTCTCGCGGGACATGCCGGCTATGCGGGTACGCGACCGACCGCAGACAATCGTTGCCGAATGATTTTCCGCGACCTTGATCGACAACTCCGCATCAGGCAGTAAGCGCACGAAGTCCAGTAATTTGCGCGCAGGCAGCGTCGTCGAACCTGCTTTCTTGATGGTCGCCGGACAGGAGCTTCGGATGCCCAACTCCAAATCGGTCACCGTGAACCGGACCGAATCACCTTCCGCTTCGAGCAGCACGTTTGACAAGACCGGGATGGTCGTTTTCTTCTCGACCACTCCCTGACCGAGACTCAACTCCTTCACCAAGTCCGTCTTTTTGACCGTGAATTCCATGTGATGTGCTTTCGCTTCCGAGAAGACCTAGCCGGTCCGCCGTCGAAGGATTACGGACCTATCTAGAAAAGATTAATACATACCATCAGATTAGTAGGTGCCTGTGAATCTGTGGATAAGACAGTTAAATCCTTATAATTCAATAGTTTACAGTGAAAAATTAACTGTGGACCGGTAGTGGGCAACTGTGCGTCTCTCGATTGTCGTGTCAGCTGTCAACAGGCTTGCACCTGCACCTGAGGACTGCTGTGTGGACGGCATGCTATATCTAGCTAATTCTATCAGTTAGCCTGTGAAGAAGGTTGTCAATTTCTTGACTGCCTTGGCGCTGGGCCTCGATCTTGCGGACGGCGTGCAGTACGGTCGTATGGTGCTTACCGCCAAGCGCCTTGCCGATTTCAGGCAGTGACATCCCGAGGACATCCTTCGCCAAGTACATCACGATCTGCCGCGGGTAGGAAATCGACTTGACGTTCGTTTTCTGTTTGAGTTGAGCAGGTTCGAGGCCATAGTCCTGAGCCACGACCTTAACAACTTGCTCGATGGTGGTTTGTGATTTACTCTTCAACTCGGTCACGGAGTGAAGAGTTTGCCTGGCCATCGAGAGCGTAATCTTCGAGCCGGAGAGCGAAGAGATAGCCATCAGATGTGTGAGAGCCCCCTCCAGTTCCCGTATATTGGATTTCAGGTTGGTTGCCAGAAAGATTTGGATCTCGTGGTCGAGGTCGAGATTCAACTTTTCGGCTTTGCCCGCCAGGATGGCCATCTTGGTCTCGAGGTCAGGAGCCTGGATGTCGGCCATCAGACCCCACTCGAAGCGCGAGCGGAGACGATCAACGAGGCCGGGAATCTGCTTGGGCGGCCGGTCGCTCGATATCACAAGCTGCTTCTGCAGATTGTGCAACGTATTGAAGGTGTGAAAAAACTCTTCCTGCGTGCGCTCTTTCGAACCCAGTGTTTGGATGTCGTCAACCAGCAGCACATCGGCGGCGCGAAACCGCCTGTGGAACGAGCCCATCCTGTCATAGCGCAGCGAACTAATCATCTCGTTCATGAACTCTTCGCTGCTCACGTAGACCACTTGAAGCTCCGGGAAGTTCTGCTGGAGTTCCTGGCCGATGGCGTGCATCAAATGGGTTTTGCCCATGCCGACGCCGCCGTAAATGTAGAGCGGATTGTAGGCCCGCGCGGGATTAGTGGCGACGGCCCGCGCAGCCGCGTGAGCGAGTTCGTTGCAGGAGCCGACAACGAAAGTATCGAAAGTGTACTTGCTACTGAAGGAGCTGGCCGGGGTCGAAAAATTAAAGGCGGTTTGCACCGCCGAGCTATGGGGTTGCGGTGCCATACTGGGTTCGACTACATCGAAGCTCAACGATGTGATGTCAAGAGCCAGTAGTTGCGACGCCGCCAGGATCTTGCCAAGGAACTCGTCTTCGATCCAGCGCTTGGCGCTTGAGTTGGGCGCGATCAGATGCAGCGACCGGTCATCATCTACATGGCTAAAGCGGACCGGCTCCAGCCAATTCTCAAAGCTCTGCGGACTGATCTCTGGTTGGAGGGAACGGACAATTTGTTGCCATGGATTCATGAGTCGACAACTCGCGGGAACCGGGGTTCAAGCGAGAGTTCAAACTTCTCGACAACGATGTCTAGAAGGAAACTCTTGCGTCGAGGGAGGGCGATGGAGCGGCTCAACAGCGACGAAAGAGCTAGTAGTGTAGCACAGCAATTTGCTTCGGACGGGCGCGGGAGAGGTTGAGCGGTAAAACACCTAGAGACAAATGAATACGGGCCTAAGAGCGGCCTAACGGAGAGTCACGAAGAACCGAAAAGAACCCTTTTCCTAAGACAGAATCGGAAGGATTTGTTTGACCAGCTCGGAAGGCAATACTTCGTTCATCGAGCCCTGTCGATAGCCTTCAAGATCGAGAGTCACGTAGCGAAAACCAAGAGCGCGAAACACCTCGGTGAAGCGCGCGGCCATAGCAGGGTCAAGGGCTCGAGCGAGTTCTTGCTTGCCGATTTCTATGCGGACGAGTTCGCCGTGATAGCGAACACGGTAGACGCTGAACCCGAGCTGTTGTAACGCTTCCTCGCCGCTTTCAACGAGCTTGACATTCTCACGAGTAACTGCGGTGCCGTACGGAATGCGCGAACTGAGACAGGCGGCGGCCGGCCGGTCCCACGTCGGCAGGCCTTCGGTCTTCGAGAGCTGCCGAATCTCCTGTTTGGTGAGCCGGGCTTCAAGCAGTGGCGCACGAACGCCGTGTTCCTGCGCGGCGCGATGGCCGGGACGAAAGTCCGTCGTGTCGTCGACATTGACGCCGTAAACGATGTTGTCGAAGCCGAGCTTGTCGCCGAACTCCTTCAGGCGCGTGAACAGCTCATCCTTGCAATGGAAGCAGCGACTCGAATCGTTTTTTACGTAGTCCGGGTTCTCGAACTCGTGCGTGTCAACATACTGATGACGCAGCTTGAATCGCTTGACGAAGTCTTCGGCGTCGCGCTTGTGAGATTCCGGAATCGACGCCGAGTCAGCGGTAATGGCCAGGGCGCGGTCACCGAGCACTTTGCCGGCCGCCCAAGCCAGATAGGCCGAGTCCGTGCCGCCCGAGTAAGCAACCATCACGCGGTCCATTGATCGCAGGATCGCGAACAGGTCTTCCTGCTTAGCCTCAATAGAGTCCCGCTGCACGTAGGCATTATACAACTTGAAAGTCGGCTCACAGGTGCTCCATGCGGTCTACAGAGTCGGCGCGGGGTGCCGCGGCGTCTAACGGTACGCCCGTTCAGCTCGTCTTGGAAAGATCCGCCGCCCTCGAATCGGGGGTAGTTGGGCTCGAAAGCTCGTCGCACCGAGGTGGGGGCCGCGGGCAGGGATTGTCGGACTCATCAAGGATCTGTTCGAGCCGTTGAATCTCGTGGTCGAGCCGCTTGTGCTCGGCGCCCAGCGACCGCAGCGTTTGGGTTAAAGTTCCTTCGGTCAGCATGGGACAACGCCTTTCGCGGTGGCGAGGCAAGCTGGAATTCTCGTCGGGTGGCCGCTTGCGGCGGCACAGTCCCTTGGCGCAGTCTTCAGCGCAACCGAGAACAGCGGGCTGCTGAAGGGAAGGGGCGAGGTGGCCGGCTGCCTTGCCGCAGTTTGTGGTGACGGTTTCATCGACTTGTGATGATTATCTCCGCCTTTGTCTCGGGAGGTCAATGATTCCGCGGTACCACCACGGGGTACTAAAGCGCAGGACGCTCTAAGGGCTTCTACTAGCTGTATTTCTCTGTATGTGGTGAGGCGAAGGGCGTCACAAAGGGCGTCAGTACGAGGTGCGAGCCGCCGGCGCCCCTACCTTTGGTATCGGGGCGTACTTGACGGTACGTCCGACACGGCAAGCAAGCGCAACGAAACAATGGCGGCCTAGGGCGGAGCCAAGTCAGGCCGACGCGCGATACCAGGCCAGGGTACGCCGCAAACCTTCGGTCAAATCGATTCGCGGATCGTAGTTGAGGTCGCGCCGCGCCGCGCCGAGATCGGCCTGTGAATCACGAACGTCGCCGGCGCGCCCAGGCTGGTACCGCGGCGGGAGATCGAGTCCTTCGAGCTCTTGGAGTTTTGACCAAAGTTCATTGAGCGTGATGCGGGCGCCGACGCCTCCGTTGTAAACGTTGCCGGGTGCCGTGGGCGAGCGTGCGGCGAGTAGGTTTAACTGAACGATATTATCGACGTATGTGAAATCACGCGTCTGCTCGCCGTCGCCGAAAATGGTGGGGGCCCGCTGCGCGAGAGCCGCCGTGCAGAAAAGTGCGATCACACCCGAGTACGGTGAGGCGGGGTCTTGGCGGGGCCCGAAGACGTTGAAGTAGCGCAGGCAGACGGTCGCAAGTCCGTAGTTGTCAAGAAAAGTGCGGGCGTAGTATTCGCCAACGAGTTTTTGGACGGCGTAGGGCGATTTGGGGCGTGGAACCAGAGTCTCAATCTTCGGCAGGACCACTGTGTCACCGTAGGCCGAAGACGATGCCGCGTAGACGACGCGGGACACCTTTCGCCGTTGGGCCGCCAGCAGGACGTTGAAGGTGCCATTGATATTGACTTCGTGCGTGAGTTGAGGGTCGTCGATCGAGCGCGGCACCGACGGGATCGCGGCTTGATGGAAGACTACATCGATGTCAGTGAAAAGGTGCTCCAGAGCCGCCAGGTCGCGGATGTCGGCGTTATGAAACTCAATCCGGTTGTTGACTTCAGCGAGGTTTCGCTCGTGCCCGGTGAGCAAGTTGTCCAGCGCGACGATTCGTTCGACCCCGGGTTCTTCGAGTAAACCGCGGATCAGCGCCGAGCCGATGAATCCGGCGCCTCCGGTAACGAGTACGTTTTTCATGACGGTACGGGGCACACGGGACACGGCCTTTGTTTGTTCGTCAGAAGCCGTGCTGGGACTTTAGGTCGCATGGTCAGCTAAGCCCGATCGCGTATCAGCTGAACATTACCCTCTCCCCGCCGCGAGCCGATTCATAAATACCCAGCACGAGCTGCAATGCGGCGTAGCCTTCCTCGCCCGCCACGAGAGGTTTGCCGCCCGTTTCAATCGCCTTGCCAAAGTCCAGGAACTGGCGTTTGATCGGCTCGAGGGAAATCGCCATCGGGTCGGAAGCGCCCGAGTCCATATTGTCGCCAACCAGTGGGGCGTCATCGCCAGGGTCCCCTTCGACATCCCAGGCAGTAAGACGGTCGCCCGTCAGGATCGCCGAACCCTTCGTTCCGTGGATCTCGATGCGCTCCGGGTAGCCCGGCAAGATGGCGGTCGTCGCTTGCACCACGCCCGTAGCGCCGCTGGAGTACCTGATGACGGCGTTGACGAGATCTTCCGATTCCATCTTGTGGGCAGCCGCGATCTGCCAATAGCCGAAGGCCTCCGTCACCGGGCCGGCCAGGTAGAGCAGCAAGTCGAGACCATGAATGGCTTGGTTGATCAGTGCGCCGCCGCCTTCGACGGCCCAAGTTCCTTTGCCCGGACGGTCGTAGTAGGGCTGGGGACGGTGCCATTTCGTGTAGCTGTCGGCCTGCAGAATCTTTCCCAGGCGACCGTCCTGTAAGGCCTTCGCGAGGAACAACGTCGCGTCGTCGAAGCGGTGCTGACTCATGACGCCCAGCCGCAGGTTCGCCGCGGCTGTGATGTCGATCATCTCCCGCGCGGCCTTGAGCGTCAGCGCGATGGGTTTCTGTAGCAGGACGTGCTTGCGGCCGGCGACAGCGGCTCTGGTCATCTCGAGGCGCGAGTCGGGGAAGGCGCAAACGTCAACGAAGTCAATGTCGGCGCGCGCGCACAGCTCGCGCCAGTCAGCGACGAACGCAGCCCCATATTTCTCGGCGAACTCGCGTCCCTTTTGCTCGGAGCGGTTCGAGACCACCGTGATTTCCCAGCCGATCTCCTTGTAGCTGTCGCCGTGCTTGTGCGCAATGGCACCGGTTCCGATCAGGCCGACTTTCATAGTTCGGTTCTACCTCCGCGACTCCAGATACAACTACAGTCGTAGTTTATTTGTATCTCGCTAGGCCTTTGCGGCCGATGTCCGTGCGGTAATGCATCCCTTCGAAGTAGATCTTCTCGACGGCGGCGTAGGCCTTTTCGAGCGCCTTGGCCAAGCTTTCACCGCCCGCGGTAACGCCCAGCACTCGCCCTCCTGATGTGGAGTAGAGGCCTCCGCGCAGCAGAGTGCCGGCATGAAACACTTTCGCGCCGCTGGCATCGGCCTCGGCAATGCCCGTGATCGTGCGACCTTTGGCGTAGGGACCCGGATAGCCTTCCGAAGCGAGCACGACGCATGCCGTCGGCCCGGCATCCCAGCTCACCAGAGTTGAATCCAGCGCGCCATAGGCAGCTGACGCCAGGAACCCGCCCAAGTCGCCCCGCATGCGATGCATCAATGGTTGAGTTTCAGGGTCGCCCATGCGGACGTTGAACTCTAGCACCTTGGGGCCGTCGGCCGTGATCATCACGCCGACGTAGAGGAAGCCCCGGAACGGATGACCCAGGTCGCGCATGCCAGCCAGGGTGGGTTCGATGATGCGGTCCAGGATCGTAGCGTTGAGATCAGCGGGCAGGATGCGGGGATCGCAGTACGCGCCCATGCCGCCGGTGTTTGGTCCTTCGTCGTTGTCGAAAGCGGGTTTGTGATCCTGGGTTGGCGGAAAGACGAAGTGCTTGGCGCCGTCCGACAACAGGATAAAGCTGAGTTCCTCTCCGCGCAGAAACTCTTCCAGCACCAAGCGGCGCCCGGCGCCGGGGACCATGTCTCCCGAGAGCATCTGCCGACCCGTCGTTTCGGCTTCGGCGCGTGTTTGGGCGATGACAACTCCCTTGCCCGCCGCGAGCCCATCGGCTTTCACAGCGATGGGGTACTCGAAGCGATCGAGTTGAGCGGCAAGATCGTCCGCTGATTCGACAACGGCGAAAGCGGCTGTTGGGATATCGCGCTCGGCCATGAATTGCTTGGCGAAGATCTTACTGCCCTCGAGTTGGGCCGCGAAGGCGTCCGGTGCGACAATTGGAAGGCGCTCCGCTTCGAAGGCATCGCCGAGACCGGCAACGAGCGGGGCTTCCGGGCCGACGACGGTCAGATCAACGCTAAGGGTTCGCGCGAGCGCGATGAGTTCATCCGCGGAGGCCAATGAAGCCGGGATGCAGGAGGCTTCGGCTGCGATCCCCGCATTGCCTGGCGCACAGTAGACTTGGTCGACAGAGCTGGATTGACGGAGCCGCCAGACGAGCGCATGCTCTCGGCCACCGCCGCCGATAACGAGAATCTTCATGGCTGGAATGGACGTCCAGGATTGATGGATGCCCAGTAAGGGCATAGAATAACAGGAAAAGGCACGCGGGTGCGGTAAGCAGAACCGGAATGCAGCGATCATTCAACGAAGGGTACGAAGTCGTCGTGGTTGGGGCCGGCCACGCCGGCAACGAGGCCGCAGTGGCAGCGGCACGGATGGGGTTGCGGACCGCTCTCGTAACACTGAATCTCGACCTGATCGCCCAGATGTCTTGCAATCCGGCCGTCGGCGGGATCGCCAAGGGGCACCTGGTTCGCGAGATTGACGCCCTCGGCGGAATCATGGGGATACTGACGGATGCGGTTGGTATCCAGTTCCGACTGCTGAACACGAGTCGCGGGCCGGCGGTTTGGTCTCCTCGTGCTCAGTGCGACAAGAAGCAGTACCGCATCGAGTCACGACGGCTGCTGGAATCGGAGCCCAACCTTACGATCAAACAGGCGGAAGTCGTCGACCTGATCCTTGAGGAAAGCCAGGGCGAGCGCCGTGTTCGGGGCGTCGAGCTGGCGGATGGCCGCTCGATCGGCGCCGCGGCGGTCATTATCACCACGGGCACGTTCCTGAATGGGCTGGTCCACATTGGCGAAAAGACATTCCCGGCGGGCCGCAGCGGTGAGCCGGCGTCCGTCAAGCTGGGTGAAGTGCTGCGCGGGCTCGGGTTTCGGTGCAGCAGGTTGAAGACCGGAACTCCGCCACGCCTGGACGGGCGTACGATCGATTGGGAGCAGTTTGAGCCTCAGCCGGGGGACCGCGAACCAACACCGTTCTCATTCCTGACCGACCGCATTGATCGCAAGCAGATCGAGTGCCATATTGCGCACACCACTGACGAGACGCTGCGCCTGCTGCGGGCGAACATCCACCGATCGCCCCTCTATAGCGGCCAGATCGAGGGCGTCGGACCTCGCTACTGTCCGTCGATCGAGGACAAGGTCGTAAAGTTTCCCGATAAGGCGCGCCATCAGATCTTCCTTGAGCCCGAAGGCCTCGATACCTACGAGGTGTACGTGAACGGCATGTCGACGAGCATGCCAATCGACGTTCAGACCGCGATAGTAGCGTCGATACCGGGACTCGACAAGGCTGAAGTGATTCGGCCCGGCTATGCGATTGAGTACGATGCGGTCGATGCCACCGAACTCACCCATGCCCTGGAGACGAAGCGCATCACAGGCCTTTATCTCGCCGGGCAGATCAATGGCACAACGGGTTACGAAGAGGCTGCCGCTCAGGGTTTGATGGCGGGGATCAATGCCGCCAAGGCGGTCCAAGGGCGTTCGCCCGTTGTGCTATCGCGCACCGACGCCTACATCGGCATCATGATCGATGACCTTATTACGAAGGGTACGGACGAGCCCTACCGAATGTTCACGTCGCGGGCTGAGTTCCGGCTGCATCTGCGAATCGACAACGCGGACCAGCGATTGACCCCGATCGGTCAGGCGGCGGGCTTGGTCCAAAGTGAGCGTTGGGAGCGGTTCGAGCAAGTGCGTGTGCAACGCGAGCGGGTGCGGCAGTTCCTAAGCCAGTACCGGCCGCGGCGAGGGGATGCGGGAACGGATGACGTATTTGCTATCGTCGGCGAGGCCGATCCCACTCTTCCCGCCCTTGACTTGTTATTAAGACGTCCTGAGGTCAAGATCGAACACGTGCGAGACGTCGTAACGGGGGCCACGGGCGTAGCGCTGCGGGATACGGACTGGAAGGCCATTGAGACCGAGATCAAGTACGGCGGGTATCTGGAGCAGCAGAAGCGCCAGATTGAACGCCTGAGGCGATCGGACGGGCAGAAGATACCGCCAGGGTTCGCGTATCAAGGAGTCCCAGGGCTGTCGCACGAGATCGTGGAGCGGATGGAGCGTGTACGGCCGGCGACCCTCGGCCAAGCGGCACGGATTCCGGGAGTAACTCCCGCGGCGTTATCGATCCTGAATCTTCTTCTGACAGCGACGCGGAGCCCCAGTGGCTAGTCGGGCCGAGTTTGAGCAGCTACTGGGCGTGACCGTCGCGCCATTGGGCCTTGTCCTCGGTCCGTCCGAAGTCGAGGCGCTCTTTGCCCACTACGAGCTGCTTCTTCATTGGAACCGCCGCATCAACCTAACGTCCGTGCGGGGTGCGAGGGATATCGTGGAACGGCACTTTGGGGAGTCTTTGTTTCTGGCGGCCCGCATGCCGGAAGAGGGTCGCGTTGTTGATATCGGGTCTGGCGCCGGTTTTCCTGGTCTGCCGGTCGCGGTCGTGAAACGGGGCCTCAAGGTGACACTGGTCGAATCGGTCGGAAAAAAGGCAGCGTTCCTGCGGGAGTGTGCTCGCGAGCACGGTTCGGTACGGGTTTGCGGCTGCCGATTGAAAGAGGTGAGCGGGAAGTTCGACTGGGCCACCTGGCGTGGGGTCGCGCTAGAAGGAATTGAAGACGAAGTCGGTGGGATGGTTGCCCGGGCGGCCGCAATCACAAGCGAGAAACTGGCGACGGAATGGGCGAGCAGCAAAGTGATTGCCTGGGAGGCCCCGATACCATTGCCGTGGGACCAGCGGCGAGTGCTGTTGATGGGATCGGTTCGGTAGCTCCTACACGTTCGGCTCTAGTTGGATAGTCGGTTTCACGTGGAACGGGTTCTGGTGTTTCACGTGGAACGAGCTGGTTGACCATCGGTATCCCGGCTAGGCACCGGATCAACCCTCGAAAGTCGCGCATTTCCACCCGTTCGTAGACCGTGTGCTACATTGTGTGGGCGCTCGCGTAGGGGTGAAATTTGGGAAGCGTCATAGCAATAGCGAACCAAAAGGGCGGTGTCGGTAAGACGACCACTGCGATCAATCTCTCTGCCGCGTTGGCGGCCGCCGATTGCCATGTTCTTGTCATCGACTGCGATCCCCAGGCCAATGCCACAAGCGGGCTTGGATTTGGGGGGATCGAGGACCACGCCACCCTCTACGAGGTACTCATGGAGGACGTCGCCTGGGACACCGCCATTCTTCAAACCCAGATAGAGCAGCTTGACCTGCTGCCCGCCTCCCGAAACCTCGCCGGAGCGAACATTGAGTTGGTCCAATCGGCTGAGCGGCACGGCACGCTCAAGAAGAAACTCGCTTCCGTTCCCGCTTGCTATAACTTCATCTTGCTCGATTGTCCCCCCGCTCTCGATCTGTTGACATTGAACTCGCTCGTCGCTGCCGAGTCAGTACTCATACCTATCCAATGCGAGTACTTTGCGCTGGAAGGAGTCTCGGCGCTGCTCGACACGATCGGCCGCGTGCGCGAATCCTGGAATCCTGAGTTGGCGATTGAGGGCGTTCTTCTCACCATGTTCGATGAGAGAACGACCTTGACGCGACAGGTAGCTTCCGACCTGAGAGATTTCTTTGGCGAACAGGTTTTTGAGACCGTGATACCGCGCAATGTCCGCTTGGCGGAAGCGCCGAGTCACGGTCTCTCGATCATTCAGTACGACTTGCGATCGCGAGGTGCCGAGGGCTATCTCGCCCTAGCCCGCGAGGTGCTAGAGCGCCGCGGCCGTCGGCAGGCATCTCAACAAGGAGAAGGTTGATGGCACGGATCTCTCCTCCGAAAGCAATGCCCCGCAAGGCCCTAGGGCGTGGATTGAACGCTCTCCTCCCCGAACGCACGGCCACCCCCCCCGCTCGCCAGGAACCGGCCGAGTCCGGCGCCGCGGTCCGTTCCCTGCCCCTGAGTCGCATCAAGACTAACCCCGCACAGCCGCGGCGGACCTTCGATCCACAGGCAATCGAGGAGCTTGCGCAGTCGATTCGTATCGACGGCATCATTCAGCCCATTGTCGTCAAGCAACAGAACGACAACTATTTCCTCATCGTGGGCGAACGCCGGTTACGGGCGGCTCGCATAGCTGGATTGAGCGAAATCCCCGCCATCGTGAGCGACGTGAGTGATGCCCGGCTGCTCCAAGTTGCTCTGGTCGAGAACATTCAGCGCGAAGATCTGAATCCGATCGAGGTCGCGACGGCGCTTCGCCAAATGGCCCAACAGGGCGAGCTGAGTCACGAGGACTTGGCCGAGCGAACCGGCAAGGATCGCACAACCATCACAAATCTCATTCGCTTGCTTCGATTGCCCGACGACATCCAGCAGCTGGTCGCCGAGAGACGCCTTTCGATGGGGCATGCCCGCGCGATCCTGGGTCTCAATGACCTCGATCAGCAACGCGCCTTGGCCGAAAAGACGGCTGCCCAAGGACTCTCCGTGCGTCAGGTCGAGCGCACCGTGCGGGCACTTAACGATCCCCGCAACGCCGACAAAGAAGAACAACCTCTCGACCCCAATGTCGCGGCTGCCCTCGAAAAGCTCGAGGAAGTGCTTGGCACCAAGGTCCGGCTCGTGCAGCGGGGGCGGGCAGGCGGCAAGATCGAAGTTGAGTACTACTCAGACGACGACCTGGACCGCATATATACTACAATTGTAGGAAATCAAGCCTGATCGACAGCGGATGGCCTCTCAGTTCGCGGCAGTTTTGATGCGGGTCGCCAACGCCGCGGCCCGAGCCTGGGCGATGTGTACGAATTGCTTCCCACTAGCAATCTTCTCAAGCAGCGGCAGGAACTGATGGGCGGCCACAATCCGTTCCTTGTCGTACGATGTCTGGAACGACAGCAAAGCCTTGTTTACACCGAGCCGATCGAACTGGATGACACGCTCCAACTGGAACATGTGGCGGGCTGACTCCGACATTCGTAGGAACCACTTTTCGAGCAGCCGCGCCTCGGCGTCCTCGGTGTAGGTATATTTCACTTCCGCTGTTTCGCCGTTGCCGGAGTCATAGCGGAACACCTTGTCACCGGTGAACGCCACCTTTCGATCGCTCGCGATGGGCCTTCGCAGGCCGTCCAACTGCCCGACCAGATCAAAGATGGTGGTCCGTTCGCGCTCATTGAGTTGAAAAGTCAGCGGCTCGTTCTCGCTGTGACCCTCTCGATAGATCGCATCACCCGTCGGCGTGAGCTCCACTTCGAAATAAGGAGGCAGGCTCTGGGGGAAATCGCGGGAAAAGAACAAGCGAGTCTGGGTGTTGGCCGCGGCGGCCGGCATCGCCCAGATCGTGATCGCCGCCAGAAGCAGCGCCACACCGCGCGCCCGTCTCCGGATGTTCATCGCCCCTTCACCTTGCCCGACGTCATCGCCGCTCCGCCGGCGCTCCTCATCGAGTGGCACAGCGCCACTGCGAGAGCGTCCGATGCATCATGAGACCCGTTCACTTCGGTCGTTCCCAGCAGCGAGCAGACCATGATGCGAACTTGGTCTTTCGAAGCCTTACCGTAGCCGACAACGCTGCCTTTCACCTCAAGCGGAGAGTACTCGCCGACCGGAAGGTCTGACTCGGCCGCGGCCAACAGCGCAACGCCGCGCACGTGGGCCAGCCGGAGCGCCGAGCGCGGGTTCACAGCGGCGAATACGGCTTCCACCGCCACCGCATGCGGCTCAAACTCGCGCAGGATGTCGCGCAGGCCGTCATGGATCGTGCGCAGACGTACTTCAAATGGCTGCTTTGCGGAAGTGCGGATGACGCCCGAAATCAACAGTTGGTGCCGCCGGCGGCCATCAGTCTCGATCACCCCGTAGCCGGTTCGCTCTGAACCACAGTCGATGCCTAGGATCTTCATCGCCGGGCGGCTTGGGGTCGGCTGGACGCGCGCGTTTGTTGTGTCAGGCTGAAAGAGCCTCGAGTTCCTTTTCGTCAATGTCGAAATTGGAGTAGAGGTTCTGGACGTCGTCGTGGTCTTCCAGCGCGTCGAGCATCCGCAGCACGGTGAGGGCGCTCTTGCCCTCGACCTGCACAAGGTTCTGTGGGACCATCGAAATCGCCGAGCTTCCGGTGGCGATGTTCGCGTCTTCGAGAGCTTTGACAACATCGTTGTGAGCTTCCGGCGGCGAGACAACCACCCAGTTCTCACCTTCCTCGCGCAGGTCTTCGGCGCCGGCGCCGAGGCCGATCTCCATCAGTTGTTCTTCGCCGGCCGCATCCTTGGCTACTTCGACCGTGCTCTGCTTGGTGAACATCCATGAGACGCAGCCGTTCTCGCCAAGGTTGCCGCCGTTCTTCGTAAACAGGTAACGCAGCTCGCTCACGGAGCGGTTGCGATTATCGGTGACGATTTCGACGATCACGGCGACGCCCGACGGGCCGTAGCCCTCGAACGTGATCTCCTCGTACGACGCGCCTTCGAGTTGACCGGTGCCGCGCAGGATCGCTTTCTTGATATTGTCCTGGGGCATGCTCTGCCCCTTGGCGGCTGTGATCGCGGTGCGCAGACGCGGGTTGGCGTCCGGGTCGCCGCCGCCTTCGCGGGACGCGATCTGAATCTCACGGATCAGGCGCGTGAAGACCTTGCCACGTTTCGCGTCGTGCGCGGCCTTCTTGTGCTTGATGGTGGCCCACTTGGAATGGCCCGACATAATGAATCCCCTGAAAAATGTGACCGCCGCATTACGGCAGGAAGGGCGGTTGACGGCGGAGCCGCAGGCCTCTAAGCCTGCCTTGCGGAGGCGCCCGATCGTCCGCAGTCTTCGTCCTCTGATCTTTCAAAAGGATAGCAGAGACACCGCCTCGCAAGCCCGTCTATAATAGCTAGATTCCAACCAGGACTTTCGGAGCCCCACAACAGCCATGAAGAAATCGGCCCTTCTCATTGTTCTTACCCTCGCCCTCGCGGGATTGGTGTTCGCGGACCATGAATACGCGGAAGTCGGCTCTGTACACGACATCATGGAAGTCGTGCAGGGCCCCAGCATGAAGTATGTCTCCGAGATGATGAAGGCCGGCGGCCCGCAGAATGACGATGACTGGAAGCATGCCAAGGCGCGCGCTTCCGTTTTGGCCGAGGCGTCGCAACTGTTGCTCATGGGCGCTCGCGTCAAAGATGAACCCTGGACCTCCTCCGCGATGCAAACCATCGCCGGCGCGAAGGAAGCTGTCGCCGCCGCCGATGCCAAAGACGTCGAAGCTTTGCGCGCCGCCATGGGAACCCTCGGCGGCGGCTGCCGCAGCTGCCACAAGGTCTACAAGCCAAAGAAGTAGCACCTCCTTGTAAGTTGAGCCGTTGATCGGTTGAGCTGTTGAGGTGACGGTGTGGGCGATCCGCCAGATGGGTTCGTTTGGTAATTTCTGGGTTGTGATGGCTCTTGTTCGCTTCTTGTTCGTCTCGAATGTATCCGTCTGTTTTGTAGGAAAGACGCCGGTTGCGCCGCCGCAGCGGGGCAGGGGTGTGGTACGGGATTTGGCGTTGGCCAGCGGTGCTGACCGACTATTGATTGAAATATAAGTCCTTTTGTTTCAGCGCTCTCTTGGGGATTGGGTTTGTTTCGTATTCGGGATCGTGCCGCATATCGTGCCTCACTTTGCATCATTTTGCAACACTGGGGAGTTTCTCAGGACCTGATCGGGGCTGACCTCTGGGCCCGCTCCTGTCCGGGATTTGCACGGATTTTTGCACGTTCTGTTTTTTCTTCTTTGCGGCGACCGGGATTGCTCGGGCGCTCGTGGCGGGAGGGCCTGCCGCACTTCTGATCCAGTCTACTATGGGAAGTGCGGGCTAGCGGCCTAGCGGGATGCTAAGTGGCTGAAACGGCGCAGGTTCTTTTGTTGCAGACGTTGTGACCGGCATGGATGGAGAGCGCTTGGAAACGGGGCCGTTGGGCGCTTTTGTATCGCTAAGTTACTGATTCCATGTCTGTTAAATGGTGTCCGTCCCCTTTACCGTCCCCCTTCCATCCGCTGGTTCCTTCCTTCGCCGATCTCGAAATCGTAAGGCGGGTTCAGATAGACCAGCGAGAAGGACTCGACGGCTGCGTACGTGTCGAAGGCGCTGCCCTGGACTACCTCATCCATACTCTTGCGGGCCTCTTCCGAACGATACGTATCCAGCTCGACGCCGTATCGCCTCACCGCAGCTCCGTCGGTTAACAGCCTGTGGCAGAATACCCTGTTTTCAGGCGGCGAGAAGCAGCGGGGTGGCCAGCGGCGCG
>JAQBUE010000316.1 GCA_027624045.1 Acidobacteriota bacterium
TGCCGCTCGCGTCGCTTGCGCCGTCCCATTGCCATAGAACAAGTTTATCGACTCTTGTTTCAATGTGGAACTTCCACCACAGGCTGCTATGTCACCTTCAGAGTTCGACACAATCGGTCCGTGGTCAGAAGTCAAACTCGAAATATTACGAGAGTACGCAGAGCCCTATTCTCGAATCGTATCGGGGAAGGGATTCTACCACCTCTACATCGATGGATTCGCGGGACGTGGCCTGCACCTCTCACGTGAGACCGGTCAGGTCATACAGGGCAGTCCGCTGAATGCCCTCTCGACCAACCCTCCATTTCAGGAGTATCACCTAATCGATCTGGATGCAGAGAAAGTCGAACAGCTTCGCTCCCATGTCGGCTCCCGTCCCGATGTGCATATCTATAGCGGAGACTGCAATCAGATTCTACTGACCGAGGTCTTTCCCCAGGCGAGGTACAGCGACTATAGGCGCGCCCTTTGTCTGCTGGACCCCTTCAATATCGGCCTCTCATGGGAAGTCGTTCAGACTGCCGGTAAGATGAGGTCAATTGAAATATTCCTCAACTTCATGGTTATGGATATGAACATGAACGTCCTCCTTACGAGGCCCGAGAGTGCAAAGCCCGATCAACTGGGACGAATGACCGGTTTCTGGGGTGACGAATCGTGGCGGGACGTGGTCTACGAAACAGCACGCCAAGGGAACTTTTTTGACTCACCGGGAGCGATGAAAGTGGATGACGCCAATGACAAGATCGCGGAAGCATACCGTCGGCGTCTAGTACAGGTAGCAGGTTTCAAGTATGCACCGAAACCCCTTCCTTTTCGCAATAGCCTCGGTCGCACGGTCTACTACCTCTTTTTCGCTTCGCCGGATCCGACCGCGAACAAGATCGTCCAACACATTTTTGATAAGTATCGCAACCGGACCTGGTTCTGACAAATGGCAAACGCCTCGCATATCGAATGGACCGACGCAACTTGGAACCCGGTTACCGGTTGCTCAAAGATCAGCCCCGGCTGCCAGTTTTGTTATGCGGAGCGTCTGTCACGCCGTCTGCAGGCCATGGGACAAAACAACTACCGCAATGGCTTTGAATTGACGTTACAGCCTCACATGCTCCAACATCCGTTTAGTTGGAAGAATCCACGCCGCGTGTTTGTAAATAGCATGAGCGATCTTTTCCATGAGGATGTACCCGGTTCATACATCCAGCGAGTGTTCGATGTCATGGTGACCGCACACTGGCATCAGTACCAAGTGTTGACGAAGCGCTCGCAACGTGTGCTCGCGATGAATGGCGAACTGAAGTGGCAGCCACAGATATGGATGGGTGTTAGCGTCGAAAATGGAGACTACCAACGGCGCGTAGACGAGCTACGTAGGACCAAAGCCTGCATCAAGTTTCTCAGCGTCGAACCGCTACTTGGACCACTACCGAATTTGGACCTGACGGGCATAGACTGGGTCATCGTGGGCGGGGAATCCGGACCCGGAGCGCGCCCGCTCGATCCCGCCTGGGTCCGAGAGATTCGCGACCAGTGTGTTCAGGACGGCGTCGCGTTCTTCTTCAAGCAATGGGGTGGTGTTTTCAAGTCACGGACTGGTCGGCTTCTTGACGGTCGCACTTGGGACGAAATGCCAGTTACTGCGACTCAAGCCCTGACCGGTGCAGGCCGCGGCGACATGACCGCATGCGGCGAATAGCGCTTGATCATCGCGCACACCAGTTCAGCGCGCCGCACACGCTCGCGCGATAAGCGCTCGACGAGATCCTCGATGTGCGAGCCGCTCGGGTAGATGTCCGGCGAATTGCGCAGCCCGAGCTTCACGTACAGCGGAGCAGCGACGCGGATGAACTCCGGCGTCTCGTAATGCCGAATGAACCCGCCGATGTTATCCGGCGCTTCGACATAAAAGTCAATGGGCGCATCAATCGCGGCCCGGATGGCGGCCAGCTGCGGCAACGTCAAGTCGGAGGGAACGTTGATCGTTGTCGCCCCGAGATCCTCCAGCACCCGTGCCGAAGCCGGATTTGTTGGCGCCATCATGACGGACGTCTTGATGATGAGGTCGGCGGGCAGGTCGCCCGTCGTCTTGAGCTTACCCATGATGGCGAGCAGCCCAATGTCGGAAACGAGAATGCTATTGACGCCCAGGCCAACCGCTCGGCGCACATCTTCCAGCGCGAAAACAAGCTGGTCGGCGCCGCGCAGGCTCAGCCCGATCGCCTTGCCTGCGTCGGCCTTGACTTGCGCGCCGATATCAAACGTCGCGCGCGGTCCAACAAACAGATTCACTTCGATGTCGTTGGCGCGCCCAAGCTCAACCATCTCGCGAATCTCAGCATCGGTCTGAAGCATGACGCCGCTGCCTTGGCTAATGCGATGAACGGGTACCGCGCGCTTGGCCGCTTCATCAAGTACGGCGCGAAACGAGCGCGGGCCTTCTGTGCTGGGAATCTCGATGCGGTATTCGGCCCCATCGGGAAAACGCTTGGACGAACTCGGGCAATCGCGGGGATCTTCGCCCGGCCAGCCATTCGTCGTGAGCCACTGTTTCGATTCCGTCACGTGATCTCAAGCCCTTTCTCGGCGACTCCGCGGACGACAATTTCGTTCGCCTTGCCGGCCTTGGTGAACTCAGCGCGAACCAACTCGAGCACATGCTCTGAGCCTTCGTCGTAGAAAACCAAAATCGCCGGACCCGCCCCGCTCAGCGCGCATCCCAGCAAGCCCGGCGCGCGGAGCTTGAGGATCTGCTCCATCCCCGGCACGCTGGCCATGCGGTGTGGCTGATGCAGGCGGTCTTCGAAGGCCGCCGGAAAGGCCTCGTGATTCCCTGTCGCCAGCCCCGCGACGAGCAGAGTGGCACGCTGCAGGTTAAAAACTACGTCTTCACGCGAATAGCAATCCGGCAGCACCGACCGCATCTGGTTCGTCGGCAACACGAAGTCGGGGCACACAACCGCCACCCGGAACGTCTTGGGCATCTCGATCCGCACAGCACGCGTCACGCCGTCATCCCCGATCGTGGCCGTTGCGATTGAACCCAGCACAGCCGCCGCGACATTATCCGGGTGGCCTTCCAGGCGCGCGGCCTCATCAAGGATTCGATGATCGTCCCAATCCAGGTGCAGCGCTTTGCTGGCAATCGCGACGCCCGCAACCAGAGCCGTGCCGCTGGAACCCAGGCCCTTGCCGATCGGAATGTCGTTGCTGATTTCGAGCCGAATCGGGGGCATTTCGCGCTGCTGCGAGCGCGCCACCGTAACAGCCGTCCGCCAGATTAGATTCGTCTCATCAAGAGGAATCGAATCAACGTCTCTCCCCGTGGCCGTGATCTGAAGGCTCTCAGACACCTCAAACCTGCACTCAAGATAGAGGTTTAGGGCAAGACCGAGAGTGTCGAACCCCGGTCCCAAATTCGCGCTTGACGCCGGGACGCGCACCCTCGTTACAGCGGACATGAGCGGTCATTATAGCCGATTAGATACAACTTCTTTCCTTGCAGAGTTGTCCAATGCAAGATGATCCTGAAAGGAGGGAGTGTTTCCAATACAAGATGATCCTGAAGA
>JAQBUE010000083.1 GCA_027624045.1 Acidobacteriota bacterium
TAATTTTGCGCCGCCCGTGAACGGCCTCGAATCGCCGCTCTGTGGTCTATTTTCGCTCCGCCGTTTACACAGCAAGGGGAGAATCCTCCGAGTTCCGGTCGGTGGCGGCGAAGCAGTCGAGACAGGCTTGATCCACGAGATTTGGTCCGATGAATTTTCGAGGGAAGAACTCGATGCACGTCTCCTCAGTGGTCTCAGCATCAGCCCCGATGGCACCCAGATTTCCTTCTCCGTCCGCGAGAAGGAAGCTTTCGGCCTCTGGGTCCTAGAGAACTTCCTACCCCAGTTGACGCAGGCGGAATAGGGGTCCCGGCATGCTCGCAAGAAGCATGACCGTTCGTACCGCGCCAAAGCTGCTCTTCAGGGAAGCAGTTATCGTCAGCGGGGGGACCCTTTTCTTCCTATTCCTGGCGGCCACTCTCGGCCTTCCCGGAGACAGACAATCACCACGCCCGGGTTCGGCTTGGGCCGAAACGCAAGCTGCATCCCGCACAGTTTCGGCCGATTCGCCTCGGTGCCTGGAGACATTTTCCTGCCGCGGCGTCTCTCCTGCTGCACCTACCGACTCTCCCGAGTTCGCCCACGTATTCGAAGCCGCTCGGTTTTAGGCTCAACCGCACATCGAATCTCAGGCTGCTAACCTTTCCAACCCGCTGTCGTCTAAACTCTGTGTTTCACCCATACCGTGGCTCAAAAGCCCGCTGGAAATAGATGCATATGCTCAAGATTCTTTCGACGTTGCTCCTTGTCACTCCGCTTCTGATGGCGCAGGGCCCTGACTTCCATTTCAAAGCGGTCCACACCCCGATGGGAGGGCATGAAAGCCTGCAAGACTACCTATCCCTTACCGACGAGCAAGTCCGACAACTCGGGGACCTTCGCCGTGATCAATTCGAACGCATGCGCCCCGCCATGGAGCAGCTCGGCGCCAAGCAGCGTGAACTCGACCAGGCGCTCGAAGCGTCCTCGCCCGACCCCGTCCTCGTCGGCCGGCTGACGATCGAAATGCAACAGCTTCGCCAATCGATGCCCGGCTCACGGGCATCCCTGCACGAGCAGGCCCTCGCGATCTTGAGCGGCGATCAGAGTGAGAAAATCGCGAAATTGAGCGAAGCTCTGCAGTTGCACGCGACAGCCACCGAGGCCGTCAGTCTGAACCTGCTCGATGCCGACTTGCCGGCCATGGCCGGCCGTGCTGTCTGGTTCGGCCAGCGCAGCGGGAACTTCGAAGGAAACGTATCCGCGCCTATTGCAAAAACGATGTATTTCCGCGGCCGATCCGGCGTTCAGCCCGTGGAAGTTGGCGGCGAACGCATTGTCATCCGCGAACAGATCGTCAAGTAAACCGCCGCCTAGGCGGTGCTCTTGGCGATCCGGTAGAGGTGGGCGTAGGTTCGGATGATGAGGCTATCCCTGGCGATCGCGGGGGTGGCCATGCACATCTCGTTCAGGGAGTTCTTGCCCAGGACTTTGAAGTCGGGGCCGGCTTGAATGACGTAAGTGTCGCCGGATTCATCGAGGCAAAACAGCTTTCCGTTATAGGCCCAGGGCGAAGCCGTGAAGTTGTCGCCGGCCGTATCGATGCGGCGCTTGTCGTAGATTTCCTTGCCGCTGCGGGCCTCGTGGCAGGTCAGGAAGCCCCGGTCAAACAGGACATAGAAGCGTCCGTCATAAAGGACAGGTGTGGGGTGGTAAGGGCCGCCTTGGGGCAGGCTCCACGCCAGATACTGATTACTGCTGGTTCCGGCGGCCGGCGTGATGTCGCCGGATGCCCCAGGGCGGATGGCATAGACGGGCCGCTCGGCGGTTGTGTGGAAGCCCGACGTCACGTAGAGCAAACCGTCGACAGCGAAGGGGGTCGGTAGCGAGAGTGCCGACATGCCGCTGATTTCCCACAGCAGCTTGCCGTCAAGATCGTACGATCGGACTTTGTTACGTCCGGCGGTGACGATTTCGGTACGCTGCTCGTTCTCCCAAACGAAGGGCGTTGACCAGGTCGTGGGCTCGTCGCGGTCGACGCGCCAGATTTCCTTGCCGCTGAGTTTGTCGAGGGCAAGCAGGTAGGATTGCTCGTTGTTGTCGTTCAGGATATAGAGGCGGCCCTCGTGGACGACGGACGAGGAAGCGGTGCCGTAGCCGTAATGGGTTTCGACGGGCGGCCAGGGCTTCGACCATAGGACTTTGCCGTTCATGTCGAGGCAGTAGGTGCCAAGGTCACCGAAGTGGGCGTACACGCGTTCGCCGTCAGTGGCGGGCGTTTCCGAGGCGTAGGTGTTCTTGCGGTGGCGCGGGGTTTTGGGGACGCCGCGATGGACGTCAGTAGCCCAGCGAATTTTGCCGGAGTTGAAGTCGATCGAGTAGACGGTCCAGCGGTGTTCGTCGGTGGGGATGGGCAGCGATTCGCCGCCGGAGTAGAAGCCGCCCGGGGGCGCTTCATCACCGGCAGTGCTGATGTTGGTGTTGAGGAAGATCTGATCGTCCCAGACAACGGGAGATGACCAGCCCTTGCCGGGGATCGGAGTTTTCCAGGCGATGTTCTCGCTTGCGCTCCAGGTTTCGGGAAGCTGAGAATTGTCAGCGATTGCTCCGGAGGAGCCCCCTCGAAACTGAGACCACTCGGCGGCTTGGGCGGTGGGCATTGCGGCCAGGGCGGTCAGGAAGTAGCGTCGGGTGAAGGACATAAACCATTAGTTTCTCGCAAACTCGCGAAGCTCGCACACTGCCATGGAGCGGCGGGGTTCCAGAGGGTCGCGGCGTGCGTGCGATAATCTGCCCTTGGTTTTCAAATAGGAGTCTGTGATGAGTGAACTGGTTTCTCTTTCTCGGCCCGCTGATGTGTCTAGCGATGTGGCGGTGGTGACGGTGCGGAATCCCCCCGTGAATGCTCTCAGTCCCGGCGTTCCGGAGGGGATTACCGCGGCAATCGATCAGGCCGTCGCGGACGACTCGGTGAGGGCCATCGTTTTGATCGGCGCCGGGCGGACGTTCATCGCCGGAGCGGATATTCGCGAGTTCGCCAAAGTGCGCGCGGGCAAGAAGGAGCGGGGCGAGGGGCTGCATCCGCTGCTGTTCAAGCTGGAGGACTGCCCCAAGCCCGTCATCGCGGCAATTCACGGGACGGCCTTCGGCGGCGGGCTCGAAACGGCGATGGCCTGCCACTACCGCGTGGCGATCCGCTCGGCTCAGGTGGGCCAGCCCGAGGTGAAGCTCGGCATCATCCCCGGCGCGGGGGGTACGTTGCGGCTACCGCGGCTGGCGGGCGTGGCAAAGGCGGCTGAGATGTGCGCGACTGGGGATCCGATTTCAGCTCAGGACGCGCTCGACCACTACATCCTCGACAGAATCGTCGAAGGCGATGATCAGGAGAGTTTGCTGAAGGGAGCGCTGGCCTTCGCGGCCGAGGTGATCGCGAGTGGGGCCGCTGCGCCAAAGGTTCGTGAGAAGGACGACTTGCTGGGCGACGCGGCGACGAACGCTCCCATCTTCGAAAACGTCCGTGCGCTGGCGCACAAGAAGCGGCGCGGGCAAATCGCGCCCTTGAAGGCCATCGATTCGGTGGAAGCGGCGACGAAGATGCCCTTCGAAGAAGCGCGCGCTCTCACCGCGAAACTCTTCATGGAATGCCTGCAATCACCGCAGTCCGAGGCGCTGATCTATGCATTCTTCGGTGAACGCGAGGTGCGCAAGATTCCCGATGTGCCCCCCGACACGCCAATCCGCAGAGTGGCCAAGGTCGCGATCGTCGGCGCCGGGACGATGGGGGGCGGCATTGCGATGAACTATGCCAACGCCGGCATCCCGGTGCTGCTGAAAGAAATGTCTGAAGAGGCACTCGAGAAGGGCATGGCGCGCATCCGGGCCAACTACGACCGCTCGGTGCAGCGAGGGCGATTCACATCGCAGTTCGTGAGTGAGCGGATGTATCTCATCCAGCCGACGACGAGCTACGAGGGGTTCCAGGACGCGGACATCGCGGTCGAGGCGGTATTCGAAAGCATGGAATTGAAGAAAGCCGTCTTCCGCGACATGGATGCAGCCACGAAGCCGGAGGCGATTCTTGCTACGAATACTTCGACGCTCGATGTGGATGAGATCGCGTCGGTCACGTCGGATCCCTCACGCGTCATCGGGACGCACTTCTTCTCGCCGGCCAACGTCATGCGGTTGCTTGAAGTGGTGCGCGGGAAGGAAACGGCGAAAGACGTCGTTGCCACGTCGATGCAGCTAGCCACGCGGTTGCGCAAGGTAGGCGTGCTGGTCGGGAACTGTCATGGTTTCGTCGGCAACCGCATGTTCGGACCTTACGTTCGCGAGTCACAGTTCTTGGTGGAGGAAGGGGCGAAGATCACCGACGTCGACAAGGCCCTTGAAGATTTCGGAATGGCGATGGGACCGCTGGCGGTGGGCGATCTGGCGGGGATCGATATCGGCTGGCGGATTCGCCAGGAAGCGAAGCATTCGCAGCCCGAGGGCGTGCGCCAGCCGCTTGCCGAAGACAAGCTCTACGAGATGGGGCGCTATGGGCAGAAGACCGGCGCCGGCTGGTATCGCTATGGTGAGAATCGGCGGCGCATTGACGACCCGGAGGTCCAGCCCGTGATCGCGGCGTTGGCGAAAGAAGCGGAAATCGCCCAGCGAGCCGTGAGCGCGGAGGAGATTGTCGAGCGGACGATCTATGCGCTGGTCAATGAAGGGGCACGCATTCTCGAAGAGGGGATCGCGCTGCGGCCCGTCGACATCGACATCGTCTACCTCACTGGATACGGGTTCCCCAGCTATAAGGGCGGGCCTATGTGGTACGCGGATTGGGTGGGTTTGGATAAGGTCCATTCCCGCGTCCGCGAGTTCGAGCAGCAGCACGGCCATTGGTGGAAACCTGCCCCGCTGCTCTCTGAGTTGGCCGCGGGTGGGAAGACCTTTGCCCAATGGCAGCGGGAGCGTTCCTGACAGATTGACGATGCGAAGAACCGCTCAACTCAAGGCTGGCTCGCCCCCTGTTTGCCGGCTGGGACTGGCGACCCGCGGCAATACCCATTTGCGGCCCGATGATGTCGAGCACGCCATTGATAGTGGTATCAACTATTTGAACTGGTGCGGTAAGCCGGACGCTCTCTCGAAAACGGTCGCGGGACTCGGGGCCCAACGCAAGGATGTGGCCGTCGCGGTGCAGTTTCAAGCATCGGGCGCCGACGAGGCCGCGAAGGAGTTTGACTCGATTCTCGCGCGTCTCAAATCCGATTATCTGGATATCGCGACGTTGTACTACGTGGAATCAGAAGCTGAGTGGCAGGCCCTCATCGCACCACAGGGCGCATGGCAAACGTTGGCGCGCCTCACCGAACAAGGTGCGTTGCGGATGATCGGTTTAACGAGTCATCAGCGCAAGTTGGCGGCGGGTTGGGCGCAACAAGTGGATCCGGAAACAGGCAAGCCGCGGCTGGATATGTTGATGATTCGCTACAACGCCGCCCATCGTGGGGCCGAGCATGATGTCTTTCCCGTGACCGACGAGTTGGGAACGCCGGTCGTGACTTTCACAGGCCTGCGGTGGAAAGACTTGTTGGCCGGCACGGCGGACGATCCGGCAGGTTTCGCGCCGCCGGTGGCTCTTGATTGTTACCGGTTTTGTTTGGCGAATGAATCCGTGGCGGTGACGCTGATGGCTCCGGGAAACCGCGCGGAGCTGGAGCAGGATTTGGTGCTCCTCGATGACTGGACGCCCATGAATCGAGGGCAGATGGAGTCGATTCAGGCGCACGGAGATCGCGTCCGAGAGAACGCCCGGGAGTTCTGGTAAGTCCTTGATACACTGGGTTCAGCGGTTCGGCGCGGAAACCTTTTCCGTTTCTCGTCGTCACTTCTTCTTGCCCCCCCCCCAATCTCGGATCGAGCAGCGGTAGACGGGGCATCCAATCATTTACATGGCTACAGCACTTACAGCGGAAGCAAAGAACACCGGGCAGCAGCTCAAGGATCAAGGCATCGTCATCCGTACGTTCGATATTTGGAAGACGTACACCATGGGCGATGAGAAGATCCACGCGGTGTCGGGCGTGGATGTTGAGATTCACAAGGGCGAGTATGTTGCCATCATGGGGCCGTCGGGCTCGGGCAAGTCGACTTTGATGAACCTGATCGGGTGTCTCGATTCGCCGACGAAAGGCGACTACTATATCGCGGGGCGCCTGGTCAGCCGGCTGAATGACGACGAGCTAGCCGAGATCCGCAACATGGAAATCGGGTTTATCTTCCAGACGTTCAACCTGTTGCCCCGCTTGACGGCGCTGCAGAACGTGGAACTGCCCATGATCTATTGCGGTGTCGCGCCGAATGCCCGAATCAAGGCATCGCAGAACGCATTGCGGATGGTGGATCTGGTCGATCGGATGTACCACAAGCCGAATGAACTTTCAGGCGGCCAGCGGCAGCGCGTGGCGATCGCGCGGGCGCTGGTGAATGATCCGTCGATCTTGTTGGCCGATGAGCCGACAGGGAACCTGGATTCTGCTACGGGTACGGAGATCATGGCGCTCTTCGAGGAGTTGCATCAGCGCGGCAATACTATCATTGTCGTGACTCACGAGATGGAGATCGCTTTGCATGCGCACCGGGTGATTCACATGCGTGACGGCAAGGTGGAGAAGGACGAGAAGGTCAAGTAGTTTCGCCGTTCCCCCGATACACTGAGAGCAGCATGAGCGATCTCGTTCAGATCGGAAGCACAGGCGCGCCTCGCGCCAAGCCGCTGGTGCCGGCCTATGACGGTCCGCATCCAGGGCCGGCTGGGCGCCGTCCAGACTGGTTGAAGGCGCCGGCGCCCGTGGGTGAAAACTACCGGCGACTCAAGCAGCTTGTTACGGATCTGAACCTGCACACGGTGTGTGAGAGCGCGGCGTGTCCGAACGTGGGGGATTGCTGGAACCGGCAGACGGCGACGTTCATGATTCTCGGGAATGTCTGTACGCGGCGGTGTGGTTTCTGCGCCGTGCAGAAAGGCGCCCCGCTTGAAGTGGACTACGACGAGCCGCGCCGTGTCGCCGATGCCGTGGCGACGCTGGGCTTACGCTACGCCGTGATCACGAGCGTGAATCGCGACGATCGCAAGGATGGCGGCGCCGAGCTATTCGCGCTAACGATCGAAGCTATTCGCAAGAAGATTGCCGGCTGCCAGGTGGAAGTCTTGGTGCCGGATTTTATGGGTTCGCGCGAGGCGATGGAGACGGTCATGGCGGCCCGGCCCGATGTGCTGAATCACAATGTCGAGACGGCACCGCGCTTGTATTTCGATGTGCGCCGGGGTTCGGATTATCGGCGCTCGCTCGATATGCTGCGTCACGCCAAGCGCGTGGCCCCGCTGATTCCTACGAAGTCAGGCGTGATGCTGGGACTAGGCGAAACCGAACAGGAAGTTGTGGAAGTGATGCGTGACCTGCGCGCGCATCAGGTCGATATCTTTACGCTGGGGCAGTATCTGCGGCCTTCCCGTGACCACTTGGCGATTCATCGTTACTACACGCCCCAAGAGTTCGCCGAATTCAAGCGGATTGGCGAAGAGATTGGCTTCCGGCACGTAGAAGCAGGGCCCTTGGTGCGGAGTTCCTATCACGCCGATAGCTGTGTGTAGCGGCCCGGCCGGCGCAGCCTGCGTGAAAACCTAGAGTAGACAACGAAGGGGATGCCCTGCCCGCTAAGCCGACAGCCCAATCGGCTCCTGCCGCTGACTTACTGGGTGGCTTGCCGGATCGCACCGAGGGTTTTCTGGGCCTCGCCTTGATAGGGGTGAGCTTCTTTGGCGGAGACGTTCATCCAATTCGTTGCCTGGGCGATGTTGTCCCCGCCGATGTCGAGCTTGACGTAGCAAATCCCCAGCATGTACGCGAGGATGCCGTAGTGCTCTCCACCTTGCTCCTTGATCGGATCGACGATATCGAGAAGGGCTTTGCGGGCGTCACGGTAGGCTTGCTTGTCCTCGCCGGCTTGTAGCACGGTGAGCTTGCCGAGAATGTAATCGCCATAGGCGGTGAACAGGGCCTTGTGCTTCACCCAGTCCTCTTCGGTCATGTTGTCGGGCTTGGATTTCTGCGCCATGGCCTGAACGAGTTGCTCGGCATAGCCCTTGGATTTGCCGTACTGGGCCTGTCGGGCGCCGCTTTCGGCGAGCGTGAAGAGATAATACTCATTCGCCGGGTTCGCCTGAATTGCCGCTTCCATTGCCGTCAGCATCTTCTCAGCATCCCCCAGTTGCTGATACACCTGAACGTACATGTCATCGAGTGTCTTCGCGTACTGCCCTTCGGGGTAGTGCTTCTTGAGCGCGTCCATGTACTCGATTTTCTTGGCGGGATCGGTGATCTTGAGGGTTGAAGTGTAGAGCGAATATTCGATGTACTGAATCACTCCTTTTGAATAGTCGAGGCGGGCTTGCCAGCCTTCGACCTCATCTACAAATTCCGGTTCGGGTAACTGCGTCTCCTTCTCGGCGAGGGGCTTGGTTTCGATCAGATGGGGGAGCAGCGCGTCGAAGTTCTGCTTGGCCTCGTACGCCTTCGTCAGATTGTGGCGGATTTCTACGTCGCCGGGAACAGTCGCCAGCAACTTCTTGCCATACTCGATGACCTTGTCGAAGTTGCCTGCCGCCAGATGAAGATTCTGGAGTTGAAGATAGACGTAGCCGATTGTGTCGTGATCGCTGTACTTCTGGACAAAAGTTTCGAGCAACTGCATTCGGGTCGCATCGTCTTCCGCCTGCCCGGCTTGGGATATTAGATCACCCTGCTCGGTCTCCGTGTTGATCGTCGGGTTACGAATATTTCCCTGGGCCAACGCCAGATCGTTCAGCAGAAGGCACATCAACAGTAGGGCCGGTAGTCGCTTCATAATTTTCTCCCGTGGGCTCGAAAGATACTTCCGCATACTACGTGAATCGGAATCGGGAATCAACCGGCGCCCCCGCGCGGAAGGTGGACACGCGCGCGTCTTACCAGAACCACCATAGCAAAAACCATTCATGTTCATGGCCGGTCAGCCGGCCGCCGGGCGAGAAGTGCACGTAGTACCCAAATGGCTGCTCCGCCTGGGGTTGGAAGACCGCCTCGCGAAGGTCGCGCCAGATGACCGTGGCCGAGCCATCCGCTTGCGCGCGGAGTTCGGCGAAAGCGAACGGCCGCTCCGCATTAAACTTCCGGACGTCCCTCAGTTCGGCGCTTGCGGTGATTCTGGGATCGTCAAGGAGCGGCTCGCGGAGTGCGAGTCGGCGCTCACCTGATAACGGTACCGAGACGCAATATGCTTCGATATGGGGCCCCTCAATTTGGGCCGAAAACCGAGCCAGCACCAACCAAGGGCAGCCTATCTGGGCGTTCGGGTAGACGCGTATTAGATCAGAGGAAAGCTCCCCTCCGGCCTTTTCCTTGATCGTCAAGCTCCACTGGAACTGGAGCAACGCGTAAGCGGAAATGACCAGGACGGGAATGACAAAGCCTGCGCGATATCGCCGCGTCGCCACCAACGCCGAGCCTGCGGCGAGCGCGGCTAATACGAAAACATCACCTTCGTGGATGAGGTTGGCGAGATGTCGCTCTTCGCTCAGCGGCCACAGAAGCGCGACGCCCCAGGGGTTGAGATAGTCCCAGAAGACATGTGTGGCAAGTCCGGCAAGGGCAGCCCTGAACAGTGGACCCCACGACAGCACCTCCGAGAATACAAGCATCCATGCGAGGCGCGCGCCGACCGTAATCAGTAACGCCTGCGTAAGGATACCGACGAGAGAATGTGTCGCCCCACGATGCCAGCCCGACACCGCGAAGTTCATCAGACCGGGGACTACGTCCAAGTCGGGAACCAGGGCAGCGCCCATCGCCATGACGACCAAGGGGTCAAGCCAAGAGCGTTTGGGTGGTGCGGCGTCGCTAGTCAGGCGGATGGCGCGGCCCGCGAGGAAGCCCGTTAGCAGATGACTGGCCGGAATCAAGGGGTCCCTATAGCCTACCGGGTGAGAGCCACGAATTCCGTCAAGCGGGAGCGAGTGATTCGAAAAAGTGAGCGACCGTGCGGATGCCCTTCTGGAAATTATCGAGCAAGAACTTCTCGTTCGGGCCGTGCAGGCCGTCGTCGGGGAGGCCGAACCCCATCAGAATCGTTGGCATACCCAGGAACTCGTCGAACTCACCCACAACCGGGATCGATCCGCCACAGCGGGTGAAGACGGTCTCTACGCCGAAGGTATCCGTTAGCGCCAAAGCGGCCTTCTGAATGAAAACGTTCTCCGGCGAGACCATGCTGGCCGGCGACGCATTCAGCTCGCGTATCGTAACGCTGATGCCGGCCGGGGTGTTGGCGGCGACAAATTTTCGGATCAGGGGCAGGATCGCGGCAGGGTCCTGGCGGGGCACAAGGCGCATGCTGACTTTTGCGACAGCCTTGGCCGGAATGACGGTCTTCGCGCCGGGACCAGTAAAGCCGCCGCCGATGCCGTGAACTTCGAACGTCGGCCGCGCCCATGTCCGCTCCATGACGCTGTAGCCGGGTTCGCCCGTCAGCCGCGTTGAGCCCACCTCCGTCCTCAGATACTCCGTTTCATCGAAGGGCAGCCGATCCCAGCTTTCTTTCTCAGCAGCAGCCGGCGGTTCGACATCATCGTAGAAACCGGGGATTTGGCAGACACCGGCAGCGTTCTTGCACTTGGCGAGCAGCTCGACGAGGCCGAAAACAGCATTCGGAGCGGCGCCACCATACATGCCGGAGTGAAGATCCTGCGCGGGGCCGGTGGCTATCCATTCCTGGTAGATCATGCCCCGCAGGCCGATGTCGAGTGACGGCAGTCCGGCGGCATACATCGACGTGTCGGATACGAGCGCCACGTCGGCCTTCAGCTTGGCGCGGTTCGCGGGTAGGTATGCCGAGATCGATTCGCCCCCGACTTCCTCCTCACCTTCGATCAGAACCTTAACGTTGACCGGCAGCTTGCCGTGGACGGCATGAAGGGCCTCGATCGCTTTGATGTGGATATAGAGTTGGCCCTTATCATCGGCCGCGCCGCGCGCGTAGACGCTGCCGTTGCGAACGGTCGGCTCAAAGGGCGGCGACTTCCACTCATCAATGGGATCTACCGGCTGTACGTCGAAATGGCCGTAGCACAGCACTGTCGGCGCACCGGGAGCGTGAAGCCAGTCGGCGTAGACCAGCGGATGCTTGTCGGTCGGAATGACTTCAACGTTTTCGAGACCGGCATCCCGTAGTTTCGAAGCCACAAATTCCGCGGCGCGGCGGACATCGTCGGCATGTTCGGGCAGGGTACTGATGCTCGGGATGCGGAGAAACTCGAAAAGTTCCTCTTGAAATCGTGGGGCGTTTTCGTTGATGAAGGCTTCGGTGGTACTCATTTTGTCTACCGGTAGGGAAGGTCTTTCCGCTCAATCCAGGAGTCCTGTGTATCTTCGAACCAGCTCTTCGTGAGGCTGTCGAGTTCCGCTTCAAGGTTTCTGTGCTCGGCGAGGCCAATCAGATTCTGCATCTGGAACGGATCGTCTTCATTGTCGTACAGCAGCCAGGGACGATCTTCGTGCCGCGCGTAGGTGTAGCGGGTGGTTCGGACGCCGCGCCAGGGGGGGAATTCATTCCCTTCAGTGGGCGTGTAGCTCTGCAGGTAGGCCGACTCGGGCTCGCCTTCCGTGGCTCCTGTCAGCAAGCTGGTGCAGTTGTGCCCCTGCATGTTCGGTTTGGGCGGTAGTCCCGCCAAGCCCAAGAGCGTCGGCACCATGTCAACGTGCGACAGCGGAAAACTCGCCGTCTGTCCCGCTTCGATCACGGCAGGGTAGCGCAGGATGCCCGGTATGCGGATCGACTCTTCCCAGGGTTTGCGCTTTAGCGAATGTCCGTGCGAGCCGAGCATGTCGCCGTGGTCGGACGTCAGCAAGACGATCGTGTTTTCGGCGAGGCCCTGCTCTTCAAGCACCTTCAAAATGCGGCCCACCTCGTGGTCGATGAAGGTGATTGCCGAGTAGTACCCCGCGATGTCGATGCGGCTATTGAGGGGCGTCTCGGGTTTCCAGTTCCCGCGCATCGTGAGGGCGTCGAGGTCGTAGAGATTCATGTACTCAGGAGGTGCCACGTAAGGGTTGTGAGGCGGCCCCCATTGCAGATACAGGCAGAACGGTTGTTGGGACTCCTGTGCGAGAAACTTGATGGCCTCGTCGGTGAAGGTCTCCGCCGAGTAGCCCGGCATGGCGATCGGCGTGGGCTCATCGCGAAAGAACTCCATATCCCAGTAGTTGTGGCTGCAGATGTTCGCCGCCCAGTAGTCGAAACCCTGGCGGCGCGGCCCGGGCGGCACGAATCCCGGCAGACGCTTGCCGCCTTCGAGATGCCATTTACCGACGAAGCCCGTGCGATAGCCGTGCTCTTTGAGGATCTCGGCGATCGTCACTTCGTTGCTCGGCAGAGGCGCGTCGTTGGCAGCGACGCCGTGGGCGTGGGCGTAGCGCCCCGTGAGGAGAGTCCCGCGGGCTGGGCAGCACACGGGGCAGTTCGCGAACGTGTTCTCGATGAGGACGCCCTGCGAAGCCAGATTATCCATGTTTGGCGTCTGGACGTCGGGATTGCCCATGACGCTGAGGTCCATCCCGCGGAATTGATCGGGCATCAGCACGACAACGTTGGGCCGAGACTTTTCCGGTTCACAGCCGGCAAGGGCGGCGCCGGCCAAGCCGGTCAGAAACTCACGTCGGGCAACCACAGGCGATCAGGATGTCATCGGGTTGGAGGTGATGTCAAGGCGGGTGGGCCGCGGAACGGGCTAAAGTAGAGAACCTCTTGACAGTCGATTGCAGCCACATGGAGCGGTGATGACACCAGCTTGTGCCGCGCTACAGTGACCTTCTTGCATGGTTCGCGACAACACGATCAGGAAAGAATGTTCGTCAATGACCGCTCACACGACTGTGTACAGCTACTAGTCGCTGAATTTCTCCTGGTGATCAATTTGTAGTTGACATTGAGTTGCAAGTTCGAGTACTCTGATTTTCTAGCAACGGTATGCAACTTAGTTGCAACTTAAAGCTCATCGCTATCCGAACAGAAACGATCGATTGTATCCATGACGACCAAGGCATTTCTGATGCGCTGGACCAAACCGGCACGCCTTCTCACGGCTGCGGCGGCGCTGCTGACGACAACGCTGACGACCACACTACCCGCCCAAACGATTCATGGCACGGTCGTTGACCTGGACGGTCTTCCGGTAGCTGACGCCCAAATTGAACTGGCCGGATCGGCTCGATCGAGATGGGCGGACGCTCTCGGGCGGTTTGCCATTGCGCCAGCCCCCAGCGGCGAGCAGAAGCTGCGCGCTTTCTCGGAAGACTTCGAAACGGTGGAAGTCACGGTCGACGTTCCCGCGTCGGGCACGGTCGCGGTCCAGCTTCAGTTCACCGCGGTACGCCTTAGTACTGCATCGATCGAAGTGGTAGGGGAGTCATCGGTAACGCTGCAAGAGATTCCCGGCTCCGTCTATCTCATCTCGAAGGATGAGCTCGAAGTTTCTCATCCCGCCGATGCCAACGAGGTCCTGCGCAAGGTGCCGGGGGTGACTTTGCGGGAGGATTCAGGGCCGGCCGCCATGCGCCTCAACATCGGCATCCGAGGACTCAATCCGGATCGCAGCCGCAAGGTCTTGATGCTTGAGGACGGCATCCCCATCGCTCTCGCGCCCTACGGCGAGCCGGAGATGTACTACTCGCCTCCGATCGACCGCATGAGACGCGTTGAAGTGCTCAAAGGGAGCGGCCAGATCGTGCACGGCCCGCAGACCGTTGGCGGAGTGATCAATTTCGTGACGCCGGATCCGCCGCCGAAGACACATCTGGATCTTGACATCCAGGGTGGCCAGCGAGGCTTCTTCTCTGGACAGGCATCCTTGGGGGGCAGCAACAGCGACCAGTCAGCCGGCTGGCTCGTGAACTACCTGCGTAAGCAGGGTGACGGCTGGCGCGATTTCTGGTTCGATATTGACGATGTCACATCGAAGTTCACGTTCAAGCCGAACAACGTCCACACCTTCGCCGCCAAGCTGGGGTTCTATGACGAACGATCGAATTCCACTTACCTGGGCCTGACGCTGCCGATGTTCCTGCGGGACGCGAATCAGAACGCGGTTCCTGGCGACGAGTTGAAGGTTCGGCGTTACTCGGGATCGTTGAGCCACACGGCCACCGTCAATCCGAACGCTGTCTGGAACACGACTCTCTTTGCCTACAACACCGTCCGCAATTGGGGCAGGCAGGATTGGCACACCGCCGACCAAGGCGCTGACTATCTGGGAATCTTTGGCGACCCGGGCGTTCCCGGAGGCGCCATCTTCCTGCTCGATTCCGCCGGTAATCGCAACCGGCAGTTCAACGTTTTTGGCATTCAGACTGGCGCAAAAGCCGAGCACGACCTCGCGGGCATCCGCGGCAGCCTTGATTTCGGCGTTCGCTATGTCTACGAAGACGCCCAAGACCAGCGCATCGACGGTCAGGGCTTTCGGGCTCGCACAGGCGTTCTTCGCGATGACGAAAACCGCTTTGGCAGGGCCTTCTCGGCTCATATTCAGGATCGTTTCCGCCTCGGCGATCGGGTGATCTTCACGCCAGGCGTCCGCTTTGAACACTACACCCAAGAGCGGCATATTCTGCGGCAGCGGGTGCGGCAGCCCGACGGATCGAACGTTCCCACCAACGTTGACATCCGCAACCAGCGCACCATCACCCAGGCCGTTCCGGGGCTGGGTCTTTCGGTTCGCGCCAACGACCACATCACCCTCTTCTCGGGCGTTCACCGCGGTTTCGCGCCGCCGCGCACCAAGATCGCGATCACGAACGACGGCGATGCTCTCGATCTCGATGCCGAACTGAGCTGGAACTATGAAGCCGGCGCCCGTTTTCGCGCCAATCGCGCGGTGACTGGGGAAGTCACTTTCTTCCGTTTGGATTTCGAGAATCAGGTCATCACGGCGGCTGAATCCGGCGGCGCGACGACGACGCTCGTCAACGGCGGCGAAACACTTCATCAAGGCATCGAGAGCAGCCTGCGAATTAACTGGGACGAAGTCGTGAACAGCCCGTGGCTTGTCTACACCGACCTGCGGCACATGTACCTGGCAACGGCTGAATTCACCAACAACACGCTCTACCAGGGGAACCGCCTGCCTTACGCGCCGCGCAACACACTCACATTCCTGCTCGGTGTGCGTCAGCGGAGAGGCTTTGGATTTCAGATTGACGTGAGCCGCATTGCCGAGCAGTTCGGGGACAACGACGAGACCATCGCGCCCTCGAACGACGGCACTGCCGGTTTGTTGCCCTCGTACACCCTTCTGAACGCCACGGCTGATTATTCGATCCGCCGCGAGCGCCTCGAATTGACGCCCTACTTCACCGTGAAGAACTTCACCAACCAGCTCTATATCTCATCCCGCGCTCCTCAAGGCATCCAGCCCGGGCTTTTTCGCCAGGCGAATGCCGGCATTCGAATTAGCTTCTAGACGACCATGACGAACTACGTAATCGCCGAACCCTGCTCCAGTCGTAAAGACACGAACTGCCTCGACGTTTGTCCGGTCGATGCGATTCACCCGAATCGTGATTCCCCCGACTTCGCCACCGCCGACAAGCTGCACATTAACGCGCAAACCTGTATCGGCTGCGGATCATGCTTTCGCGCATGCGTCGCCAAGGCGATCTTTGACCGGGCCGAACTACCCGCGCCGCTCGCAGGGTATGCGCAGGAGAACTCGCTGTATTTCCAGGCCGCTGGGCGAGTACCGGCCTAGACCGCGTCGGCCGAATTCCTGGCATCAGCCTAGGAATTACCGCGCTGCCCAAGCGCGGCTGACAACTTCCCCGAAACTTAGGTCGCAGCCGCGGTGTCTCTTAGTCTGTAACCTGTAAACAGCCGCGGAGCGGAGATTCGCGGCACGGGTTGATGCGAAGCAGTGGATCATTCTCAGTCGGGCAGTGTCTAGTGGCGCTGGCGTTGCTGGCGTCGTCTGTCTGCGCGGCGGAGTCGATCGCAGGCCGCGTCTTCGAGCGAGTCGGCGACCGCGTGATTCCCTTACGCAAGGCTCTCGTCTCAGCCGCCTCGCCGGACGGCCAACAGACGTTTGCCGTCACTCGGACCGACGGCGAGGGCCGCTACCTGCTTGCGGACCAAATGCCGAGACGCCTGCGGCTGCGTGCCGAGAAGTTCGGCTATCTCATCATCTCGGCGGGCGGCAAAAAGCAGCCAGAGCTGAACGTGAGCTGTGTCGAAAGCGGGTGTGGGCCGTTTGACTTCGAGTTGGTCAAAGGCGCCGTCGTGGCCGGAACGGTGTTTGACGACCTCAACGAGCCGGTGGCAAGTGCCCACATCTGGCTGCTGGCGCCGGGCTCCGACCCGATGGACGCCACCCAATTGCGAGGCGACGGGCGCAGCGACGACCGCGGTCAATTCCGCATCATCGGCCTGCCTGAGGGCGCGTACGAGCTGCGTGGGGCGATTGGCGGGCGGGGCGGTGGCCACATAACCCTGCGCTCCGCGCCCGTACCGATCGAGGTTGCCGCGGGCGAACAGATCAGTGGCATCTCGCTCCGCCTCGAGGACATGGCGGGCGCGGCCTTCACAGTAGCCGGCCGTCTGGCGGGATTCGATCTCTCATCGCAAGGCGACCATCTGTTGTGGATGCGTCCGCTGCGACAGACGCTTCACGCCGGGCCTCGGTACGGCTCGCACATGTACCGGCTTGCGAGGGATGGCGCCTTCTCGATCGAGCAGGTCCCACCGGGGGACTACGTCTTCACCTATGGTCACAACCCTCGCGCCGGTCTTGAAAAGCGCTTCTCGCTGGGCATCATCAAGGTCGAAGGCGAGTTGCGAGGGCTGACCTTGGAGCCACTCGATCCCAGCGGTTTCCGCGGGCGGGTGGAAAGCGACGGGAGCGAGTTGCCCAATCAAGTCTCCGTCGTCTTCGTTCGCGCCGACCACTCAAGCGTTTCGGCGCGGGCCGATACCGCGTTTCCGGATTTCACCTTCCGGGAGACGCAGCTTCTCCCGGGAACCTACAACCTATCCGCACGTGGCCACGATTTCTACATCAAGGCTGTGCGCATCGGCGATCAGACACTGGAGCCGCAAGGCATCACAGTTCGGTCGGGAGAGATTCGCGAGATTGTGCTGATTCTCTCGTCGGAGTTCGCGGCGGTCAGGGGGCGCGTGAAGCCGTCCCGCGAACGGCGCGATGAGGAGCAAGAAGCGGCGCACTACCGTGTCGGTCTCGAAGGTCCGGGCGGCGTCGTATCGGCGCAGACCGATCAGCACGGCGCATTCGCCTTCGAGGGACTCGTGCCAGGCCCGTACCGCATCTGTGCTTGGAGCGACCGCGCACCAGAAGAAATTGACGAGCCGGCGCTCTGGGAATCCGCCAGCGCCGCCGCGCGCGGATTCCCAGTTGAACCCGGTAGCGAAATTGAGATCGAACTGACGGCCGTGGAATGACGAAGCGAGATCCAAATCAGGGGCGATCCCGCCGAAACTCGTGGTCCCCTCGTCTCGGCCGATTGCTCGTGTGCATCCTGTTCGCAGCCGCCGGACGCGCCCAGACAGGCGAGGTCCGAGGATTTATCACCGCGGCCCAGGCTAACGAGCCGCTGCCCAGCGTCCAGGTGGGGCTCGCGTCCAGCGAGATGTCAGGCAACGGCCCGGCAATCAACCGCCACGCGCGCTCAGGACTCGACGGCCGATTCCGCTTCACCGACGTCTCCCTGGGCGGCTACTCCCTGAGTTTCCGCAAAGACGGCTACGAGGCGGGCTCCAGCCTTTCGGCCAGCGCCAAACTGAGCGAAGCCGAGCCCCGCGCGGACTTGCGCGTCGAGATGAGGCGCTCAGCGGCGATCTCGGGCCGGGTGCTCGACGCCGCTGGCGACCCGGTCCCGCTGGCGACTGTTCAGCTCTACGAGAGACTCACCGCCCAGGGGCTGTCGCGGCTTCAGTACAAGCGTGGGCAACCCACCAACGATCTAGGTGAATACCGTCTGTCGGACCTCGAGCCTGGCCGCTACTTTGCAGCCGTGCTGCCGTTGAGCCTGAGCAGTCCCCGTGGGGTTCGCGCCTTTGAGTTTCCCAACGTCTACTACCCCAACGCAGGGTCGATTGAGGAGAGCGCCCCGATCGCGGTGAACTGGGGAGTCGAACGGGAGGGGGTCGATTTCCATCTGCCCCGTGCAATGCGAACCTCGCTCGAGGGGGCGGTCTTCCATGACGAAAGCGGACAACCCTGCCCCGCCTGCAACGTAACCGTCCTTGGTCCCGGCAACATCACGGTAGCGGCCGTAGGTCCCGACGAACAGGGGTTGTTTACGATTCGTGGACTGCACCCTGGCGAATACCGTCTATTGACGCAGGCCGGCGGCGGCGGATTGCACGCGGAAGAGTCGGTGTTGCTGGTCTCCCGGAAGACCGTTGAAGTAGCACTCGCCGTCTCTGCCACACAGGACGTCGCCGGCCACATCGTCGCGGACACTGCTCCTCCCGAAGACGACCCGGAGGCTCTTACGAGGGCGATGAGAGTCCGTCTCGCATCGGAGGTGGGCGCGCCCAGCGGGCGTCTTGTCCGCCAGCCAATTCTCGCTGAAGGGGGTGGATTCCGCTTCAGCGGCGTCACGCCCGGGTCCCATCACGTGTTTGTCGAAGCGCTGCCGAGGACAGCCTACGTTCTCCAAATGCTGCTCGGTGGTCGCCCGCTGAAGAGCCGGCAAGTGTCCGTCCCGCGAGGCGCGCCGCTCGAAGGACTTGAGATCCGCATCTCTTTTGATGGCGGTGTCGTCCAGGGAAGCGTCGGTGACGAAGGCTTGTCCGATTCCGCAACCGGGCGGGGCTTCGTGGTTCTTCTTCCCGATCGCTATGGGGAAGGTTGGCACTTCGAGCGCCTCGGGAACTACCGCCCCGAGGACGGAGCCTACGAGATCACTGGCGTCCCACCAGGCTCCTACACCGTGTTCGCGATAGGCCGCGATAACCATTTTGACCCCGGCATCGCGGGTGATCTGGGTTACCTGCGCGAACGTGGCCGCCCGGTGCGGGTCACAGCGGGAGAGGCCGTTACCGTGAAAGCTCCCTTCGTTGCGGATCGCGAATAGCGGTAAGCGATGCCGAATAGGCGGTAGCTTCACGGTCGTCAGCAGCCATTCTTTTGAGCGACAGGCCGAACGCCTCTCAAACAGGTCTGGCGGGTTGGGCCTATTTGTGTCACGATGAATCTTCCCTGGATTGTTTAGGAGGTCCACCCACATGTCTTCCCTGCCCCGCAGAACTTTTCTCGCCGCCGGCGCCGGCTCGACGCTCGCAGCCGCCGCATCTGCAAGCGCCGCACCGGCAAGTGCCGCCAAAGCCTATCTCGACCCGAGCGGCGATCGCCACGTTTACTTCACCGGCGACGGCGTGCCGCTCAGTCCCCGGGAATGGGCCTCCGTCTTGCTACAGGTCACCCAGGAGACCGACGTCGCGCTCGACAGTTATTCTGTCGGCGGACCCATCGAAGAGCTCGAAGCCAAGTTCGCGCAGAAACTCGGCAAGGAGGCGGCCATCTTCTTCGGTAGCGGGACTCAGGCGAACCTGATCGCCATGCGGCACGTCACCGCCCCGGATACGAAGGCCATCGTCCCGCGCGAAAGTCACTACTATGCCGACTCAGTCAACACCGGACCGATTCTGAGCCAGCTCGAGTTGATCCCCATGGGGAAGGGACGTGCAACGTTCACATTCGAGGAAGTGAAGGAAGAGATCGAGTGGAACGCCTCGCTGCGCGGCAACAAACCCGTCGGAGCGGTCATGATCGAGTCGCCGGTCCGGCGCAAGGATGGCGAGGTTTTCGACTTCGCCGAGATGAAAAAAATCTGCACCTATGCCCGCGAAAAAGGCATCCGCACGCACCTCGACGGAGCCCGTTTGTTCCTCTCCGCCGACTACACAGGTGTATCGACGCGAGAGTACGCCGATCAGTTCGACACCGTCTATATCTCTCTCCACAAATATTTCAACGGCGGCTGTGGAGCGATTGTTGCCGGCCCCAAGAAGTACATCGAGCCGATGGTCGACACAAGGCGCATGTTTGGTGGAGCGCTGCCTAAGGCCTGGATGTACGCTTCCGTCATTCTCCACTACATGGATGGTTTCGAGGAACGCTACAGTTCGGCCGTCGCCACCACCGAGAAACTCTGGAAGACACTCGACCAGCATCCGCGCTTCCGCGTCGAGCGCATCCCGAACGGATCAAATATCGTGGTGCTGCACGTCAAGGGCGACGCCAAGCGGCTCGGCGCCAGCCTGCGCAAGCGCGGCGCGACGATCTCAACCGGCGGCCCGACCAGCACCGACGGCTGGACATCCTTATCGCTAAGGGTCAACGAGACTTCCAATCGCCGCTCCGCCGAAGAACTGGCGAGCTTCTTTATCGAAGGCCTGGACGCGTAGCCTAACGCTGCCCGCTGAAGGCCCGGCCCTTATCCGCGATCGCCTTGCTACTGGCCGCGCCGATGCGAACACCTTCGCGGATTCGGTCCTCAACGTTGTTTTCTTTCACGACGTCAAGGAACGCGATTCCGCCTGCCTTGCAGGCCGCCAGCACCCGCGCCCGCGCCTTCTGCAATACCTCTGGATAGGGCGGGTCATGCAACTCCGGCAACCCAAAGGATAGGCCCATATCGCCCGGCCCCCACTCGGCGTAGCCGATGCCAGGGACCTTCGCCGTCGCCTCGGAAACATCGAGCGCGTATCTGTCTTCGATTTTCAGCCCCAGCAGCAGTTCGCCTTCCGGGTTGAGAGGCCAGGGGTCAGCCTTACGGATGTATTCGCCCGGCGTGATGCCCCAAATCCGCGATGCATTCAGTTGCCCGCCGTTGCCGCGCATGCCTTCGCCGATCGGCTGCGGCCCTTTGCGGTGTGCGAATCGCGCCGTCTCCACGAAAGCCCTCACCGCTCCCGGTGTCCGCGCGTGGTTCATCGTGACGCCGTGCACGCCGGCGGCCAACACTTGCTGTACCATCCAGTGGTTGGCGCGTACCGTGGCCTCGTCGTAGCCGCCGAACGGCAGCACGACCTGGACGGCGGGAGTCCGATGTCCCGTCGGTGTCGGTCCTGCCGCGACCAGTCCCGCCATGAACTCCCGCAACTCTGTCACGTCGTAGGCGCCGAACTCCATCTCGTAGATGATCATTTCGGCCCACGTCGTCGCTAGCGCTAGTCCTTCTTTGTAGCCGCCCTGGCTGCCGCCGCGGCCTTCGGTGAAGTAGTAGATCGTCTGATCCTGCTCAAGCATCTCGATCGCGCGGTTGATGCGCTTGGGTTTCGTCTGGGCATCGCTGGATGGCAAGACCCACGCGCACAGCAGCAGAACAACGGCCAATAACGAACAGAACTTCTTCATCGAAACCTCCAGAAAGGAATTCATCAGCCTAACGTACAGGCGGCCGGCGATGGGCCCTCAGGGCGTCCAGCTCCTCGCCCACACCGGCTACGGTCGGCGCGCCAAAGCCGCCTTGGGGATCTTACAGCCGATCGTACCGGCAATCGCCGCGACATCATACTCGCCTTGAAAACCAATCAACTGGTGCGCCGCCCAAGGTTCTAGTTCGTACTCCTCGACCAACCAGCGCACCATGTCAGTCGTAGCGATCTTGAGAGCTTCGTTCAGCGTATCGCCCGACTTGTTGCCGATGGAGATCAGATACTCGTCGTTCTCAACCCGTAGTGTCGTCAAATCAGCGCGTTTCTTGAGGTCGACGAAAACCTCGACATCAAGCGAGGTTTCGACGCCCGACCCCACTGCTTCCCCGTCGCCTTGCACTGCATGCCCGTCGCCGAACATCAGGAATCCGCCTTCGTGATAGACGGGAATATACACCGTCGCCCCCTCGCGAATCTCCTTGTAGTCCATGTTGCCGCCCCAGTTGCCCGTCGGCCCCGAACGCGGCGCTTCATCCCCGGCCGGAGGCACTCCGATGCACCCCAGCATCGGGTGCGCCGGGAACTCCAGCTTGATCTTCTTGCTGACCGGCTCGCGCATCCGCACTGTGTTTCTTTTGAGATCAATCACCCATGGCACCAGGTCCGTGCGCCCCTCGATGTAGTTCTCCGGACCTCCCAGGATTTGCGCTTTCTCATAAAGAGGCGGCATCTTATTTGCCTCCAGAAATTCCTTTGTTAGCGCATAGCCGCCGATGTGAGACGCCGTGTAGCCCCATGTACGGTTGAGACGCACTTTCTTCAAGTGCACAACGAGCGCGTCGCCCGCTTGCGCCCCTTCCACATAGAAGGGGCCGGTCAGGGGATTCCCGTGCGTCTTCGTTCGGCGGACATTCTTGTAGTCCCAACCCGCCGAATCGACCGTCTTCGTGATGATCGTGTCGCCCGGTTTGATGCGGGCTTCAATCGGATGATGCCGATCAAACGTGTGATAGTTGCGCTCGTTGATGACCCGGTGCACCTCACTCGAGCCCACCGCCACGCAGAATGTGAGAAGCACTACGAGTCGATTTGTCATGATTGAAATAGAACTATACCGCAAGCAGCCTGTGGTGGAAGTCCCACATTGAAACAAGAGTCGATAAACTTGTTCTATGGCAATGGGACGG
>JAQBUE010000317.1 GCA_027624045.1 Acidobacteriota bacterium
GAGATCTGCGATAAAGACATTGCCGAAGGCGTCAACAGCCACCCGACTTGGAAATCTGAAAGTCGCGCTTGTTGCCGGGCCACCATCACCGCTAAATCCGAAGACCCCGGTGCCTGCATAGGTCGTGATAATCCCCGTATTGGCGTCTATCCGCCTGACTCGGTCGCTGTCGTCTTCGGCAATGAACACGTTGCCGTTCAGGTCGACTGCAAGTCCGTCAGGGTTGGAAATGCAGGCGTCAACAGCGGGACCACCGTCGCCCAACCCATCGGCCGCAGTGCAGTTGCCGCCTATGGTCGTGATGATGCCGGTTGTTCCGTCTACCTTCCGGACCAGGCTTCTGGAGACAAACCAAATGGTCCCGTCATCATCTACATGGACGTCGTTTGGACGACCGATACTAGCTGCAGTCGCGGGTCCGCCATCGCCGCTAGCGCCCCCGCCTCCAGCGACGGTGCTTATGACGCCGGTACTAGCGTCCACCCGACGAATACGGCTATTCCAATAATCCGCGATGAAAATGTTTCCGGTCGAATCCACGTCGTGCGCGTTGTCGCTGCCAAGTGATAATGTCCTAAATGTGCCAAGTAGAAATGTCCTATTGACAAGGTCATCCTGGAGGGGTGAGAAACCAAGGACAATTACTGATGACACAACGAGAGCGCGACCGGCTGGTGGCGCTGCACAAAGCCGACAAAAAACTCATTACGCAAAAGCAGGCCGCCCAGCAGACGAGCCTCAGCGAACGGCATCTGAGGCGGTTGCTGGCCAAGCTTCGCAGCGAAGGCGACCAGGCCGTGGTCCATGCTGCGCGGGGCCGCGCGTCCAACCGCAAGCTCAGCGCCAAGGCAGAAAAACAAGCCGTGGCGATCCTCTCCCGGCCCGTCTGCGCCGGCTTCGGGCCGACTCTGGCGGCGGAGTATCTCGAGCAGCGCCACGGCGTCCAAGTCGGCCGCGAAACACTGCGGGGCTGGATGGCCGCCGCAGGCCTCTGGAAGCCCCGCCGCCGCAAGTCAGGGCGAGCGCACCTGTGGCGGCCGCGACGCAGTTGCCGCGGCGAGCTGGTGCAATGGGACACCTCCGAGCACGACTGGCTGGAGGGACGCGGCGAGAAGCTGTACCTGATCGGCATGATCGACGACGCCAGCAGCGAGTCGCTGGCGCGCTTGGTTCGGCACGACTCGAGCGAGGAAAACCGCCGTTTGCTCAAGACGTATCTGGAACAAAACGGGCGGCCCGCGGCCTTCTATACCGACCGCGCCAGCCTGTTTGTCAACACGCCCAAAAACAGCGCCGGCGAGGACCCCAAGCTCTTGCCTCCCACCCAGATCGGGCGGGCGCTCCAGGAGCTGGGAATCGAATCGATCACGGCCTATTCGCCGCGGGCCAAAGGCCGCGTCGAGCGCAGCTTTGGCACCGCCCAGGACCGCCTGGTGAAGGGCCTCCGAGTGGCCGGGGCCACGACGATCGAGCAAGCCAACGCCTATCTGGAAAGCGAGTTCCTGCCCTGCTGGAACGCCACGCTGCGGGTGCAGCCGGCCCACCCCGACGAGGCGCATCGCGAGCTAGGTCCCGAGCACAATTTGGACTCGGCGCTGAGCCACGTCGAGACGCGCCGGGTCGCCAACGACTACACGATTCGCTTCCGGGGAAAGAGCTATCAAATCGACCGCCAGGCGATTGTGCCGGGTCCGCGAAACAGCCGCGTGCGGGTGGAGAGCCATCTGGACAGCGTCCTGGTGGCGCGCTTCGGCAAGCACGAACTGGCGCTGAAGCGCTGCGGCGCGCAGCCCCAATCGGAGCGCCCCCAGAGCGAGAGCGCCCAGGCGGAGAAAGTCCAGAGCGAGAGCGTCCAGGCGGAGCCCGCTTCGGCAGCGGCCGAGAAGGCTGGCGGCAAAGCTGCCGGCAGGGGCGGCAGCGACTGGATGAAGGACTTCGATCTGAAAGACAGCGCGCCCGTGTGGCAAGCGGCGCAGGCATCCGGCGCGCGGCGAGACGATACGCAGGACGAGGAGTCGCTGCCAAACCAAGACCCGGTTGGGAACGCTCGTCGGGCGGATGCGCTGAGCTGGCAGCCGCCGCCAAACCAAGACCCTATGAGGAGCGCCCATTGGGCCGATGCGCTGAGCTGGCAGCCGCCGCCAAACCAAGACCCTATGGGGAGCGCCGGGCAAATGGCGCCCGGCGATCGTCGCGTTGGCGAAGCCCAAGGCCTCAGCTCCGAAGCTTCAGCAAAGCAATCTCTGTCACGAACAGAAAACCCTCTGACCGGGAGGCCAGAGGGTCGTGTGCTTTAGCCGATTGCTTGGGAGCCAGCCCCATCGCTTCGGCCTTGGGCATCAAGAGCAGGCGCGACCCTGCCCTCAACGCCAACCACTCTACCATCGCCTCTCCAGCCACCTGGCCCAAAGCGGACATTTCTACTTGGCAGCGAATAGGACATTTCTACTTGGCGTTGACAGTTTGAGTCTTGTCTTGTGTCGTAGCCCAATAGAAATGTCCCCTTGGTTTTGTTGTTTGTAAGTTTGTATGAGAGTATCGTCGTCGGGGCTGTGGGAATGTGGGAATCGCTTTAGCGATTTCCAAGGGACGGGGGGAAGGGTGGAAAACCTGTCGCTGCAATGCGAACCCTCTTCGCTGCTCGCTGAGGTTTTCCACGCTTTCCATCCGTCCCGTCATTTCCATAGCCCTTGTTTTTTATGTCGTCGCCGCGCGTTTTTTCGATCCCAGCGATTGGCGCCAGGGGTGGTCCGCCGATGGCTTTTTCCCCTGCCGAGCCGCTCGCTGCTTCGGCTCGGGACGCGGCTTCGGCGCTGGCCGCGCGATCTCCTCAAAAGCCACCGCGCGGTCTTCGTGGACCACTTGCAACTCGCCCTCGCGCGCTTGCTGCACGGTGACTCTCGCGCCTGTCCCCAGTGCCTGATTGCGCTTCGGTTTCAACTGCAAAAAGCGGTTCTCGAATCGCACCACCCGGTCGCCGGAAACCACTCGCTCAGCCTCCAAGCAGAACACCCACTTCAAGTCCAGACGCTTCGATAAGCGCCGATGAAAGTCCGCTCCCGCCGACGGCTCACAGCCGAACTTGGCGTTGTGCTCGGGCAGATATTGCTCGTCGAGATAGCGGTTCGCCGCCTCGTAATCGGCAATGCCTTGCCGTCGCATCTTCTTGATCAGGCGGTCTTGATGGGTGCCGTGATGGCGCTCCACGCGGCCCTTGGCTTGCGGCGGCGAAGCGCCGATGATCGCAATGCCCAGCTTGGCGCACATGCGTCCGAACTGCGTCTCGGGCTCGATGCCTTCGATCCCTTCGATCCCTTCGATCGCTTCGCGCGAGGTCGGCTGGCGCAGGTAGACGTTTTTCCAATCGCAGTAGAGTGCCTTCGGAACGCCGTATTGACGCACCCAGGCTGCGAGCAAGTCGGCTGCCGCCCAAGTCGTTTCCTCGTTCGAAAAACGGCACAGCGCCACTCCACTCGCATCGTCGACGAAGTTCATCATGCAACCTTTCGGCGCGCGTCCTTCGAGCCAGTCGTGGTGCGAACCGTCGAGA
>JAQBUE010000318.1 GCA_027624045.1 Acidobacteriota bacterium
GTCTTCAGGATCATCTTGTATTGGAAACACTCCCTCCTTTCAGGATCATCTTGCATTGGACAACTCTGCCTAAGGTATCCAGGCTCGGGCCTGCCGTACAATGAGGGTATGTCGGCTGCGGCACAGATCGGCTTGATGTCGGCGGAGCGACTCCTCCAACTGCAAGACGATGACCTTCAGTACGAACTCGACGAAGGGCTGCTAATTCGTATGGCACCCGCGGGAGGCGTCCACGGACGCACCGAAGGCGATCTGTACGGCAAGCTGTACGTAGCGCTGCTCGACAAAGATCTTGGCGAGTTATATCCGTCCGATACTGGATTCCTGCTCTCCGAGAATCCCGACACGGTTCGGAGCCCCGACATCGCGTTCGTCCGCAAAGAGCGGCTGCCACTTAGCATGCGTGGTGACGGGGGCTACATTATCGGCCCGCCGGATCTCGCAGTCGAAATTCAGTCACCCTCGCAGGCGCCAGCCGATCTCGGAAAGAAGGTTCAGCAATACCTCAGAGCGGGCGCCCAATCTGTGTGGGTGCTGTTTCCCGGCCGCAAGGCCGCCGATATCCACGAGGCCGGTGCTCCCAGCCGAACGATCGGTCTAGACGACTACCTCGAATCCTCGGTCCTGCCCGATGTTCACATCCAGCTCGGCGAAATTCTCGCCGGCTGACTGGTTTACTACGTAACGTCAAACAAACTTTTGAATCCTTGAGGGCACGGCATCCGTGCCCCTAGCGGTGTCTAGGATGAGATTTCACACCAACTCGGGCGGCCTGAGGCATGTTTAGTACGCGACCTGTAACTATCGAAAGAAGCCGGTTCGCCCGATTGCTGTATGCTGCCTAGAGAGATTGATAACAGGAGACAGAATTGAAGCATCGTTTATTATTTGCCGTCATGGCCGCCGCACTCTTGTGGGCCTCGTGCGGAAGCCAGAATCAAGGGAGTGGGGGAGTGATTACAACTGAGTCAGGATTGCAGTATGAGATTGTCGAAGAGGGCGACGGCCCCAAGCCGACTGTCAACGACCAAGTAACGGTCCACTACAGGGGTACGTTGACGGATGGGACGGTTTTCGACTCCTCCTACGAGCGGGGTCAGCCCGCGACTTTTCCGCTGAATCGCGTCGTCAAGGGCTGGCAGGAAGGCATCCCGCTGATGCCCGTCGGCAGCAAGTTTAAGTTCACGATTCCGCCCGATCTGGGCTACGGCAGCCGCGCCCAGGGCCCGATCCCGGCCAATGCCACCTTGATCTTTGAAGTCGAGTTGCTCGAAATCGTGGCCCCTTAGATCGGCTGCCGCGAGACGGCGTCAGCTACGCCCAACTATCAGCTTTGGTGTACTCGCTGAAGCACTTTTCGAGGCCCGCCATTCCGGGTTGGGAAAGCCCATGCTCCATGCCGAGTAGGCCTTTGTAGCCCTTGGCGTGGATGGCCTTGAATACGTTTCGGTAGTTGATCTCGCCGGTGCCGGGCTCTTTGCGTCCGGGGACATCGCCCACCTGGAAGTAAGCAATCCGGTCCCAATGCTTCCCGATGTTGTGGATGAGGTTGCCTTCGGAAATCTGCTGGTGGTAGATGTCGAACAGGATTTTCACATGCGGGCTGTTGACGGCATCGATGATCTCGGCGGCGTGGTCTGACGTGACAACGAAGTAGCCCGCGTGGTTGACGAGCACGTTCAAGGGTTCGAGCACCAGCACCAAATCCGTTTTCGAAACGACATCGGCCGCGCGCTTGAGGCCTTCGATGACATTCGCGGTTTGCTGCCGGTGGGAGAGATTCTTGACGGCCAGTCCGCTTGTCACCGTTGACCAGCCGTTGCGGATGACCTTGTGGTACTCGACAGCGCGGTGAACGTCTTTGAGGAAGCCCTCGTGGAAAGCTTTGTCGACCAGTGCGTCGCCCTTCCAGCCGCCCGAGTTCACGACGAAGACGCCCATGTCCATCTTGAGCTCATCCATCTTCTTGCGAAACTGTGCGGCCTCTTGTAGCGAGTGATTCGGGAGGCCGTTGTACTCGAACGCGTGAAAGCCGTGCTCGGCGTAGATCTCAAGCTGGCGCGGCACCGGCAGGTCGTTGAGAAACCCGATGCGGGGCGCGTAGCGCAGCTTGTACTGGTGAGCGGCCGAAGCCGGAGTCGCCGCTGAAACCGTGGTCGCCGCAACCGTGGTCGCCCCAACCGTGGCCACCAACGCCGCTGAACTGTGAATGAAGTGCCGCCGATTCATGGAGTGCTCCTTACATCCGATGCGGATGCGATCAACATGCTGCCTGCAATGATACCCATTTGGCCCGCCGGCGTCAGCTACCATCGCGTTGCGACCAAACTCGTTGCGATAAACTTCTTTCCCAGGTACCGCGCATGGTCGATCCCTTGTTGAACTATACGAAAATCGCCTCTCCGATCGGCAAGATCCACCTACTTGCGAGCCAGACGGGACTCAGCGCCCTTTACTTCGATCCGCAGATTGAGCCGATGGACCGCCGCTTTCCGCGCGGCCAACGCACGGGACCGCGCCGCAACCCTTGGCTGCTGCGCACCGAAGGCTTCCTGTACTGCTACTTTGCCGGCGACATGGACTACGGCAGCGACATTCCGCTCGATTTGCGTGGAACTCCGTTTCAACTTTCCGTCTGGCACGAGCTCCAACGTATCGCCCCCGGTGCGACGTCCACCTACGGAGACTTGGCCGAGGTGATCGGGAAGCCTTCGGCTGCCAGGGCCGTAGGCGCCGCCGTCGGACGCAACCCCGTCTCGCTTCTGATTCCTTGTCACCGAGTCGTCGGCTCCGCCGGCAAACTCACCGGTTACGCCGGCGGGCTCGACCGCAAGCAGTTCCTGCTTAGCCACGAACGCGGGCACGCTGTCGGCGCGGCGCGGTAACACCACAGCAGCAGTACAAAGAATAGTGATCTCGTCCTGCTAATCTGGGTCCGTATGCGCCTCTACATTTTCCGGCACGGCATAGCGGAAGACGCCGCCGCGGGCCAGGATGATTCCCAGCGCCGGCTGACGGCCCAGGGTATCGAGAAGTTAGCAAAAATCCTTGCGACGGCCGGCCAAGCCGGTGTTCATCCCGACAAGATCCTCAGCAGCCCTTACGTGCGCGCTCGCCAAACCGCGGAAGCCGCGAAACAAGCTCTCGACTTCAAAAGCGAGCTGATCGAGACGGAGGCCCTCGTGCCTCACGGGAACCCGGTCGATCTTTGGCGGGAGGTTCTCCGCCACGGTGATGCCGACGAACTCATGATCGTTGGGCACAACCCGCTACTTAGCGACTTTGTGTGCTTCCTCACCGGGGCATCCGACTACGGCATTGCGCTGAAGAAAGGAGCCATGGCGATGGTTGAAGTGCCCGCAAGTTCGCCGCGGCCCCAAGGCGTACTCCTGTGGCTGCTCACGGCCCGCATTGCCGGCGCATAGATAGCTGCGCCGCCAGCGACACAAGGTTTGCAGCGACGCCGAGCATTTTCCAATCCAAGAATGATCCTGAAATGCGGTAGGTCGAGGCCGGGGACGAAATAGGGTGTG
>JAQBUE010000084.1 GCA_027624045.1 Acidobacteriota bacterium
GCGCCGCTGGCCACCCCGCTGCTTCTCGCCGCCTGAAAACAGGGTATTCTGCCACAGGCTGCTAGGGGTGGGGCCTTTCAGAATGTAGTTTCGTTAGGCAAGGCCGGAAGGTTACGTCCTCGGGTCGCTCGTGCTTAACCTTGGGGATAGCCCAATAAGGTCGGCGAGGTTGAATAGTCCTGTTTGCATCGTTAAACCAGCGCTATCGTGCGGGCCGTGAAACGAATGTAAATTTGACCATTCCTATCTGTTTACAGATGTAAACGTGCTCAACGATCAACCGCAACAACCGCAACGAATAGCAAAGCGCGGCTCCGACCATAACTTTCCTCGGCGTAATGACGAATCCTAGCTCAGGGGTGTACAGTAACGACCATGGACGCCGATCTAACTACCCGCCGAACCTTCTATCAGCGTGCGATCTACCTGCTTACATCGATCATTTCGGCCGCGCTCGCGCTCCCCGCGTTGGCCTACATCCTGCTTCCCGCCCGCAATCAAGCGCACTCCGGTTGGGCCGAAGCAGGCGATATTTCGGAGCTTCCCCTCGACAAGCCGCACGAAGTGGTCTATCAAAAAAGGCGGCAGGATGGCTGGAAGCTTTCGGTCGAGCGCGCCACGGCATGGGTTGTAAGGAAGGACGACGGGGTCGTTGCCTTTACGCCGCAGTGTACTCACCTCGGTTGCGGTTATCACTGGGAGGAGCCGAAGGAGTATTTCCTTTGTCCCTGCCATGCTACTACGTTTTCCAAGGACGGCGCCGTCATCTCCGGCCCCGCTCCGCGCCCGCTCGACCGCTTCGAGACACGCATCGAAGGCAGCCGGCTGTGGCTCGGTGAAACCGTCCGCGCCGCTGGGGAGGACCAGGCGTGAACGGGACAATCCGTCAAGCTCTCGATTGGGTCGACCATCGAACAGGCATCGAGACCGCGATCAATAACTTCATGGCGGAGAGGATTCCCGCCTCGGCCGGCTGGCGTCACGTCTTCGGCAGCGTCGCGCTGTTTTTGTTCCTTATCCAAATTTTCACAGGCATCCTGCTCGCCTTTAACTACGCCCCGCAGCCCGGCGCGGCGTACTACAGCCTGCAATACATCGTCGAGCAGCTGACGGCAGGGCGGCTGATACGTGGCCTCCATCACTGGGGCTCCAGCATGATGGTCGTCATCGTTGTGTTGCACATGGTGCAAGTCGGGCTGTGGGGCGCGTACAAGAAACCCCGCGAGACCACCTGGATGGTGGGTGTGTTCCTGTTGCTTCTCGTTCTCGGATTCGGCCTGACCGGCTACCTGCTTCCCTGGGACAACCGCGCCTATTGGTCCACGGTCGTAACCATCCAAATCTCCGGTCTTGCTCCCGGGCTGGGCGAGGCCATGATGCGCGTGCTCGGAAGCACGGACGGAAGCGTTGGAGTTGCAACCTTCTCTCGCTTCTATTCGCTTCATGTGCTGGTCCTGCCCGCGATCACAGCCATGTTGGTCGTGCTGCACCTGCATCTGGTCCGCAAGCATGGCATCGCCCCCGAACCGGAAGACACCCATCGGCCGACCGCACGGTTTTACCCCCGACAGGCGTTCAAAGACACCGTGGCCGTCTTCACCGCCTTCGTGATTCTGTTTGTCCTGGCGGTCGCCGTTGACGTCCCGCTCGAACGGCTGGCCGACCCCACCGACAGCACCTATGTCCCCCGTCCCGAATGGTACTTTTTGTTCCTGTTCCAGACCCTCAAGTTCTTCGAAGGCTCAATGGAAGTCGTGGGCGCTATTGTTCTCCCCACTCTCGCGATCATCGGCCTGCTGTTGGTTCCGTTCATTGACCGCTCCGAGATGAAACGAATCGGCCAACGCATCATGGCCTTCGCCGTGGTTGGTCTGGTTGCAGTCGGCTGGATGGGCCTCACCGTCGGCGCGATTTTTACGACGCCCGCATCCCAACAAGCCTCTGACAGCGACGGGGGCGTCGTCGCGTGGAATCGGCTCACGCCGGTCGAGCTAGCCGGTCAAGCCTTCTACCGCCGCGAAAAGTGTGGCAACTGTCACAACCTGGTGGACGGCGACCCCAAAATGGGACCCACCCTGGCGACCGTCAGCGACCGGAAGGCGGCCAATTGGATGATCGAACACTTCAAGAACCCGTCCGCTGTCGTGCCAGGTAGTCCCATGCCTGCCTTACAGATCTCGGATGCGGAACTAAACAGCCTCTCCGCCTATCTACTGAGTGTGACTCCCGAAAACGCCGTCGCGCTCGAACAGGTCCCGAACTTCGCCATGCAGGGCGCGATGGTGTACCAACTGAACATGTGCGGCAATTGCCACAAAGTGAACGGAGTCGGCCAGACGATCGGCCCGCCGCTCAACGGTGTCGGCGAGCGCCGCACCAAGCAATGGCTCGTCGATCACTTCCGTAACCCGCAAAGCCTCGTCCCGACGAGCACCATGCCGCCCTACGATTTCCCGCCCAACGAGATGGAAGCGATCGTGAGCTACCTACAGGCCCTGCCGGCGTCGGGAACCTGAGGCCGTCCCTGCCGGCCCACCAGTCCTCGCCAAAGGCGAGTCGATCAGTGGGATATCCTAGTCGATCAGGGAGCGACCACATGAAAGAGTTCGATCACATCGGGATTGTCACAACGGAACCGCAAGAGGGGGAAAGCTGGGTTCCGTTCAGCAGGGTTTGGGTGACGAACCCGCGTCTTCATCCGCGGCGCATCGAGTATATCCGGCCGGCCGAGATGCCCGAGGTCGATCCATCCGACATCGGCCTATGGAAGCTCTGGTACTTGCCTCACGTCGCCTACCGCGTCGATGACTTGAGTGCGGCGATCAAGGGCGCCGAGGTGATTCTCGGACCGTTCGCGCCCGGCGACTTCGGCAACGTCGTCTTCGTTCACCAAGACGGCGTCGTGGTTGAGTACCTCGAATACAGCGACCTGAACAATTGGTTCGGCCAGGCAACGCCCTGGAGTCCGGCCGGTCCGCCCTCCGCGGATTAAGCGAAAACAATCAGCGGCCGCGTCAGGCGTTCTTCTTCTTGTACCACTCGATGTCGGGGCCGATCTTCCCCTTGCCCGTGCGTGTCAGCAGGTCCGTAATTTCGCTGTCCGTGAACGGTTTCTGATGCTTGATCACGGCCACGTTCTGTTCGAGTTGCTCGACGGTTTCGACTCCTGAGCAAATCACGTCAGGGCCTTGGGCCATCGCGAAGCGCAGGCATTCCGCGATCGTGGCGATCTTGTTGTCGAGGATCGGCCCCATCGCGTTGGTCTTCATGGCGATCTTCCCAAGCCCCTTGGCCTTCACTTTCGGTAGCACGTTCTTGACGAAGCTCAGATAGTGCGGGTCAACCAGATTGACTGGGTGCTGCACCGTCTCCCAGCCGTCAAACCCATTCAGCAGCGCCAGATGGACTGCCGGGTCGTGGTGGCCGGTGAATCCGATGTGGCGCACTTTGCCTTCCTTCTTCGCCTTGACGAAGGCTTCGAGCGAACCGCTGGGTCCGAAGATCTTCTCGACTTCATCCATCCGCGCGACTTCGTGGCATTGCCACAGGTCGAGGTAGTCGGTCTTCATGCGGCGCAGCGTGTCTTCGAGTTGCGCCATCGCGCCGTCACGGTCACGCAGCTCGGCCTTGCTCATCAGTAGCACTTTCTGGCGCTTACCATCCTGTAAGGCGTGACCGAGGAACTCGTCGCTCAGGCCGCTGTGATACTTGTGAGCGCTGTCAAAAAAATTGACGCCGAGGTCGACCGCGCGGTGGATCACTTCGGTGGCGTTCTTCGGCCCGCCCTTGGCCATGTGGAATCCACCGAGGCAGAAGTGCGAAACCTGCAGCCCGGATTTCCCAAGCGTGCGCATCGGCATTGGGCCTTCGGCCGAGGCGATCGCGCCCCCGGCGAGCGCTACGCTTCCGGCGACACTACTCTTGAGAAACTCTCGACGTTTCATGGGGCCTCCGCTGCACGGAACGCGTACCCCTGACTGGCGCGCTATTCCCGTGTTTCGCCACCAGCATAGCATCGGGTGGGACGCCCGTATAATTAAAGCCCAGGACGCCGTTTTGAATATTCGTTTCATGATGTCGAGCTTCGGGTACCGCTGTGGCCGTGGCCTGATCTGTGTCAGCGTTCTTTCCTGCGCCGGCTTGACGCCCGGATGGGCGGCGCAAGACGCGGTGAAAACTGAGCGGAAGATCGATTTCGCCAGCGATGTGGCGCCCATTCTCGCCGAGCGCTGCCTCAGTTGCCACAGCGCTTCATTTCAAACAGCCAATCTGCGCTTCGATCAGAAAGAGCCTGCCCTGCGAGGCGGGGATTCCGGTCCGGTCATCGTTCCCGGCGACGCGGCGGAGAGCTTGCTGATTCGACGGATCAGCGGTTCGGAGCTGGGGCTTCGTATGCCGCCCACAGGCCAGTTGCCTGACAAAGAGATCGAAGTCCTGCGCTCCTGGATCGAGCAAGGGGCGGTCTGGCCGGATCAGCCGCTGCAAAGCGGCGCAACCGCCGTCACGCAATCTGGATTGACAGGTCGCGAGAAGGAACTGTTCGACGCGGTTCGACGCCGGGATGCCGCTTTGGTCGAGTTTATTCTTGCTTCGGACGTCGACCTTTCCGCCGCTGACGACTTCGGCGACACGGCGCTGATGTATGCGGCGTTGCATGCGACGCCGGACATCGTGAAGGAATTACTCGATCACAAGGCCGACCCGAATCAGGCCAATCATGCCGGAGCGACTCCGCTGATGCGTGCCGCGCGCGACTTCCGCAAAGTTCGTCTATTGCTGAAGGTGGGCGCCGAGGTTGACGTCAGGTCACAGGATGGGCGCACGGCCTTGCACGTTGCGGCGCGGCAGCCGGGGACAGGCACCGCACTCGAAACACTGCTCGGCGCCGGAGCGAACGTCAACGCGCGGGACTCGCGCGGCGTCACGCCGCTGATGGAGGCGGCCCTCGCCGGCGATCTCCGCTCCATGAGCCTGCTCGTCAAGCACGGCGCCGCCATCAACGCGCGCCGTAAGAACGGCCACACCGCGCTGATGGCGGCCGTGCGATCTCGTGGCCTGGAAGCGGTCTGGTTCCTGGTCGACCGAGGCGCCGATGTGAACGTTCAGGCCGAGGAGAGTGTCAGCTCGAACAGCAAAGATACGGCGTTGACGATGGCGGCATCGCGCGGAAGGGCGGGTATTCTCCGCGCCCTGCTGGGTCGCGACGCGGACATCCACGCACGCAACGCGATGGGTTATACGGCGTTGATGCAGGCTGCATGTTCCGATTATGTTAACGCCGAGTCGGTGCGGGTTCTGCTGCACGCCGGGTCCGATATCACCGCCAAGGGCGAGGATGGCGAGACGGCGCTTTCGCTGGCAAGCAAGCGCGGCCATACCGAGATCGTCGATCTGCTGCGGCAGGCGGAGGCTAAGGGCGAATGAGGGATCGCTTCGCCTTCGGCCGCTACGGTCCGGTGGCTCTTCTCCTGGCCGCTTTCTTTCTGTGCCTGCATGCTTCGCCGGCTCGAGCGGCTCAGATCGATGAGTCACGCGTCGAGAAAGCCGTGGAGAAGAGTCTTCGGTTGCTCCAAAGCAGCCCTCCGGTGTTTTTCAAAAAAGCCGGGTGCGTCTCGTGTCATCACCAGTCGCTGCCGGCGATGACTGTCGGTTTTGCTCGCGGCAGAGGGTTCGATTTCGATGAACAGAAGGCGCGGGAGCTGAACGAGACAGTTGCCACGATGATGCGCGCTCGCCGCGAAGACTTGCTGCAAGCGATCACCGACGGAGCCGCTCATCATTCGGTGGCCTATACGCTGGCGGGGATGGCGGCGCAGGGGCTGCCCGCCGACGCGGTAACCGACGCCATGGCGATCTATCTGGCCGAAGGTCAGCTTGACGCCGGTTACTGGAGCACGGCGCCCGACCGTCCGCCGGCGCAGTACAGTGACTACACGACAACGGCGCTGAGTATCTGGGGTATGAGCGCGTACACGCCCGATGGCTGGAACGACGAGTTTGAGATGAGGATCAGGCGCGCGAAGAACTGGCTTCTTGAGGCAACGCCGACTCCCGCGATCGAAGAAAGAGCTTTCCGGCTGCTCGGCCTCGGCTGGGCCGGCGCGAAGTCTCCGGAAATCAACCGTGCAATCCGTGATCTCTTCGCGGCGCAACGCGAGGACGGCGGCTGGGCGCAGTTGCCGACCCTCGACAGTGACGCCTACGCAACGGGGCAGGCGCTGGCCGCCCTACACCTGGGTGGCGGGATGCCCATCTCTCACCCTATGTATCAGCAAGGTGTTGCCTTCTTGCTCGATACGCAACACGAAGACGGTTCGTGGCTTGTGAAGTCGCGCTCGCGGCCTTTTCAACCCTACTTCGAGAGCGGCTTTCCTCATGCCGAGAATCAATGGATCTCGATCTGCGCGACGAGTTGGGCGACGATTGCGCTCATGCTCACCAGAGAGCCGCTAGCGCAACGGAACGAAACGGAGACGCTCGAATGACGACGTATAAGAAGCTGGCTGCTGTGCGAGTCCCCTGTGTGTTGACTCTCCTCTTATTGTTGTGCGGCGCGAGTGGCGGGAACGCGGCTCCGAATACTCTTACTCCCGAGGAGAAGGCGGCGGGCTTCAAGCTTATTTTCAACGGCCGCGACCTGAGCGGCTGGGCCGTCTCCGGCAGCAACTGGCAGGTTCTCGACGGCGTGATCACTCGCGCCGGAAAGGGCGGCGATATCGAATATTCGGCCGAGCGCGTTCCCGATGATTTCGAATTGCGCTTCGAGTGGAAAATCTCGCCGGGCGGCAACAGCGGCGTTTATTACCGTCCCGGGCAATATGAGTATCAGGTGCTCGATAACCAGCGCCACCGCGATGGCAAAGACCCGCGCACGAACGCCGCGTCTTTGTACTACGCATTCGCGCCGTCGAAGGACGCCACCAAGCCGGTCGGCGAGTGGAATACCGGACGGATCGTAGCCCAGGGAACGAAGATCGAGCACTGGCTGAACGGCGAAAAAGTCGTCGATATCGATTACACCGAGCCGGCTCTGCAAGACCTCGTAGAGCGCCTGAGAGTCCGAGGCGGCGATGTGAACTCCCGCGGCCGCTACCTGAGTTTGCAGGACCACGGCGATCCGGTATGGTATCGAAGTTTGCGGCTGCGGGCGATCAGGTAGGGGTCAGCAAGGGCCGCTCTGAGGGAGAAAACCATGTCGAAGCGCTTCGCTATTTTACTCATCGCCTTGTTTGCGTTCTCAGGCATCGTGCCCGCCCTCGAACGCCCCGATGTGGAATTCAAAATCTTCCAGTTTCCCGCCGACCGCATCCCCCGCATTGATGGCAAGACCGATGACTGGGACCTTGTGCCTGACTCCTACACGGTCGGTACGGATCAACTATCCGACACCGTTAAGGGGCACGGCACGAACATCGACCCCGCAAGCCTCGACGTGAAGGTCAAGGTTGGCTGGGTGAAGGGCATGCCGCACCTCTACGTGCTCTACGAGGCCTTTGACAACTACTGGGACTTCGCGCAGGCCGGCCGCCACAACGACATCTTCGAACTTGTGGTCGATGCCGATCTCTCCGGCGGCTGGTTCATCAGGAGCGAGCATCCCAATAAACAACTCGATCCGATGAAGGCGCACTTCCTGTTCCATGGACTTCATGCGCAGAACTACCACATCATGACCCCGCATGAAGGGCAGGATTGGGCGTTCGTTTGGGGCAGTCAGCCCTGGGTCAAGGAACTGCCTTGGGCCAACGCCGCTTATGACTACGATTTCAAGCCCGGCGAAAGCGGCAAGCTCATTCTCGAGTTCTGGATCACCCCGTTCGACTACGCGCCGCCCAAGTCTGAGCGTGCCGTGGTTTCGAAGCTGACCGAAGACGAGATCATCGCCATGTCGTGGTCGATTCTCGACTATGACGACGTGAACAAAGAAGACTACGAGGGGTTCTGGAATCTCTCGCATAAGACGACCATGTACGGCAATGCGTCTGATCTGGTCGCTTTCCGGCTGATGCCGCTCGAAGAACGTTTCCGTCAGCCGCTGGAAGCGACGTGGTCGTTTCAGGTGCTCGACATGGATCGCCGCCTGATCGCCTTCCAGGACATGTCCCATGGCGATATCAAGTCGTGGAAGTGGGACTTCGGCGACGGCGCTACGTCGGCCGAACAGCATCCCCTGCACAGTTACAAAGAAGCCGGCGACTATGTAGTGACGCTCTACATCGAAGGCCCCGCCGGGAAGGTCCGCCGCACCAAGGTTCGTGATGTGGCCGTCCGCTAGGAGCCGGCCGCTTTCAGTGGTAAAATTGTGAATCGGCGTTTTGAGGGGCCACGCCCGCAACCCCTCCTATCACCAGATTGACAGGGGCTGTTGAACAGAAAGTTTTCTCCGCTACCGAGGGCATTGTCCATGAGAGTAAGACTGTTGGGCGGGTGTATTCCCAGCCGTATTCTTCCCGCTGTATTCCTAGCGAGTTTTCTAGCGGTTCCCGCAGCGCGTTCGCAGACGCCCGAGCCGGTCGGGTACGAGGTTTCCGAACGGCAGGCGCTCAACGACGGCGATGAGTTCGACTTGTCCCTAGCTGAGTTGCTCGCGAAGGGACGGTCGATCTTCGAGGCCGAGTGGACTCCGCAGGAAGGCGGCGGCCGTCCCGCCATGACGGGCGCCGGTCAGCCTTTGGCGTCCCCTGAGTCGCAACTGGTCTTTCCGTATAACTTCAACCGCGTCTCCGGACGGGATTCGAACTCCTGCTCGGGCTGTCACAGCAAGCCGTTCGGCTTCATCGGCGGCGGCGGCGCCTTCAATGACGGTGTTTTCGTCGGCGCGGAGAGGTTTGATTACATCACGTTCGATCACTCAAACCCGCAGCAAGGTGTCGCTGCGATTGACGAAGAAGGAAAGTTCGTTACGGCCGAGACGGTCGGCAATTTTCGCGTCTCACCAGGGCTATTCGGGGCCGGCTACATCGAGATGCTGGCGCGGCAAATCACCGCTGATCTGCAAATAATTCGTGATGCAACCGCGTCGGGCGAGACGCGCGCCCTGGTCAGCAAAGGCATTTCGTTCGGCGTCATCAGCCGGCTACCGGACGGCTCTTGGGACGTCTCAGGCGTCGCCGGGCTGCCTCCGCAGGCGCTCGCAGGCGACACGCCAAGTCTTGTGATCCGGCCGTTTCATCAGAGCGGGACTGCTGTCTCGCTGCGGCATTTCACTGTCGGTGCTCTGAACCAGCATCATGGGATGCAATCCGTCGAGCGCTTCGGCTACGGCCAGGATCCCGATGCGGACAGCTTTACGAATGAGATCACGCGGGCCGAAGTGACGGCGGCCGTGGTATTTCAGGCGACGCTCAGCGCGCCAGGACAGTTGATCCCCGACGACATCAAGATAGAAGAAGCGGTCTACTACGGCGAACAGATCTTTGAAGATATCGGCTGCGTGGGTTGCCACATCTCGAGGTTGCCGCTCGACAACGAGGGCTGGATCTTTACCGAGCCCGGGCCCTACAACCCACCGGACCTGCTGCAGGCAGGGCAGGCGGAAACCTACAGCGTCGATCTGTCGAGTGATGAGTTGCCGGGAGTGCGGCTGAAGCCGGTCAACGGAGTTGTCTGGGTGCGGGCTTTCACCGACTTCAAGCTGCATGACATTACGAGCGGCCCCGACGATCCGAACGCCGAGCATATCGATATCAACTCGCCGGGCGGCTCGCCGGAGTTCTTCGCCGGCAACCGCCGTTTTCTAACCAAGCGTCTGTGGGGCGGCGCCAATGAGAAACCCTACTTCCATCACGGCAAGTTCATGACTCTGCGTGAGGCGATCGAGGCCCACGCCGGAGAAGCGCAAGGCTCGCGGGAAGCCTTCCGCAACCTTACCGCCGACCAACAGTCTCAGGTCATCGAGTACCTGAAAACCCTGCAGGTACTCCCGGCTGAATTTCGCAACGAAATCACGAATGAAGCGGGCGCGGTTAAAACGAATTGGCCTCCGCCTTCGTTCTTCGCTTGGCGCTTTACGCGCGGCGGCGGACGCGAAGTTCCGCTGAGTCCGCCCGCTCAAGACTAGCGGGCGGTTCGAATTTCGTCGCCCGCGCGCAGCATGCCTTCGGTGAGCACCCGGGCCCTCAGCCCCCCGCGGTGACGGAGCCCTTTTTCGACATCACTCTGCGTCAGCTTTTCGAGATGGCCGCAAGGCTCGCATAAACGTATTCCTCTCAGGGTGACTTCACCAATCTGGAAGTCGCGGCCGACGAGGTGATTCAGCGCGACTCCGCTTGTGAGAAGGTTGCGCCGTGTTTCGGCGGGCGAGAGAACGATCGAGTAGTCCCGTTCCAGCGCTTCGAGGGATTCTGTTTCGATGAGGGTAACCTCGTTGGATGGGTTGCCTGGCTTTGTGAACGTCCCCTCGCCGCGGAAGTAACGATCTCCCTCAAGACCACTGCCGGGAACGGCGCGGGCCGCGGAAACTCCTTGGGGTTCGATGGTTTTGGCCGGGGCGATGTAGATGGCAATCAGGGTTCCCATACTTGGATGATACGAAATTGCGATTCGTGGGTGGGCGGCTGCTGTGCGCCCTAACCCTTGCCCTCGGCGATTCGCCTCCCATGGATCGTATTGAATCCGCTGGCCGGGGGTGGTACTGTATAGGCGGCTGCGAAGATATTTTCATTGATTTCGGCATTTTAATCGTGGTTCATTCCTGAAGGAGCGAACAATGTTTGACGCAGCCGAGAAGAAGGAAGCAGGTGCCCCTTGGGGCATCATCGGTGGTGGTTTGGCCCTGATAGGGCTTTTCGTCGCCGGTTATTTTATGGTCAGTTAGCCCTCGTTTGGGGGCGTACAGGTGACTGAATCAGCGGGCGTCATCGCGCATCGGAGCGATGGCGCGGGAGTGGTTTGTCGCTCACGATAACCACCCTCTTTGTTGCAACGGGGCTTGTAGCCTTGGCGCTTCATTCTGTCGTAGTGTGCTCTATCCAGTGGTTCGAAGATCCCGCAAGTAGACATTGCGGAACGCGACCGGCCCGTGGTCACCCTGCAGCAGCAGCGGAGCTTCAGGCTTCTCTTCCCAAGGGGAAGCCCCGCGGGTCGAGCCCGTGAGTTCGTACTCGCCGTGGATTTGTTTCCCGTTGTGGTCGACGCGCAGAAAGCGGGCATTCTCGACCTTGCGGCCGTCTTTAAAACGCGGGGCGCGGAACCAAATGTGGAAGCTTTCCCATTCGCCCGCCGGGCGGCTTGCATTCACGCGCGGAGGTTCCCCTTCCACTCGCTTGTTGTTGATGGCGCGGGCGTAGATGCCACCGTTATCGCCGTACTTGAGAGCGGTGTGTCCGTAGCTGTCGTAGATCTGAATTTCGTAGAGGCCCATCAAGCAGATGCCGGAGTTCGATCCCTGGGCGACCATGGATTTCAGATAAAGCTCGACGTCAGCGTAATTCTTCTTCGTGACGGGATTGTCTGACTTGCCCGCGCGATTATTGACGAAGGCCGGGACGGCTCCGCCGGCGGGATCAAACGGCTTTCGCGCGAGCATCTTCGCGTCGTCGGGATCGAGCCGGACGAGACGCGGGACTTCCCAGTCAAAAGGCTTCGGGGCACGGTTCGAGTCTTTGAGGGCTGTCCACTGACTGATGTCTTTGCCGTTGAACAGTGACTCCCATCCTTGCTTGGAATCCCTGATCGATGGTTCGAGGACCTTGAATTCCGCGGTCATCCCATCAGGCACAGCCGCCACGCCACGGGGAAGGCTGGCGGCAAAGCTCGCGGAAAGCAGAAGAAATTGGCGGCGTCGCATGAAGCTATTGTACGGTGCTCCGGTGTGCCCGATCACATCTTAGTCCCGTCGCGTGATCTCCGCTGACAGTGAATCGCTCAGCCGTAAACCCCCGCCACATGCCAGGTCCGCGACGCCAACTCACAGCAAACGCGGTAGAGCTGCTCCGCCACCTCGACATCCCACTCCTCGTAAGCCCACACATCGTCTGTCCACCACTCGCCGCACACACGCCATGGCCCGGCGCAAGCACGCACCGGCCCGCTAATCTGCCCGCCGTTGACGTAGATCGGCCGCTTGCCCCGCACGATGATTTCAGCCTCGACTGCCGGACGAAAACAACGAAACGCCATCGCCGGCTGCCGCGAGATTTCAGGTTTCAGCCGCTGCCGTGTTAATCCGCTCTCGCGTGAAAAATCGGGGACTGTACCAAGCGCCGCCCGCGAACGTCCCTTGCCCGCATCCGCCACAAGCGGCGCGAAGCGGACTGTCCCCGTTTTTCCACGCCCCCTCGCAACCGCCTTCCTCCCTTCCCGCGGCGGCGCAAACGACGCCACCTCAAAAGCCCGCGGACGATGCGTATCCACAACCGCCGGCGAACCAACACGATCAGCGCCCACCAAATGAGCCAGCCGCACCAGCGTAACCGCAAGCTGTTCCGGGCGCGGACGCGCCGGCAAAAACAGGTCGTGCTGCAAGAAGCGCCGCGGTGTCGGCTGCGCAGCCACCGTTACGCCTTCCACCATTTCACCCGGCGGGTTCGCGGCCAAATCCAGCCGGATCAGCTTCAACAACGCCTGCGGTTCCGCCAACGGATACGACAATGCAACGATGCGCTCGAACACCACACCGTCGCTGCGCTTCAGCGCCACGCGGACCGACTCCGCCGCAAAACCGTGATTCCGCAGCCGCGCGCAAAGGTTCCGCAGCAAGTCCGCCAGCGGGAACGACAACTGATCGAGATTGCCCAGCGGCCAATCGAACTCCTGTCGTTCTTCAAACGTTGAAGGCTCCTGCCAGGCCGCGAACAGCGTGTCGTCCTCGCCGCGCGCCAGCTTCGCCAGACAAGCGCCGCGCCCGCCGAATCGTGCCACGAGCGAGTCCAGCGGCAGCCGCGCCAACTCGCCCACCTTGCCAATGCCCCAACGCTCGAAAACCGCCCGCTCCTTCTCTTCGAGCGGCAGGATCTCGAGCGGCAAGTCCTTGAGAAACCCTCGCGCCTGATGCGAAAAGATGTGCGTTACACCCTCGTGCGTCCGCGCCGCGCACAGGGCCACGAAGCGGTTTTGCGAGACGGCAACATGAACCGGCAGTCCGAGCTGCTCAGCCTTTTGATGCAGAATATCGGCCGACGCATGCGGGTTCTCCAGCCCGGCTAAATCTACGGTCAGCAAACCCGGCGCGCTATCTTCGACACGCGGCGAAATCGTCAGCGCCGCTTCCAGTAGTTCCTTCTGCATCCGCGCTTCGGCTTGCTCGTCACGCGGATAGATCTCAAGCTGCTGGGCCGGCTTCGCAATAGCAAAACGAGCCTGCGCTTGCTCCAGTGGCATGCCTTCGTGAATGCCCGCCGACCGCGCACCGGCGTTCGCGCCGTACACAATGCGGTTCGGCTCCGTCCCCGAGAAGACCAGCGCCGGCGGCGTTTGCAGATTGCGCTCGCCCCGCAACCGCCCCGATATCACCGCGGCCACCGCGAAGGCAGGGACGTAGAGACACGCATAAAGCCGCGTCATCGCACCGCCTCGAAACGGCAGGACGTTTCGCCTTTGCGCTCCGTTCGCCGCCGTTGATGCAGTAGCGTCACCTGAATCGAAACACCGCCCAGCAGCAGCGACACGCCCGGCTGCCCCTTCCAGTGAACTTGCCGCCGCTCGAGCGCCAGCGTCCGCGCCGCGACACTCGCCGTCACATGCTCGGAAGCGAGCGTCAGAATCGTCGCCGGGCTCTGCTCAATGGTGCGCCGCAGCCGCGTCCACGGATAGCGCTGCCACTCCCGCAGCCGGCGCGGTGGCAGCCCGTGCAGGTCGATCACAATCAGCCCAAAGCCGTGCGCGGCGGCCACCAGATTTGCCGCCTTCCAGGCCTTGTCGACACGCGCCTCTTTATGCCGCAAGCCACGTTCGGTGCCGGTATCGGCGGCGCAGCGCACCCACAGCATGTGGTCCAGCTTGACGCCTGCTTTCGCCGCCGACGCCGGATCAAGACTATCCGTTGCGTCGATATAGGCCGCCAGTTCATCATTGGCCGTAGCCTGCGCCAATGCTGAAAGCACCACGGTCGTGCAGCCGGCCGAGAGATCGCCCAGACATTCCGTGATTTCCCCGCGCGGCAGCCCCCCGCCCAGCAGCGCATCCAACTCGGGCAGGCCAGTCGAAAGCGGCGGCTCGGCCTCGATCGCAGCTCTAGGCAGCACCGAGCCAAGGCCCTGCTTACGGAGCAGCGATTGCAGTTCTTCGAGCTGAGCAGGAGCAGTCACGGATCTTATATATTCGCCTTTTGTTCGCCATCGAGTATTGTCGGATACCCGGCGGCGGAATGCAAATACAAAAGCCCGCAAGAATGTTTTAGGATTCGCGTCAAGCGTCCGACGCGCAGAGCAGGGAAAGAGGCGCACATGTAAATGTGCGCGCCCGCGAGCGCAGCCTGCGGCGGTCCCGAAAAGGGGCCGTAGGCCTAGCATGACCTCGGTTTGAGGTCCGCGGAGTTTTCTACTTCAATTCCACCATCAAGGCCTCAAACGGCTCATCGCTGAGATTCTCTTCACGATGCCGCAGCGGGCCTTCGCCCCAGACAACGGCGCCGGCCTCATTAACAGCGGCTTCAGTTTTGCCGCCGGCGTTGATAGCGCGGAAGTTCTGATCCGTCAAAAACGTAGCAACACGTTTGCGTACATGCTCGTGCATCGGCGTTGATTCGTTGGGCCCGATGCGGACTCGCACAACGCGCACCTGATCGTTCTCGAAATCCACCGTGTAGTGCTTGGGATCGACTTTAACCGGATCGAGGTCCGTCAGCGACGGCCCGTCACCGCCCGGCTTCCGCAGCTCGACTTCGACAATCGTAATGGGCCCACCCATAATCTCGACTACGTGATTCCCGGCTATCGGGCTCCAAAGCGGCTCGCCCGCCTTCCAGCTTTGGACGACCTCCCGTCCGTCCTCGTAAGTCGTCTTCTGGCTGCCCGGGTTGAGGTAAATCATCACACGGTTTTGCAGGTGCTGATGCACAGCCGTCTTATGTACCGGCCCGACAGTGACCTTAGGGATGCGCACGTCTTCGTTGTCGACAACAACAACACGTTGCGCGCCGGCGGCGACGGTCAAGGCGAAAACGAGGATAAGAGATGTTTTCATGTTTTTCTCTAACTCAAATGATTGATTGCGGCGCAGCGGGCTGGGCCGATAGATGGCCCTCGCTAAGGAAGGCCGTGATGATCACGAGGGCGATCGCGGATAAGGTATGTTTTCGCAATCCCATCTTTGCCAGGTTCTCTATTGCAGCAGGCGTTGGATCGTCCGAAGAAAGTCCGAAGAAAACAGTTAGCCGGGCGAATCGCGGCGACGAGCCCAGTGTCCCACAAATAACAAGGACGAAATCAAACGCGGTCTGGAATTCCGTGCCGCTTCCGCCGATCAAGAGACTGCAAGGGCCACGGCAAGCAGTGCCAACGCTCAGGTGTCGCGGCAGCCGTGTGAGACAATTTACGTACTGATGAAACCGGCGAAAACAATGCTTGAGCGGGAAACGCCGCGGCAGGAACTCAGCCGCAAGATACAAGAGAAAACGGCCCGGACTGCTGTCGTCGGATTAGGCTACGTGGGCCTGCCTCTGTTAATCGAGTTCGCCCGTGCCGGGTTTCAAGCGACGGGTATTGAGAAAGACCCTGAGAAAGTCGACCGCATCCGGCGGGCCGATTCCTATATCCCCGATGTGGATGCGCCGCTGCTGGCGGAACTGGTTGCGTCCAAGCGAGTCCAGGCTACGCTCGACGAATCCGCGCTCGCCGACTGTGATGCTGTCAGTATTTGTGTTCCGACACCGCTGCGCAAGACGCGCGATCCCGATCTGAGTTTTGTCGTCGCGGCGGCGGAGGCAATGGCGCCCCACATGAGGCCGGGCATGTTGGTCATTCTCGAATCGACAACCTACCCGGGAACGACCGAGGAAGTCATTCTGCCCGCCCTCGAGGGCACGGGCCTGCGCGCCGGCAAAGACTTTTTCCTGTGCTTCTCGCCCGAACGTGTCGACCCCGGAAACGCCAGTTTCACCACCCGCAATATTCCGAAAGTGATTGGCGGCGTGACGCCGGCTTGCACCGAAGTGGGCAGCCTGTTCTATCAACAGGTCATGGAGCGCGTTGTGCCCGTCAGTTCCACACGCGTTGCCGAGATGGTCAAGCTGCTCGAAAATACGTTCCGCATGATCAATATCGGGCTTGCGAATGAAATGGCCTTGATGTGCAACCAGATGAACATCAACGTCTGGGAAGTCATCGACGCAGCCGCCACGAAGCCGTTCGGGTTCATGCCGTTCTATCCGGGGCCGGGCCTGGGTGGCCACTGCATCCCCGTCGATCCCCTTTACTTATCCTGGAAGACAAAGCAGGCCGGTCATCAGGCCCGATTCATCGACCTCGCCGCGGAAATCAATGGTGCCATGCCGCGCTATGTCGTCCAGAAGGTCCAGCAGGCGCTGAATGACCGCTCCATGGCGGTAAAGGGCTCACGTATCCACATTGTCGGCGTCGCCTATAAGCGAGATGTGTCAGACGTGCGTGAGTCCCCGGCGCTCGACGTAATCGGCCTGCTCGAGGGTATGGGCGCCGTCGTCAGCTACTCCGATCCCCTCGTGCCCCGCCTACAGTTTGAGTCGCGGGTCTTGGAAGCCGTGCCGATTGAAGACGCCGCCGCCGCGGACTGCGTCGTGCTGATCACCGATCACTCAAGCGTCGATTACAAAGCGCTGGTGGATCGGGCGCCCCTGATTCTTGATACGCGCAACCGCCTGCGCGATTACTCAGCGCCACATATCCTACGGCTTTGACCTGAAACTTTAACTCTTGCCCGGCACCCATCTCCAAACCGAGCCGTGACCGTCGGGGGCAGGGAAGCGGCCTAAGGGCGTCCCGCGAGTTCTTCTCGCATCAGGGCCGTCACAATCTCCGTCAGCGCTTCGATGTCTCGCAGGTCCGAGACCTCCGCCGCTGTGTGTGAATAGCGTAAAGGCCAGCTCAGCGGTACACTGATCGACCCATACGGCACGAAGCGCGAGCCGTCATTGCCGCCGGAAGTAACTCCGTATTGAACCGGGATCGCGCGCGAGCGCGCCAGCGCCGCGACCCTTTCGACTTCGGCGCGGTTCGAGATCCCGCTGCTGTCAATCGCCCGGATGACGAAGCCGTCTCCCAGAGTGCTGTATGCGCTTGCCGGATCTTCAAGCGGCGAGTCGGATGACACAAAACTGTCGATCGGGTAGACGCGCCGCGCCGCGGCGGCTTCCGCCATCTTCTCCGCTCCCACTAGGCCGATCTCTTCCTCGACGCTGAAAACGACCCAGACCGCGCGGCCCTCGTTGATCTTCGGGACGTCAGCCGCGACGGAACACAGCGCCCGCAGCAGCACGGCGCAACCGGCGCGGTCGTCGAGCGCGCGGCCCGTTATGCGCGAGCCGAGCAGACGCCGAAACGTTTTCGCGACCGTGACCGTATCGCCGGCCGCCACGCCCAATTGTTTCGCTTCGTCGCTTGAGCTCACACCGAGGTCGAGGTTCTGTGAACGTGTCATCAGGGCCTCGCGCTGCCCCTGTGCCGTATGGAGTATCGCCGGACGCCACTCGAACAGGCTGGCGTTCAGTCCCCCGAGAGGCTCGACGGTTAACAGCCCATCGTGTCCAATTTCCTTTACCTTGAATCCAATCTCATCCAGGTGAGCGATGAAGACTGCCGCTGGCGGTTCGTCCTTTCCCAGGCGAATAATCAGATTACCCGCCTCGTCCGTCCGCGCCCGGGCGGCGGCCACGTCAGGGACTTGTTTCTGAATCCAGTCGCGGACCGGCTTCTCAGCTCCGCTGACACCGGGCAGCCCAACCAGGCTCTCGATCAGCGAGAGCAGCGAATCGCCAGCCGCGCCGGGCGGCGCCGCGTCAGGCAGTGGCATGTCGGCGCTGCTATCGGGCGTCGAAGCCGACTGCGGGGCCTGCCACTCAATCCCGCAAAACGTGGCCAATAACCGTGCCACGGCTGCCATCTCGGAAAGAGCAACCGTTTCAACCGGCGTTCCGGCTCGCTCAACCCCTACCGACACGACTGCCGCGTTGTTGGCATCGCGCCAGGGAGCCTTTGTCCGAAAGGGATCAAACGAGATTGATGAGGAACTCGCGTTCTGAAAGCCCAGGCCCAGTCGGCCTGACAGCTCGCGAAGTTCGTCCGAGAGGCCCGAGGACCATCCCGACGCGGGAGCGATCTGTGATTCTTGTTTGCCCGTGGCGGCAAGCCAGATCACCCGATCAGCCCGAATCCGTTCCATCACGCGCAGTAGTCCCGCGTTGTAGTAGTACTGCTGCGTAACGAAGGCCAAAGTAACTGTCGAGTTCGGAGAACTGTTCTCGAAAGCCTCGGCCAGGCTGAGCAGAGTGGCTGCCCCCGCACGGCTTGAGATCCACGGCGTGCTCAGGCGCTGACCGCCGCTGAGCCGAATCAGTTTCTTGTTGAGCGTCACGGGATCGAGGATCTCGATTCCGGCGGCGCGCGCTTCCTCCTGCGAAGATGCCCCAATGTCGACGTAGAGATCTTTGTTGCCGCGCGACGATGAATAGCCGCGTCCATCATCGAGATGAACCGACGGTGCGGCGACCACACCCGGAATCCGTGTCCCTTGATACGTCTGAACGCTGACGTGCCGTGCTTGCCAGAGACGCTCAAACTCATAGTGCGGCGACGGTTCCGCAAGACGCTTCAGGCGCAGATAGCCTTGCTCCGTGATGGCGGAAATAACGAAGCCGGGTTCATCCAGTCCGGCCGCGATTAAGATATGTGGTCCGCCGGCGCCGAAGGTCTTCGTGATCGACCCTGTGTTGTCGACTTCGGCTCCCGGCCCGAGCTGCTCTTCGACATACCGCCGAATCTGCTGCTCGGAGCCGGCGATACCATCCAGCATCGCCAAGCGGACGAGATGCGACGCATCTGCTTGCGCTGTGCAGATGAGGACAGCGCCGCAGATGGGCGCTATCCCCCAGCTCAGCCAAAGTCGCCTACTTGAACGCAACGACGTCGATCTCGACCAACGAGTCGCCGGGAACACCACCGTATGTCGCGACAGTGGTCCGCACCGGCGGATTCGGGCCGAAGCGGCCCTTGAAGACCTCATTCATGCCCTTGTAATCGCCCAAGTCATGCAGATACACGTTGCACTTGAGGCACTGATTCATCGAAGAGCCGGCCCGCTCGAGTTCTCTCTGGATGCTGTTGAGCACTTCGTCGGTGTGTTTTTTGATGTCGCCCTCTTTGTGATAGCCTTTGCCCGCGACGAAGACCAGGTTGCCGTAGGTGACAAGCCCGCTAAAGAGCGGGTCCTTGGGCGGAGTGTCGTCGTTCCAGAGCACCTTTCTTTCGGGTTTGGACTGCGCGGCGGCGGCTCCCACGGCTCCGGCGGTGGCCGCTACGGCGGCGCCTCGGGTTAAGAAACGTCTGCGATTAGTTTTGTTCATGCTAGTTCTGCCTTCCTGTCATAGTGCATTCCTGAAGTGTTTGAATCGGGCTAGGGATGCAATGACGTTACCTTAGCGCGGTCGAAGGTGGTTTCGCCAGAGGCGCCTGCGCCGAGGCCGCGATCCCGCCCCCGGCATCCGCCCTACTCGGCGACGGCTTTCAAACCCTTGCCGGGGGTCATCAAAGCAAGCTCGGAAACTCTGGGGTGGGTCACGAGATGCCGCAAGTTCCGTTCCACATGCATCCTCGTTTCCTGCAACGAGAACGAGTGCGACCGCACTACGTACACTAGGCAGGGGCAGTTTTCTTGCTCCAAGAGTACGTCGACAAGAGCGCACATCAGTAACGGGTCGTCTCCCAAATCCAACACCTTGTAATCGTTCAGAGGGGCGGCGTTCTCCCGCGCCGTGACGCGGCCGGCGCAGCCCTTCAACTCAAAGCGAGTCCCCGCTACGCGCACCCTGACGTCATGTTCGCGGCCATCTCGCAGCCGGTTGCCCCATGGGAAGCGGAATCCATGACGGCCATTCCCGATCCCCGCACGCGCTAGATCCGGGCGGTGCAGCGTGGCGGGCACACTTGCGACACAGTGACCGTTGTCGAGAACTTCGATTTCCACCGTCCTATCCGGGGCTCGCGCATCAAACGCCCAACCGGCAACATAGTCCGAGTCCGCTTCGTCGATCCAGCCATCGTAAGCGCTTCGGCCGAGACGGAAACTCCATTTGCGAGGCCGTTGCGCCGCCTTGGCCGCCCATGCAGCATGGGCCCAAGCGATTCTACCTGTACTGACCGGTATCATCCAAAGATCGCGGCCCGACTCATGATCCGGCACCTGGAAATCGCTCTGCGACGGTCGATAGGGATGTCGCGGCGTGAGCGAATAGTCGGGCACGGCGCCCGAGTGACGTTCCGGCAGGGTCCGCGGCTCTTTCCCCGGTTCCGCCGTCAGATCGTAGCGCGCCCCGTGCTGTTCCGCCACGGCGAGGATGCGGTTGTTCAGCCAGCGGTCGCCGAAACGCACCTCCGTGCAAGGGCGTCCGAAAGCCCTTTCGAAGGCCACGAACCCACATCGTACGCACTGTTCGCCCCAGTCGGCGTCGTCGTAGTCCGCGATCCACTCTTCCGCTATCTCATCCCAGCGCCACGGGTGGATGTGCAGACCGATGGCATCGCCCTCTTGCCGCAGCATGCGAATCTCCCGGCCGTAGCGCGTTGCGGCCCAATCCGCCGAGCCGTACACGTGCTCCACTTGTAGGTCCATCCGAAAGAACCAGGAAAAACTCACCGCAGCTTTGGTCGCCTCGCTCAGCGGTTTCCTGAAGCGCTCAAGTGTCTCGACAGCCTCTTCAAACCCGGCCCAGTCGACGCGGTCGTTCGGATCGACCGCGCGCAGTTCAGGTTCGATGTCTATGCAAATGATTACGGGAACCATCATGGAGACAGGCGGCGACTAAGCAAGGCACCAAGCACTCCGTCGGCGGAAGACAGTCATAGGGTCCACACTTGCTCAAGAAATCGGGTGAGCCGCCAAGTGCGCGATGATGTGCGGATTCACCTTGTCAGGCTGCGTGATCGGCGCCATGTGTCCCGCCCCGGCGATCACGCGAAGGCTCCCTTCGCCGAAAGCCTGCCCCAGTACTTCCGCCACACGCCGCGCAGGCAAAGGGCCAGTCGTACCCGCCGTCAGCAGCACTGGAACGGAAAGATCAGCGCAAGCGGAGAGCGGTTCGTCCAAAGTCAACACCGCGCCGAACTCAAGTGCAACCTTCTCGATCGAGCGCAGCAGGTAAGGCTTACCTCGTTCCGGCGTCGACGACCAGGTGCCCGTCCCGCCCCAGTAATCAATAAATCGCTCAGCGGCTTTCTCGTTCTCGCCCGCCTTCACGTCGCGCCGTACTTCCTCGCCCAAACGCTCAATTTCGTCCCATTCTTCTTGGAATCCCGCCATCCTCAGCAAGCCAAATAGCACCGGTTCATGGCCGCAGAAACTGCGGACCCGCTCGCCATGCCGCAGGGCTATCTGCATGCCAATGACCGCGCCATAGGAGTGCCCGACGACATGGAAGGGTCCGTCAATGCGCTGCATCAAATGCTCGACAAGCTCGATCTCCTGTTCAAGACGAAATGTTTCCGTACCGGCCGGCAACCCCGTGTCGCCGTATCCAAGCAGATCGACGGCCAGCACCCGATAGCGCCCGATCAGTTGATCTTTTAGAACCCGCCACTGACGTCTCGAACTGCACGCGCTATGCAGCAAGATGACAGGCTCTCCCTCGCCTTCATCGTCGAACCCGATTCGGGCCCCGTGGTTATCCGATACCTTCATGGAACGAAAAGCTGCTGAACCGCTCAAGGGATTATGGTAGGCATGCACTCGGCGGCGGCGGCGAAAATCACGTCAGGCGCGGCTTTCGTTGCGATCGCCTCCCCGAAAGCCCGCCGGCAGGATGATCCGGTAAGGGATTCTCCGATTCTACAGAACGGCGTTCCCTCCGGCAATCAGCCGTCAAACATCAGCCGCCAAACATTGTCCGCAAAACATTTTTCAGGATCGACGTCATCGTCTTTGACAAACACGCCAGGCTCACTCGCCGCAACTACGACCTCGCTTGTAGTCCGGCCAAATAACGAAAGAGCAACTGTTATAATCCGTCCAAGTTTCAGGCGGACCGTTTCCATTATGGGCTACGTTGTGATGGCCGTCCGCCGCCGCTCCACTCTTCTTCGTAAGGCGTTTATTGCGACACTATGACCGACACGTTCTTGAAGAGATGGGCTGAGTGGGCGGACTCGGCCGAGCAATGGATCGAGACCAGGTGGCTGACTTTCCTGATCCTCTATTCCCTCGTGTATGGTGTTGTCGCGTGTCTCTATGGCGCGAGAAAACTCTACTGGTTTGACGAAATTATCACCCACCACTTAGTACTACTGTGTTATAAATGAGGAGCCCCGCAAAAAGGACAGCCGGGGAGCTGCCGGACTAGATA
>JAQBUE010000319.1 GCA_027624045.1 Acidobacteriota bacterium
TGCTGAGCCGGCGGCGAGCGGTGCGGGGAGGGGGCCCCTGAGCAGCCGTGAAAACACTGGGGCCCGGATCACCCAATGATCCCGAAACGAGCTATCCAGAGGAGTTGCACCGCTGCCGCATCACGGTCGGCTAAACCACCACTACGTCCGTCTTTCCCTGACCCAGTTCAACTTCCTTCTCCTCGTTGCGGCCAACCGAAACACTGGAATCTCGATCGGCTTGCGGAGTGCGGAACGGGCGCTCTGGACTAGAGCGCCGCTTCGCCGCGCTCTCGGTTGCGAATGCGCACTACATCTTCAATCGGGTAGATGAAAACCTTGCCGTCTCCAATCTTGCCCGTGCGGGCCGATTCGACGATGGCCTGCACGGTTTCTTCGACCCTGTCGTCGGCGATGATCAATTCGATCTTCGTCTTCGGCAGAAGATCCACCTCATACTCCTGGCCGCGATAGACCTCTTTGTGCCCTTTTTGGCGCCCATGACCACGCACGTCGTAGATCGTCATGCCGTCCACACCGATCTCCTTGAGGGCCTCGCGGACGTCATCCATCTTATAGGGCTGAATGATTGCTTCGATTCTTTTCATCTGTTTCTCCTCGAACTACCCTTGCTGGCTGTACGCCTCTTCTCCGTGCTGAGTCACGTCGAGCCCTCTGATTTCGTCCGCTTCATCCACCCGAAGGCCGACGGTCGCATCAACGATCTTAAGGATGATGAAGGTCGCGACAGCGGCGAGCACCCAGGTCAGTAACACCCCCAGTAGGTTGTTGACGAACTGTCCCGTATTTCCTTCCAGCAATCCCATGGGGGCGCCGTCGAATCCGTCGTTCACAGCCTTGCTGGCAAATACGCCCGTGAGAATCGCGCCCAGCGTGCCACCCACGCCGTGGACGCCGAAGGCATCCAGCGAGTCGTCGTACCCCAGCTTCGCCTTCATCACGGCCACCGAGAAATAGCACACCAGCCCGCCGAGGAAGCCGATCACCAAAGCGGCCATCGGCGAGACGAACCCGGCTCCGGGTGTAATGCAAACCAGTCCGGCAACCGCCCCGGTGATCCCGCCCAGCATGCTGGGCTTGCCATCACGGATCCATTCGGCGAGCAGCCATCCGAGAACCGCCGCGGCGGCGGCGAAGTGCGTGGCGACGAAGGCCGAAGCCGCGATTCCGTCAGCCGCCAACGCGCTGCCTGCGTTGAACCCGAACCAGCCAACCCACAGCAGACAGGCGCCGATGAAACTCAGGGGCAAACTATTGGGGCGTATGCCTTCCTCGGGATAGCCCTTGCGCTTCCCGATCACAAGGGCACACACCAGCGCCGACACGCCCGAAGAGATGTGGACAACCGTGCCGCCGGCAAAGTCGAGACAGCCGATCAGCCCGCCGTCAAACGCGTTCAGCAGTCCCCCCGGCCCCCACACCATGTGCGCCATCGGGAAATAGACAACGAATCCCCACAGAATCATGAACACCAGCATGCCCGTGAACTTCATGCGTTCGGCGAACGCGCCACTGATCAGCGCCGGTGTGATGATGGCGAACATAAGCTGAAACACCATGAATGTCAAGTGAGAGATCGATCCATTCGGTTCCGTGCCGACGCCGTTCAGGAAGAGATAATCAAGGCCGCCGATGAACGAGTTCCCCGGGGCGAAAGCCAGCGAATAGCCAACCAGCGCCCAAAGAACCGTCATGACCGCCATCATCATGAACGACTGCATCATCGTCGCGAGCAAGTTCTTCTTGCGAACCAACCCACCGTAGAAGAGCGCGAGACCGGGTCCAGTCATCATTAGAACGAGAGCTGAGCAGACTAAGATCCAGGCATTGTCAGCTTTGTTGATCTGGGCCTCCTCGGTTTGTGCCAGCGCGGGTAGCGCCGTCAGGAACAACAGTAACGCGGGCAAACGCAACAGGGCGTTCGGTTTCATGTTCATAGCTCCTTGTCAGACTTCACAGCGAATAGCTCTTCTTTGATCACCGCCGGCAGACTCCGCCGAAAGCGTGCCGGACATCCGACATCCCGCTTTTTCTGTGTGACCACAATCATTCCTTACTCCTCCGTCATCCAGCACTTTAGAGACCAGTGGAAACAGTTCATCAAGAGGAGAAGACTCAGCTCGTAAACGCCTACTGATAGTCACGCCCTCGCCCCGCAAGGATATGACGAGAGCGCCTGAAGCGCTCAACAACAGGAGTCCATTTCTGAAATCGTTAAGAATCGGACGTCGCGGCCTGATCTATACGAAACGATTATAACCACACGACTACACGACGCGGGAAAGATAATTTCTATGTCCCCCATCAGTTATTTCGATGCAAGCAGTTCGACGGCGGCCGAGAGCGACCGGGGCCCCGTCTGACTCTCGTCTCCCGCCGAACTTATGCCTTCGCAAACCCCGCCAAACAGCCACTGGAGTGGATTTGCGGCCCCGCGTCGCCACCCAAAGGATTATTGATCCAGTGCATAAGAGGCTTCTTGGGTTGCGGAGCCCCTGAGCCGACGACGGCGCGCGGCTCGCAGCTCCGGTGGACCTCGTAACCCTGCAAACACACCTCTTCAGCAACTTAGATCGCGCCCAAGTGGTCACTTCGCTATCATCGGCAACAAATATTTCTAATTGTCTTCATAAGGAATATCTTCTTGATGTTTAGGCAGCCTGCTTCTACACTAACGGACTAATCGGCTATGACGGCCGGACTGCTGTAAGTGTACATAGACGCAGGCTCAGAGAAGGAGAATCGAATGCGGAGTTGCAAGTGCTTTGTTGTCATAGTGAGTTTGGCGATTCTAACGCTCGCGGCGCCCCTCGGAGCAGACGAGCCGCGCCCCGAGCGCGCCCCTCAACAGAGCGAAACGCAACCGAACGAAACGCAACCGAACGAAACCGAGGCGCTACGGGAAGAAGTGCGCGAACTGCGGGAAAGGCTGGCGCGGCTCGAAGGTCTCTTGGGCCGGGTAGTAGCCAGGGCTAGCGACGCAGACGCTCTGCCCGCGTTGGCCGCGGACCCCGACTTGACCCCAGGCGAGGCGAGGTTCATGAACGCGAGTCAACCCGCGGCCCTGCCGCCTTACAGTGTGGCCGGGGCAGCCGCACCCGCCCCGGCTGCAGTTCCAGCTCCAGCTCCACAGGCGGTCGTCGAGCTTCCGGCGGGCGTCGCCTCCACGGGCGGCCAGCCGCTCGCGATCACGGGTCTTCTTGACACGTACTACACGCGGAACTTCAACAACCCCGCTGATGGCACAAATACTCTTTACTACACGAATCCGAACTCCCGAGGTTTTGGATTGAACCAGGCAAAGCTTGAGATCGACGCCAAGGGCAAAGGCCCAGTTGGCTTTCGGTCTGACATCTGGTTCGGCTCAGGCGCTCGGCTGTTTCGCGAAGGTCTTGAGCCGGGTCGGCTGGAAGACGTGCTCTACCTGCAGCAGGCCTAGCAGCCTGTGGCAGAATACCCTGTTTTCAGGCGGCGAGAAGCAGCGGGGTGGCCAGCGGCGCG
>JAQBUE010000085.1 GCA_027624045.1 Acidobacteriota bacterium
CCTTTCAGCCAACTAGATTCAGCCCATGCTGGGCACACTAGCGTGGACCCCGGTTTTGGGGTCCGCGGCCTTGAGACGACCCAGCAATCCGCCGCTGAACCTCGGTACAATTCCAAAGGCCCGTCCGCCGCGCTAGCAAAACACAATCAACCGCCATGCACAAAATCAGCGTCTCCCTCGCTCTCCTCGCCACCCTGGCCGTAGCCACCGCCGCCGACCTTTCCCTCTCCGTCGCCGCGAAGAACGTTGGTGAAATCGTCGCGCATCGCGGTGCCAGCATCGCCCTTCCCGAGAACACACTTGAGGCCTACCGAGGCTCGATCGATGCCGGAGCCCATATCTTCGAGATCGATTTGCGAACAACCAAGGACGGCGAACTGGTCAGCCTCCACGACAACACGCTGGATCGGACAACAAACGGCAAGGGGCCCGTCGGCGACAAGACGCTCCAGGAACTCCGGGCGCTCGACGCGGGCAGTTGGCACAACAAGAAGTTCGCGGGGTCGAAGATCCCGACGTTCCGCGAGATCTTGGAAGCGGCGGGAACCTCGTCCGGTGTCTTGATTGATCTCAAGAGCGAAGACCCCGCCTACCGCGAGCAGATCGTCTTGGAAATCAAGCGCCACGGCGACCCCAGAAGTATCCTCTTCGGTGTTAGATCCGTCGAAGCGGCAGGCTTTTTCCGCGAGCAGCTACCTGTGTCGCGACAGATCGGTCTGATCCCCGACGAGGACTCGATCGAGGCGTTCGCAAAGGCCGGGGTGGAAACGATTCGACTCTGGCCTCGCTGGCTGAGTGACGCATCGCTCGTCCCTCGTGTTCGCCGAGCCGGAGCGAAGCTGCATATCGGCACCGGCACCGGTAGTCGCGAGGAAGTCGAGCCGCTCCTGACCCACCAGCTGGATTCCCTCTCAAGCGACGACCCAGCGCGGTTGATTCAAACGCTGAAGCAGCTGGCAGTCAAGGGTCACTGAACCCTGGTCTGCGCGTTGGGGTTTAGGTAGCGCCCCTCTCGTATACCTCCGTTCGATCATGGACAAGCGGGCGAGGTTTGTACCGTTGACGTCCTTCCCGGGCGGCCTACCACCCGCAGGGCTCGACTTACCCGAACTGCAACCACCCCGCCGGCCCCCTCTCCACCCAACCCCAGTCACAACCCACTTCGCCAACAGAATCAACAACATGACCAGCCCAGCCTCCAGGAAATTAACACCCATGGTGTATTCTCTACCCGAGGCAGCCTCGCAAGGCCAACCACAACGGCTGAGGGGCGAAGAATGGCAAAGCAATCTCCGGCATTCCGGCTAAACCTGACAACGCACCCGCAAGAGCCGTCTTCACAGGGCGTCCCCCAGCCAGTAGCTGTCAGCACTCTAGCCGGCCTGCGACGGTCGTTCACGGCCGGGTCCACCCACCCCGAGCGCCCTCCCGCCCGTTTCAACGGGCGTACCCCCCACCCGCTTCAGCCTCAGGCCCGCCGCAGAGAACGGAACAAGACCAGCCTCCAAATGTCCCATCCTGCCCGGCGAAGCAAACACCAAGCCGAACCCCAAAATCCGCCAACACCCAATTACCAAACGAACCCACCGCGTTCCAACCAACTCGAATCAAGCCACTTGCGCCACCAAACCCGAACCCCGCGCCGAATCAGCGCCGTCCAGCCCGCCCGCGAGAATGTCCCAAAATCGGCTCTCCGCGGGACATTTTGGGACATGGAAAGTAAAACAAAAAAGAGAACAACCAACCGTCAACCAAAATTACCAAACAGACCCACCGCACCCAAGGTCGTGCGGAGCGGCCGGTGGATCGCCACCTGGGTCGATGGTGATACGAGCGACTGGTCTAGGCTGGCTGGAGCACCGCTCGGGCGCGGCATCCCTGCCAAAGAGTGTTGCGGTTAGCGGGCGAAGTACAGCGTGATCGCCCTGTCAACATCCTCGTTATTCAGGGTGGGCCGGCGGCCTTCGTACTTCGCGATGTTTTGCAGGATGGCGACCACGTCGCGCGGATAGCAGGCTCGCAGAACCGGTTTGCGCGCATCGGCCGAACAGCGCTCCTGGATGTAGAGTGAGGCCTCTTCGGTCCACTCGATCTCGGCGGCCTCGCAGATGCGCTGCAGAATGCGGTCAAAGATCTCGGGCGAGATGGTTTCGACTTTCACCTTGTTCTGAATGCGGCGCAGGAAGGCCTCGTCAGCCAACTGGCGCGGATCGAGGTTTGTCGAGAAGACGACCATCGTCTCGAAAGGAATCGGGAACTTCACGCCCGTACGCAACGAAAGGAAGTCGATGCCGCGATCGAGAGGCACGATCCAGCGGTTGAGCAGGTCGCGCGGGTTGATCATCTGGCACCCAAAGTCGTCGATGATAAACAGGCCGTTGTTGGCCTTCATCTGAAGAGGCGCGGTGTAGTACCCGAGCGTCTCCTCGTAGCGCAGCTCCAGCATCTCCTGAACCATCTCCCCGCCGACCGCAATACAGGGACGTTCGCAACGGATCCAGCGCGCGTCGGCGCCTTCCTCTTGCTCCAGCGGTTGGTGAACGACCGAGTCGTGGAAGTTGATGATCTGGCCCTGAACCTCGATAGCATGGGGCATGTAGACGCTGTCGTCGTAGATGCGCACCAGCCGCTCGGCGATGCTGGTCTTGCCATTGCCAGTGGAACCGTACAGGAAGATCTGCGAGTTCGAGATGATTGCCGGACCCAACTGGTCGAGCATTTCGTCGGGCAGAACTAAGTCGTAGAAGACCTTCTGCAAGTATTCCCGCGTGATGTGATATTTGACAGCCTGCTGTCGTACGGCGTCCACATAGTCGTCGAGCGGAACCGGGACCGGGCCTACATACTGGCTGATCGCGTAGCGGTCCTGAGCAATCTTGCGTCCCGTGGCCGACAGCGTGAACTCGTAGTCGTTACCCCGCATGCCCTTGACTTCCACGAACTGCTCTTTGCGCAAGTGATGGAAGACGGCGTCGCTGATCGGGGCACTGACCTTCATGATCTGTGACATCCGGCCCAGGCTCGTCGAGCCTTCCAGCATGGTCACCTTGAGCATCAAGTCGACGAGTATGTTGTACGGGACTCCCAGGTCCAAGGGAGCCTGCGGGGCCGCCGGGAAGAAACGTTGAGACTCTCCTGCTGATTGCGGAGGAGCACCTGCATGTGAAATCGGAGTTCCAGCCATCGAAAGACCTCGATTAACCGCGATTCTAGCAGAGCCCGCGCGACACGACCATGGGCGACTCCCCCTATTGACTTTCAGGCCCCGCCGGGGTTCTGGCCCGTCAAGAGCACCTCTCCTCCGTCGTCGAGATCACACAGGCGGGGTCTCTCTGTTCTACGCACCTCTACTTTGTGTCGTTCCGTCACAACCGCCAATGAGGCATCACAGCCGCGGGCTCCTGAATCTTCTCACCTTCTCAATCCAACCTTGCTTGGCATGCTAAGCTAACAATAGTCGCACCTAGAAGGACTCACGAACCATGAAGGCAGCCATTCATCCAGCCTATGAACCGGTCAAAGTAACCTGTGCCTGTGGTGCCGAGTGGGAGACCCGCTCGACCCATGACGGTGACATCCACCTGGAGATCTGCTCCAGTTGCCACCCGTTCTTCACGGGGAAACAGAAGCTGATCGATACCGCCGGTCGCATCGAACGCTTCCGCCGCAAGTACGGCAATCCGCTCGAATCGAAAAATTAGTTTTAAGGGTGTCGCTTGCCGCGCCCAAGTCCTCGAAGCTTCGAGGGCTAGGGAGAATCTGCGCCACCGCGCCGGCGTCGGCTGTTAGAGTCTGCCCGCGTACGTCCTCAGCAGCACTACGCTTTTACTAGTTCGGTCGCTAAACTCCGCAACCGGCTTAGATCCAGCTTGCCTGAACCCAGCAGCGGTATCTGCTCGACCGCAATGACGTCCTCCCGCTTCGGGATCCACAGCTTCGGCAACGGCGACTGACTGAGTCGCTCCCACAACTCCGCCGGTGCGACCGCCTCGTGCGCGTAGAGGACCACGATCCGCTCGCCCCTACGCTCATCCGCGACCGCCGTTACCGCGCACGACTCCGACCCCAGCAGCTGCGACACAGTCTCTTCGATTTTCACGTGAGGCACCATCTCGCCCGCGACCTTGCTAAAGCGTGACAGCCGGTCTGTGATTTGAACGAATCCGTCATCGTCGATCAGCGCCACGTCCCCGGTTTCATACCAACCATCCTTCAGAACCTCCCTGGTCTTCTCGGGCCTGCCCAGGTAACCCTGCATGCAGTTCGGACCTTTCACGAGCAGCAACCCTTGCTCGTTCGGCCCCAGCGTTTCTCCTGATTCGAGATGCACGATCTTCACCGCTACCGCCGGCAGAGGGTGCCCAACCGTCCCCGCCTTGTGTCCGGTCTGCCGGTCATGTTTCGCCGCGAACCCTGCCGAGTTAACCGCCACGACCGGCGCCATCTCCGTGCAGCCATAGCCCTCCAGTAGATCCAGTCCAAACTTCTCCCGGAACTGCTCGGCCAACGACTCCCGCAGTTTCTCGGCGCCCACGATCACGTGCCGTAGTGAAGCGAACTGCTCCGGCGTACATTTGCGCGTATAGTTCGCCATGAATGTCGGCGTTGAAAGCAGGAAGGTCGCTCCATACTGCTGAGTCAACTCGCCGATCGTTTTCGCATCCAGCGGATTCGGGTGGTAGACGACCGGGAAGCCCGATAGCAACGGGAACCAAAGCGTGATCGTGAATCCAAAACAGTGGAATAAGGGCAGCACTCCCATCATGCGGTCCTTCTCTGACACCCAGTAGACCTGCGCCACACTTTCGAGGTTCGAAATGATATTGCCGTGCGAAAGCATTACACCCTTCGGCGTCCCCGTACTGCCGCTCGAGAAAATGATCGTGGCGAGCGATGAGGGATCGCGCCGCCCCGGCGTATACACCCACTCCAAGATTCGCGACGGCAACAACAAGGCGCAAACCGCCGCCAGCCCCTTCTGAACGGGTGTGATCTCCTTCGCTGCCCGTTCGAGATAGGCCAAGCCCGGCAGCTGCTCAAGGCCCGCCTTCTTCATGAACACCGGCGAACTCAAAATGGTCTTGATGCCGCACTGCTCAATCGCGGACTCCATCGCCTCGCGGCCCGCCGTGAAATTCAGATTCACCGGAACCTTTCCCGCAAGCAGCACCGCGATGTTCGCCACCGCCGCGCCCACGGATGCCGGCAGCAACAAGCCGACCATCTCCTGACCCGCGCAGCGTTTCCGAACCCAGCGCGACAGCGCCAACGCCCCGATCAAGGTCTTGCCGCAAGTCAACTCTTTGCCGCTCGAATCCGCCACGCACAACGAGAACCAATGTCTCTTCGCCGTCCGCAGAAAACGCCGGTCGAGCAGATCGCGTGGTCCCAGTCTAAGCGCAGTAGCCTCGGCACCCAGTTCCGCGATCGCCTGGCGAACCTGGTAAGCCTTCGAATCCGAGGGCATCGGAGCCCCGAACGATACCGTTACCGGATAGGGAATCCGGCGCGGCCGTTTCCACAAGAACTTGCCCTGCTCGAAGCTAAAGATGCTTCCCCAAAGGCGGTCGAGATGAACAGGAATAATCGGCACATCCAGGCCGTCGATCATGCGTTCAAAGCCGCGCTTGAAAGGCAACAGGTTCCCCGTCCGGCTCACTGCGCCCTCGGCGAAAATACAGACCACGTGGCCGTCCAAGAGTTCCTGGCGAGCCTTCCGTATCGACTCAACCGCCCCGCGTCTGTCGCCGGCCATCACCGGAATCGCCCGCATCAACGTCAGAATCCAGTTGAGAGCCCGCTTCTCGAAGTACGGTTTGTAAACCAGAAACCGCACGAAGCGCTGCACGCATGCGCCTACCAGTAGGCCGTCCATCAAGGAAACGTGATTGCATACCAGTAGCGCTGGCCCGCGAAACGGCACCTGCTGCCCGCCTTCGATGCGAATGCGGTACAGCGTGTGCGTGAACAACCAGAGCAGGAACCGAATCAGGAAGTCCGGCACGACGCTCAGAATGTAGACCGTCGCCAGCAGGCTCAGAACCCCCACCGTCAAGATGACTTGCGCCGGGCTGAACCCCAGCACGTCGCTGATCAACCAACTCGCGCCCGCCGCGAGCAGTACGCCAACGTTCGTCAGAAAGCCCGCGGCGGCCAGCAGCCGGCCTCGTTCTTTCTCGTCCGCCTTCTGTTGCAAGTAGGCGTTAAGAGGCACCGCGTAGAACCCGCCTGAAAAGCCCAGCGCCAATAAGCAGGCTGCTGAAAGCCAGTATGAAGCCGCGGCCTCTGACAGCGCCAGCGAGAACACTGCCATGCCCAGCGCGCCCAGCGGCACCAGCCCGATCTCCACCTTGTCGCCCGACAGACGCCCAACCGCCATGCTTCCCACGCCGATGCCAAAGGCGAAGAACACTACCAGAACGCTCACTTCAAGGTCGCTCGCCCCGAGTGTCTGCTTCCCGAAAAGCAAGATCGCGATCTGCATCGTCGCGCCCACAAACCAGAAGTAACCAATCGCGACAACCGTCAGCCAAAGCGGACGCACTTGCCGCAAATGTTTCAGGCCGACCACGATCTCGCCGAAGGGATTCAGCAGGAACGGCCGGCGCGTCGCTGTCGGCGCAATTTTTGTGATGCCAAAGCTTGAGGCCGCCCCAGCGACGGCTACCGCCAGCAGCACAACGCCGACCAGCCATAGCCTGTCGTCCCAGGCGTCAAACAACACTCCGCCCAGTGCCGTACCGATGATGATCGCCACAAACGTCGTCATCTGAAGAACGGCGTTAGCGCGCGTCAGATCTCGATCGCCGAACATCTCAGGCAGGATGCCGTACTTAGCCGGACTGAAGAATGCCGATTGCGTCGCCATCAGGAACAGGACGGCCAGCAAGAATTCAATCCTCCCGGACGACAACGCCACAACCGCGAAGGCCATTGCCAGAACTTCGAAAATCTTCGTGCCGATCAGTACGGACCGTTTGCTGTAGGTGTCGGCGAGATGTCCGGCATACCCCGAGAACAAGATGAAGGGCAGAATGAACAGACCCTGGGCGAGCGCCAGAAAGCGGCTGCCCTCCGAGTCGACCGCGATACCGACGGCAACCAGCGACACCGCCATCTTGTAGATGTTGTCGTTCAGCGCCCCGAGAAACTGCGTCCCCAAGAAGGCCGGAAAGCCTCCGCGCTTGACTACATCACTGAAACGGCTAGCCGCCATCAACGCCCCCCTACGGTCCTCAACGCCAAGTGTAGTTGGTTGCCTTGTGGCCGGGTCATGCATCGAACACCTTAAGCCGTCAGCCTGACCGGCGGCTCGTCGGAGGCACCTTCCAAGCGCGCCTGGCCGGCAGCCGATCGCCCGCGCGCCCGCAGCAGGTCACGGTAATGACGCTTGCGGCGCGTGAAGGCAGCGGCATTCCAGCAGTCTTGCCACAGCCGCATGACGCCTTCCTCGAGCTGTTCGACCGTCATGCGGCGGGGCTGGAAGTTCACGTCAAACAGCGTACAGCGATCCCAGGCGCCGGGATACAAGAGTCGTCCCTCGCGCTCAAGGTCCGTATAGAGCCGTGTACCCGGAAACGGAGTCAAGATCGTTACCTGCACTTCGAGTAGCCGCGAGCGATCGATGAACTCGCGCAACTCGTCGAACGTTTCGGTCGTATCTGCGTCGAGCCCCACAATGAAGCAGCCGCATACACTCACCCCGCGGCTTTGAATTCTGTCGATCGCTTCGAGGTAGCGGTCACACTGGCGAGCTTTCCAATTGACGCGATCGATGCCCTCGAGACTTCGCCTGTTCGGATTCTCAAAACCGATCAACACCTGCCGGCAGCCGCTGGGGTAAAGCAGATCCAGCAGTTCGTCGTCTTCCGCCAGCGAGACGTCGGTTTCCGTGAAGTAGCGAATATTGCGAGCGGCCAGCCCTCGCAGCAGGTGCTTCGACCAAGGCCGGTTGACAAACGTGTTGTCGTCCGCGAACTCAATGAACGGCCTCTTCCACAGGCGCCGAACTTCGTCGATCTCAGCCAGGACACGCGCAACCGGCTTCAAACGATAACGGGACCCATAGAGCTTCGACGCCGCGCAAAAATGGCAATCCCAAGGGCACCCCCGCGTGGTTTGCACCGTGATCCGGTTGTAAGGGCCTAGCCGATGGATCTCGCCCGTTGTGGCTGCATCGCCGGCAGGGTGGCTCTGGCCGGGAACGCCCGAGAGCAAATCAAAACGCGGCATGGGTGCGTGCGCCAGCGGGAACTGCCCGGGCTGCTGCTCGCGGTAGAACGGCTTAAGTCCGGCCGCTCCCCGCCGCTGGAAGTCCGCCACGACTTGAGGCCAGGTCGTTTCGCCTTCACCTACAACGACAGCGTCAGCGTGGCGGGCCGCTTCGGCGGGCAGTACGGTCGCATGCAGTCCTCCGAAGACAACCGGCACGCCGACAGCGCGGTAGGCGTCCGCTACTTCATAGGCTTCGAAGGCCCTGGCGGAGTAAGTCGACAGCGCGACCAGATCGAAGTCCAAGCGGGAGCTTCGCACGTACTCCTGAATATCATCCACCTCGACATACTCGACATCGATGTCATCCGGCGTCGCTCCGGCCAAGGTCAGCAAGGCGAGGCTCGGCAGTTGGGCGATCACCTCGCCCCGGTTGACGAACTGCGGCAGCGTGATTCCCAAGTCGACAAATTTGCGGGTCTGGATTTTCACGCCTGCGATGGCGATGAGTCCGATCTTCATGAGTGACCTCCCGGAAAGTGCGTCTGTCTTTGGCGCGCCAGAAAAACGAGCAGGATTCCCGCGACGATGGCAAAGCCGTGAGCCTGCCGTACGAAACTGCGAACGGCGGCGCCATAAGCGCCCAGGAAATCAGGTGCCGGCAGCGGACCGTTAAAGGCATAGAGCCCCATCAGTAACCCGAGTCCCATGCTCCCGGCGATCAGGACCCATGCGCTGTATTCGAGTCGCGACCCCGGCCGCCGCGCCAATCTCGTGGCACTGCAAGCACCGAGGAAGATCATCAGCGCGGGAACGGGAAGCAAGTACTTCCAGGCCGCGTCAAGCAGTGCCGCCAGCGCCAACACCGACGGCATCAACACCGCTCCCGCATGAAGACCCAAACCGCTCCAGCAGGTCCCCGGGGCGGCAAGCACCCGCCGCCGTACCGCTTGCTGATGAAGGAGCGCCAAAGCCGGCAGAGTCATCGCCGCTACCCGCGCCAACGCCAGCAGCCGGAACCGTAATGCTTCGGCCGGGCCCAAGTACATTGCCCAGGCGCTCAGCGGAGCGAGGTTCGCGAGCGTCATCGCGCCATCAAGGGCGACACCGGCGAACATCAGCCCCGCCAGAACCTGCCGCTCCGGTCCATTCCAGCCCCCCGCCGGCTTCCCGCAAGCCAAAGCCAGTCTCAGTAGTACGCCGAGCGTTCCCAGCGGCATGAGCCAACCTGCTACCGAGACGGAGGCGAACAGCACCCCCCCGGCGTAGATCAAACTTCCAGCCGATAGCAGTCTCGCCGCCCCGGCCGCGACCCCGGACCGAAGTGTCATCCGGCTCATCGTGAGATCGACAATCGCCAGACAGAATAATCCCGTCACGGCAAAGGAAAGCGTCCGGGGCAATACCGCGGCACCAATAGCTAGCGCGGCCGTGAACCACCCCGCCAACCTCAGAGTCGGTGCGGCAAACTTGGCGCGCGAGAGGGGTAAGGACCGTCCGGGAAACGCCTGTTCAATGTTTCGGGCTGTCACGACTACATTTATTAGCAGCCGATCGGCCAAATGAAGGGAAGCTCAAACCGCCCTGATTCAAAAGGGGTTATGAACCACAAGCCATGTTTCCTCTATTTCATCTATAGACATTCAGTGGCTCATGGCATACATTTGATGCACAAATGCCGTTCCTTGAAAAGCAAGAAAAGAACCTCCTCAAGACGCTTTCCGATCTCGCCTACTGCAATCTGTTTTCTCCCCTACGGGTCGAGTTCGAGCGCCAGATTCTTGGCGCGGACTTCGAGGAAGTCGGCCCGGTCTGGAGCCTCGACATGGATGATCCAGACCGGCCACTCGCCAACGATTGGAAGGTTTATAAGCGTGTCGACGACTTAGTGCGGAGCCTTAGCCAACGGCTCGACAAGAGTGCCAAGGCGACGCGGGAAGAACTCGTCCTTTATGAGGACGCGGTGCTGTTCGTTCTCTATCACCGTTACGTCGGCGCCATGACGGAAGCGGCCTTTACTTCCGGTTCCGAGGCGGTTTCGGCGCGGCGCTGGCGTTTCTATCAAGACTATCGCCGCGACTGGTCTCAGCTTCTCGAGGTCAGCGGAGTGAGTTTTCCGACCAGTCACGAGCCGGCGCACACCTTCGCCTGCTACTTCCAGATACGCCGTGCCTTCCTCAACACGTTCCATCACATCGTCGGCAGTTCACCCTCGGTCGCTCGGTTGCGGGAAACCATCTGGGAATCCATTTTCTCGCACGACTTCCGCCGCTACCGACGGACGCTCTACCGCCGGATGGGCGACTTTCCGACGCTGATCACCGGGCCGTCGGGGACCGGTAAGGAACTCGTCGCCAGGGCCATCGCATTCTCCCGCTACCTGCCTTTCGATGAAGCGAAGTGCGAGTTCAAGGGCATGAAGGGCGAGCTGTTTTTTGCCGTCAACCTGGCGGCACTACCCGCGACGCTGATCGAGTCAGAAGTTTTCGGACATCGGCGTGGCTCTTTTACCGGAGCCGTCGAGGACCGCAAGGGATGGTTCGAGGTCTGCCCTTCGTATGGGACGGTCTTTCTCGACGAGATCGGAGAGCTGGAACCCGAGCTGCAAGTCAAGCTGTTGCGCGTGATCGAAACTAGGTCGTTCCAGCCCGTTGGCGAAACGGCCGCACGAACGTTCGCGGGCAAGATCGTGGCCGCCACGAATCGGGACCTGGGGCAGGCCATGGGGCAAGGGCGGTTCCGCGAAGATCTCTACTACCGGCTTTGCGCCGATCAAGTCACGACGCCGTCGTTGCGCCGGCAACTGGAAGAGTCGCCGGAAGTGCTTGACGATCTGATCCTGTTCATGGCCCGGCGCGTTGCCGGAGACGAGGGAGAGACGTTGGCCAAAGAAGTGCGCGCCTGGGTCGGACAGAATCTCCGCGCCGCCTATCCCTGGCCGGGCAACTATCGAGAACTGGAGCAGTGTGTGCGGAACATCCTGGTGCATCGGCGCTATGAGCCGCGGCCACAGGTGGCCGATCATGGGGCCGCCGGCCTGCTGAACCAATTGCGGGAAGGGGAGATGACGGCAGAGCAACTCTTAAGCGCCTACGTGACCTGGGTCTATCACCAAACGGGCAGTTATCAGGAGACGGCGCGACGGCTTGAGATCGACCGCCGCACGGTCAAGAGCCGAGTGGATGTGACGTTACTGCAAGAGTTTCGAAAGGATGCCAACTGAGGTTTCCCGTGCGGATGATCCGGGTTAGCCAACTACTCCCGCCCTTTATCGCGAAGCAATTCCCTCAGTCGCTCTGAGATACGTTTTTCGACGCCGCGTTCGGTGGGATGGTAGTAACGGCGGCCTTTCAATGATTCGGGCAGGCATTCCATGTTCGTGACCGCGTCTTCGAATTGATGCGCGTGCTGGTAGCCCTCGCCGTAACCCCACTGCTTCATGGCGCGTGTCGAAGCATTGCGGAGCTGCATCGGCACCGGCTCGGCAACCGTGTTCTGAACATCTTGTTTGACGCTACTCAGAGCGCGGTACACGGCGTCGGACTTGGGCGCCATCGCCAAGTAAACGGTCAGTTGGGCCAGCACAAGATCACCCTCGGGCTCACCGATCAAGCGAAACGCCTCCAGGGCGGCCACGGCCTGCTCCAGGGCGCGCGGGTCGGCTAAGCCAATATCCTCGAATGACATTCGCACCAGTCGCCGCAGAATATAGATGCGATCTTCGCCGCCTTCCAGCATGCGGTCCAGCCAATAGAGCGCGGCGTCTGGATCACTCGACCGGATGGACTTGTGGAGCGCCGAGACGAGATTGAAGTGTTCCTCGCCGGATTTGTCATACCGCACGAGCTTGCGTTCGAGCACGGCGGCGAGCAGTTCTTCGGTGATCGCGTTGTCCGGGGCGGAGGCAACCGCCGACTCAAGCGTCTTGAGCGCGGCGCGAGCGTCGCCATTCGAGAATAGGGCGATTCGCTTGAGTAAATCGTTGGAAGCGGACACGCCGGCGCTGCCCAGGCCGCGCTCTTGATCTTGCAAAGCCGCCTTGAGAATCCCGACCAGCTCTTCAATCGTCAGAGCGCGAAGGATATGCACCTGACAGCGCGACAGCAGCGCCGAGATCACTTCGAAAGAAGGGTTCTCCGTCGTCGCCCCGATCAGGATCACATCCCCACGCTCGACATAGGGAAGAAAGGCGTCTTGCTGCGCTTTGTTGAAGCGATGAATCTCGTCCACGAAGACGAGCGTCCGCATCCCGCTCTTGTGGGCCCGCCTCGCATCAGCCATTACGGCTTTGACGTCTTTGATACTGCTCAATACGGCGCTGAAGGAAACAAATTCACTGCGTCCAGCGCGCGCGATCAAGCGCGCCAAGGTCGTCTTCCCGACACCCGGCGGCCCCCAAAGCAGCATCGAACTCAATTGGTCGCGTTCGATCTGAACCCGCAGCGGTTTGCCGGGGCCCAGCAGATGCTCTTGGCCCATGAACTCATCAAGAGTCCGTGGCCGCATGCGATCGGCGAGTGGACGCCCCTGGGTTTCTTCCTCAACCGGCAGGGCGGACTCGAACAGGCTCACGAGCGCGGTGTCCTGGGGACTTTCGGAGGAGGCGGCCTGCGGCTGCTTCGGTTCTGACTCCTCGGCGCCTGACTCCTCGGCGCCTGACTCCTCGGCGCCTGACTCCTCGGTGCTTGACTCCTCGGTGCTTGACTCCTTGGCGCTTGACTCCTTGGCGCTTGACTCCTTGGCGCCTGACTCCTCGGCGCCTGACTCCTCGGTGCTTGACTCCTCGGTGCTTGACTCCTCGGTGCTTGACTCCTTGGCGCTTGACTCCTTGGCGCTTGACTCCTCGGAGCAAAACTCGTCAGGGCCTGACTTTTCGCGGGATACCTCTTCGCGGCATGACTCTTCACGGCCCTCTGCCGCGCCGCTTCGTACAGCACGACGGCTGCCGCGGCGGAGACATTGAGCGACTCGACGACTTTGGTCGGTATCCGCAGATGCTTGGCCCCATTACGGAACGCTTCGCTCACGCCGTGGGCTTCGGAGCCGAAAACGACGATGCAGCCCTGGTTCAGCGGGGTTTCCGGTAGCGTTCCGCCCGATCGGGACATGGCGGCAAAGAGATGCATTTGGCGACGACTCGCTTCTTCAACGAGCTGTACGGGTTCCACGCTGCTGACGTGCGGAATCCGGAACAGCGAACCGGCGGCGGCTCGAAGCGTTTTCGGATTCGCCACGTGGGCCGTTCCCTTGAGAAAAATAATACCGCCCGCCCCAAAGGCCTCGGCGCAACGAACGATAGCCCCGGCGTTGCCGGGATCCTGGACGCCGTCGAGCGCCACAACGAGGGGAACGCCGCTGAACAAATCGCCGAGCTCCCATCTGGGAGGTTCCACTAGGGCCAACACGCCCTGAGTCGTCTCCGTGCTCGCAATCTGCTGGAAGAGGGCGTCATCGATAATATTGAGCGAGACATCGCCGTGGCCCCGCAGGCGCGTTTCGACCTGGCTTCGGACGCGAGCGGACACGAGCACCTCGCGGACCTTCAACTTGCTCGCGAGGGCTTCATCGAGCAGATGAAACGACTCAGCCACCCACAGCCCATCGCGAGTCGGGGCCGAGTGGCTTACGGCGCGCAGCACATCCTTGATAAGAGGATTGCTTGCGCTTTCGATGTAGGTTGCTGGACGGGACACGATGTCATTCATCCTATCAAGGGTCCGCCGCGTAATAGAATCCGAGAGATGCCTGTGCCCCGCATAGATCCGAGGAAGCCTGATTGGCGGCAGGTAAGGCGCGCGGCCATGGCGCTGCGCCGCGGCGAAGTTATCGCTATCCCGACGGATACTGTGTACGGGCTGGCGGCGAACCCATTCGATCGAAGAGCCGTGGGCCGCGTTTTCCGGCTGAAGCGGCGGCCCGAGACGAAGCCGATTCTGCTTCTGATTGATGATTGGCGGCGGCTACTCCCACTGGTAAGTCGTGTTCCGCCGGGCCTGCTGGTGCTGGCCCGGAAATTCTGGCCCGGGCCCCTGACCCTGATCCTGCCCGCAAGTCCGCTCGTGCCGGACATCATCACGGCGGGCACCGGGAACGTCGCTGTCCGCTGCCCGCGATCGGCGTTCATTCAAGCGCTGAGCCGCTCATTACGCGCCCCCGTCACAGGGACCAGCGCGAACCTTTCCGGCTGCCCAGCGGCCACGACAGCGCAGGAAGTGCTGCGGCAGTTCGGCGGGAGGCTTTGTTATGTTGTCGATGGCGGGCGGGCCGCCAGCCGACAGGTTTCCACGATCGTCGACCTCACGGCCGAACCGCGCATCGTCCGCCCCGGCGCCGTGCCTCGGCGCGCACTCGAACCATACCTACGATGACTGCCGGTCCCCAACCAAAACTTCGCCGCTGGCTCAAAGCCGCGCTGACGCTGGTCGGACTCGCCCTCTGCTATTTCGCGAGCGTCTATTACCAGGTCTGGCGGCAGGCACATCTGGACGAGGCGCGTAAGGTTGACGTCATCGTCGTTCTCGGCGCGGCGCAGTACTGGGGACGGCCGTCTCCGGTGCTTCGCGCGCGGCTCGATCATGCGCTCGAACTCTACCGCCACGACGTGGCGCCACGCATCATCACGACCGGTGGGTTCGGCAAGGGAGCGACGTTCTCCGAGAGCGAGGTGAGCCGCGAGTATCTTTCCGAGCAGGGCGTACCCGCTGAATTCGTGACGGTCGAAACCGAAGGGCAGTCCACAGTTCAGAGCGCGCTCGCGGTCGCCGAAATTATGGACCGCATGGAACTCAGGTCCTGTGTCGTGGTAAGTGACGACTACCACATTTTTCGCATCAAACGGATGCTCGAAGCGCTGGGAATTGAGGTATACGGCTCCCCCCGCCAGCCAGAGCAGGACAGCCTGTGGCAGCGGCGCTGGTTCTACGCGCGTGAGTCGCTCGGTTACATCCTGTGGCGTGTCGGTATCCAGGTTTAGCGCCCTCGAAGGAAACAATGCACAGCCTGCTACGATCGCTTCCGATGAAGCGTCCTTCAATCCTCCTGACCATCCTTGTTCCGATCTGGCTCACCGGCTGCGCCAGCCAGGACTGGCCGGCGACGCAATCCGGGCCCCAGTTGGTGACGATTTTGGGTGCGAGGTTAATCGACGGCAGCGGGGCCGCTCCCATGGAGGACTCGGTCGTGGTGATTGAAGGAACACGCATCCAGGCGGTCGGCTCGCGCGCCGAAACGCCCGTTCCGAAAGGCGGGGAGATTATTGACGGCACGGGTAAGACCGTAATTCCCGGCCTGATCGAGTTACACGCCCATTACTTCGGCGACCGCACCGAGATGGAGCGGCTTTTGCGAGCCCAACTGCGTTTCGGCGTGACAACGTCGCGCAGCATGGGGGCCGACACCGCTGAGCATCTTGCCGTTATCGCCGACGCCCGCGCCCGCAAGATCCCCGCGCCGCGTCTCTATACGGCGGGCCTCGGTTTTACGCATCCTGACGGGCACCCGGTCCAACTGCCGTTCGTTCGTCGTCCGGCCAGCGAGGAGCAGGCGCGAGCCGGCGTCACCGAACTCGCGACGCAGAAAGTGGATTTCATCAAGATGTGGGTCGAGTCAAAGAACGGCACTCTTCCCAAAATTACGCCCGCGATACGCCAAGCGATCGTGGAGGAAGCCTCGAAGCGCCACATTCCCGTCGTCGCGCACATCTTCGACCTGGAGGACGTCCAGCAGCTTGCCGGCCTCGGCGTAAAACAGTTCCTCCACACGGTCTGCGATACCGAAGACATCAGCACGGAGTTTCTTGGCCGCCTGAAAGCGCAGGGCGTGAGCTTCATACCGACGTTCACCGTCGCCGAGCGCCCCTGGTATTTCGCCGAGAACCCGGGCGACCTGGATGACCCCGAGCTGCGGTCCTCGCTCGAACCCGCATTGCTCGCCGACATCCTCAGCGAGGAAACGCGGCGCAAGCTGCTTGCCGAGCCGATGCTTGCTCAACTCAAAGACGAGTATGCGCGCGGCGAACGGTTTGTGATGAAGCTGGCCCGCCACGGTATCCGGATCGGTGTTGGCTCTGACAGCGGCGCGGGCGTCATCCCGACGGGATGGGGCACGCACCACGAGATGCAGTTGCTCGTCAAAGCCGGGCTGACGCCGGTGCAGGCTCTGCGGGCGGCGACAGGGGAAGCGGCGGCCCTGCTGTCGGGAGGCGAGCCGGCCTTTGGCACGATCGAGCCAGACAAGGCGGCGGACCTCCTGATCCTGGACGCTGATCCGTTGGCGGATATCGCCAATACGCGCAAGATTCGGCGCGTGATGCAGGCAGGTCGGTGGATCGACCGGGAAGGCACGCCGGCCCAGTGAACACACGGGTCCCGCCCGCACGACAGCCGGGTTTCCGTCGTACAATCAGGTCCGAGGAATCCGCAATGAAGACGTTTCTGCTCGTAACGTGCCTGGCATTCGCCGCCACGACCCTTTCGGCCGCCGAATGGACAGGCTATTTGATGGACACGATGTGCGCCGCCAGCCGCCTCGACAAAGCCGCGGCGCACACGACCGAGTGCATGAAAAGCTGCAAGCAAAGCGGCTTCGGCCTCGTGACCAAGGAAGGCAAGTACATCAAGTTCAACGAAGCAGGCAATCTCAAGGCTCTCAATGAACTCGAGCGGACGGCTAAGCAAGACGAACTCCTCGTCAAGGTCAGCGGCGAGATGAAGGGCAACGTCATTCTGGTCGAGAGTGTAGAAACGGTCGAAGCCCCTTAGGGCTCTTCTAGCCGGCCAGGTGAGCCCCTCTGCCCCCTGGCACTGATTGCCAAATGGGCTTGCGTACCGAATGGCAGGTCCATAGAATAGTCGCAGGGCCCCAGCGCCCGCCAATCTTAGAGTGTTGAGAGGCCCCAAGATGCCGGATGTCAAAACCGAGAACGCCGGAAACAGCAATGGCGCAAATCGCCGCAACTTTGTGAAAGCAGCCGGCGCGGCCACGGCCGCTGCCGCCATGCTGCCGCGCGCGCGGAGCACCCCACTAGTTCGCACGGCAAAAGCCGCCGGCAAGCAGGTCACCTACGGATTCATCGGCCCCGGCAGCCGCGGAGGCCGTCTGCTCGAGCGTCATCTCAGGCGCATCGACGTCGGCCATTGCGCGGCCATCTGCGACATCTACGAGCCCAACCTGCAGAAAGCGATCAATCTGTTTGACGGCAAGCCGACGCCCTATACCGACTACCGCAAGCTGCTCGAGAACAAAGACATCGAAGCTGTCTTTATCACGACACCGCTCTACATGCACTACCCGATCATGGTGGACGCGCTGGAAGCCGGGAAGCACGTCTTCTGCGAAAAGTCGCTTGTCTTCACCCCCGCGGAGGTAGTCGGTCTGCGTGAACTACATGCGCAACGGCCAAACCAGGTGATCCAGGTCGGCCTGCAGCGCCGCTACAGCTCGTTCTATCGCACAGCGAAGGAGATGATTGAGAAAGGCGTCATCGGCAAGATCACCCATATTCAGGCGCAGTGGCACCGCAATAAGAGTTGGCGCCGTGGCGTGAAGGACCCGGCCCGGGAAGATCAGATCAACTGGCGTCTCTACCGCAAGTATTCCGGCGGACTGTGCGCCGAGTTGATGTCGCATCAGGTCGATGTTGCCGACTGGATGATCGGCTCGGCACCAAAGTCCGTCATGGGTGTCGGCGGCATTGATTACTGGAAAGACGGCCGCGATATTTACGACAATATCCAGCTCATCTTCGAATACCCCGAGGGCGAGAAGCTCCAATACAGCTCGATCATGACCAACCGCCACATCCAGGGACGCCGCACCCCCGGCGACGGCTGCCGCGAGGTCATCCTCGGTACCGACGGCGCGATCGAAATCACGCTCATCCCGGGCGGCGAAGGCATGTGGTTCCGGGATCCGATGAGTGAAAAGATGGGCGACCAGAAGGAGGCGCAGCAGACCTGGGTTGCCGGTGCAACCGTCGCCGACATGGTCGGGCAAGGGGAAGGCCTGCCGATCATCCCGGGCGCGCAGGATCTCAGCTCCGGTGATGTCGGATTCATCGAGAAGGAAGTTCAGTTCGCGAAGCGCTGGCTCTATAACAAGGGCATCATGGTTCCCGAGGAAGACAAGGACCCCGAATACAAGGAACTGGAAAGCTTCTTGATCGACGTTCGCGACGGCGGAACGCCCAAGTCGGACATCGAAGTCGGGCTCAACGATTCGATCGCCGTTATGCTCGCCAACCACTGCATGGATGAAGAGCGCAAGGTCTACTTCTCGGAGATCGACCAGATGGGCCGCGACGGGGTGAACCTAAGCTTAGGCGGCGCTCCCAAGAGCGCCTAGCGAAGGGGCAACCAGCCTAAGAACGACTCGCGACTCGACCAATGGGTTAGTCGTCTGCTGGATTCTGGAGGGCGCGGGTTCCATGGCCAAGGCTATCAGCTAGTCGCCAGGCGCCGCCCTTCGCTCACGCCGAGGCCGGAAATCACCGTGCATCCGCGGTGCGGACTCGCTAAGCTAGACAGTTTGCGCCCGTGGGCGCGGAAGGAGCGTCCGCCATGACTCCCGAAGAACTCAAAGGCCAGCTAGGAGGGGTAATCACCTTCCCGGTCACGATCTTCAAGAAAGACCTTTCCCTCGACCTCGACGGCTACCGCCAGAACGTCGCCGAGTTGTGCAATTTTCCGCTCGCCGCCATCGTCGCGGCCGGCGGGACCGGCGAGATGTATTCGCTGACGCCCGAAGAGCACTTCGATGTGGTCAAGGCGACCATCGACGAAGTGAAGGGCAGGATCCCCGTCCTGGCCGGCGTGGGCTTCAATCTGCCGCTGGCGACCGAAATGGCCAAGAAGGCGGAGCAGGCCGGCGCAGCGGGCATCCTGTGTTTTCCGCCTTACTATCCGCATGCCGACCGCGAAGGTCTGCTCAACTACTACAAGGCGATCGGTGAGGCGACCAAGCTCGGCCTCTTCATCTACAGCCGCGATTGGGCGACTTTCACGCCCTCGGAGGTTTGGCGGTTGTGTGAAGCCATCCCCAATCTCATCGCCTGGAAAGAAGGACAAGCCGACCTGCGCACAATGCAGCGCATCATGGTGCGCTGCGGCGACCGCTTACACTGGATCGGCGGCATCGGCGACGACATGGTGCCCGGCTACTACTCGCTCGGCATCCGGACGTACACGTCGAGCGTCGCCGTGGTGGCGCCGCGTCTATCGTTGCAACTTCACGAGCGCGCGGCCATGCTCGACCAAGCGAGCTTGGCGCGTCTGATGACGAATTACGTCATTCCGCTTTACGCCCTGCGGGCTCGCCGCAAGGGCTATGAAGTCTCCGTGATGAAAAAGGCGATGGAGATTCTCGGCAAACCGGCCGGGCCGGTGCGGCCTCCGCTGCCCGAAGTGCGGCCTGAGGAAGTCAAAGAAATCGAGGCCTTGATGGAGAGCTACAAGCCTGTTCTGTAGGGCGGGTTTCTATTTTGGCCCACCGCCAGCGTTAGAGAGGAAGAGGGTCCGCCGCTTGGCGGTGGATGTTGCGCTTCCCGGCTCGAAGCATCATCCCCGACGGAATGTCCAACGGCTTGCTCATCTACGAGCCTCCTTCGCGCGATCAGATCGACAGCTACCTCTCCAAGGTCGAAGCCCTCAGCTTTCAGCTCAGGCAGCTGGAGGAGAGACGCCGCAAGATCGCGGCCCGCATCCGCGCCTTCGAATGCCGCTACATCCCGCTGATCGGCTCTCGCTACTCGGATCTAGAGGATCTCCGCCGCAAGGTCGAGAGCGCTTGGCGCGCCGTGCGTGACCGCAAACATCGCATCGATGCCGGTGAACCCGAATCTCGGGCCCTGGTGCCACTCGCGGCGCGAGAACCTGAGGCGTCGACTTTTCGTCCTAGCGCCGATCTGCGGTCGCTCTACCGCGAACTCGTCCGGCGCATCCATCCCGACCTGGCGTCGAGTCCGGAAGAGCAAGGCCGCTGCCACGAGTTCATGGCCGAAGCCGGCAGAGCTTACCGGACACAGGATACCGGCCGTCTGCAATCGCTGCTTGAGCAGTGGGAGGCCAACCCCGACCGCATCGACCCCATCGATCCCCCATCGAAGATTCTGTGGGCTATGCGCCGTATCGCCCGGCTACAGTCCAACATTCAAGAAGCGAAAACAAAAATCGTGTCAGCGGAGAACTCTGCCATGGCGCAGCTCATGATACAAGTCGAGCAGGCACGCCTTACCGGCTTCGACCTGCTCGCTCGTATGGGCGAACTCGTCGACGAGCAGATCCAGCAAGCTGAAGAGGATCTAACACGCGTCCAAGCAGCGCTGGAGAACCTCGACGGAGATACGACGCGGGTCGTCAAGATCAACGCCGGCGACCTGGAAGAAAAACCTTTCCGCACGTTGGCAACCGATCTATATTAGAGACATACGCAATCTGGAACCTCGTCGCATGACACGCCGAGGGGACCAGCGGAGTGTGGGGGGCATTCGGTGTTACGTCAAGCTCTGCTCATTGGGGGGGGGCGCTGGCAGCGGGGTTGTCGATCGGGCCCGCGACGGTCGGGCGACTTTCGGCCCAGGATATTGCAGGTCAGCTTCGCTTCTCTAAGTTCGCCGGTTTCGGCAGTCTCTTTCTGACATCGATAACGAACGCCGCTGATGGCTCCGGACGCTTGTTTGTGACGTCCCAGGAGGGCAGAGCGTGGATCGTCAAGGATGGCAAGACTCTCCCGACTCCGTTTTTGGATATTCGGTCGCGTACAAGTTATGACGATGAGCGGGGCCTACTGAGCATCGCCTTTGACCCCGCATACGAGGATAACGGTTACTTCTACGCCTACTACACAGATCCAGATGGCAATTCCGTCGTCTCACGATTCGAGGTCTCGGAGGACCCTGACATCGCCGCGGCGTTTTCAGAGACTTTTGTCATCAGCATTGAGCAGCCCTTTCCGCGGCACAACGGCGGCCAGTTACAGTTTGGCCCAGACGGATATCTTTACATTGGCACTGGTGATGGCGGCGGCACGGGTGACCCCGGCAACCGGGCGCAGAACCTATCCCTGCTGCTCGGCAAGATCTTGCGGATTGACGTCCACGGCGGCTCGCCCTATCGAATTCCATCCAATAATCCGTTTCGGTTTCAACCAGGGGCAAGGGATGAGATCTGGGCCTATGGACTTCGCAATCCATGGCGCTTCAGCTTTGATCGGGAGACCGGAGATTTGCTCATTGGCGACGTGGGGCAGAGTGCCGTGGAAGAAATCAACTTCCAGCCCGCGCACAGCAGCGGCGGCGAGAATTACGGCTGGCGTCTGATGGAGGGGGGCAAGTGCCATAACCCGCCCGCGGACTGTCAGGATGGAGCCTTCGTCCCGCCCGTGCTTTCCTACGAGCATGACGCGGGCGGACGCTCCGTGACTGGAGGTTATGTCTACCGCGGCGACGATTTTCCGCAACTCGGCGGGCTCTACTTTTACGCTGACTGGGTGACGCGGGAGTTATTCTTCGCCCGCAACAACGGCGGCACGTGGACCAATCAAGGTGTGGTGGATACCGCGTACCACATCACCGCTTTTGGAGAGGACGAGCGGGGTGAACTGTACGTAGCCGACTGGTCTGGGGGAGCGATCTATCGTATCGAGGCCGATCACCCTCGGCCCTCACTCCTGTCGATCGTTCCCGAGGAGGTCATGGCGGGCGGCGCGAGTTTCACGATGACCCTGGTGGGTACGAACTTCACCTCTTACTCGGAAGTTCTTTGGAATAGCAAACCGCTTCCCACAACCATCGTTGGCAAGTCAACGCTGCAAGCCGAGATCGCGGCCACGGACATCGCGAACGCAGGCATGGCCGCGGTTGCGGTCCGAAACCCGCAGCCCGGAGGCGGAACTTCGGCTTCGGTGACGTTTACGATCGAGGCCCCGCCGGTGATTGTGCCCGAGATCTTCGAAGACGGTGTCGGCGGCGCGTCCGGTATCACGACGCTACCAGCCTGTGGCAGAATACCCTGTTTTCAGGCGGCGAGAAGCAGCGGGGTGGCCAGCGGCGCGCCAG
>JAQBUE010000320.1 GCA_027624045.1 Acidobacteriota bacterium
AGTCCTTGCATCCGGACTGCGGATTAGAGTACCCTGACTGTGCCGGGATGGCCAAAACGGAAATCCTGGGTAGATGCTTCGTTGATTGACTGACAGCCCAGCGCAAGCACCGCGGGTTTATACCTGTGGTGCTTGCGCCGGCTTCATATCCGCGCCTCAGTCCCTGCCGTGAAGATGCGTAGGGTTCCTTCACGCTCATACATGGCCTTCGCCATCCAGGCTCCTCCTTCCGAGCCCCAGATCAGGGGACGTTTCTATTGGGCGCTCAAGGCGACATGATCATTGGGTTGCAATACTGACGCTTTGAACTGCCGCTTCGGCGAGTGCGGTGGCGGACCCCTGCGATACAATCGGGTCAGTTTTCGATGACCGTACAAGTACTGTTTTTCGGGATGCTTAAGGACCTTCTCGGCCGCTCGAGCGATACTCTCGAACTCGCCGATGGAGCGACGATCGGAACGCTCTTTGAGTACTATGCGTCTCAATATCCGAGACTCAACGAGATGGCCGACAGTATTGCCCTGGCTCGCAATCACGAATTCGCCGAGCTGGACCAGGTCTTGAGCGACGGCGATGAGATCGCTCTGATGCCCCCCGTCAGCGGCGGCGCTTCGCAAACCGATTCCCCCTGGATTGCCGAGGCAACTGATGACGGCGCCTTCTGTGCGCTGACGCGTGAGGCGATCGATAGCCCCGCGCTCGCTCGACGTATCGTGCAGGGCTCGGACGGAGCTGTGATCACCTTCGAAGGCATCGTCCGCAACAACAGCAAGGGCCGCTCCACGAAGTACCTTGACTACGAGTGCTACGCGCCGCTGGCGCTCAATACGATGCGGCAACTGGCCCGCGAGATCCGCACGAGCCACGACATTCATGGCGTCGCCTTGGTCCACCGCCTGGGCCGCCTCAAAATCGGCGAAGCCAGCGTCTCGATTGTTGTCGCATCCGCTCACCGCCAAGCGGCCTATGACGCGAGCCTCGAAGCCATCAACCGCCTGAAAAAGATCGTGCCGGTGTGGAAGAAAGAGTATTTCGACGACGGCGAAGTTTGGGTCGAGGGCGAGTGGGAGGATTCAGTGCCGCGTCCCGCCGGTGCGTTGCGGTGAAACTGCGACTAGCGGTGCTAGTCGTGCTGCTGTGCGTCGCGGCGACCCCCGCCCGGCCGCAGGGGGAAGAGCCTGCTGACACGACGTTTGTCGCTGACGTCAATCTTGTCAATCTGCTGGTGAACGTTCAGGACGCCCAAGGCGGACCGATAGGTGATCTTGCGGTGGAAGACTTTACGATCGTCGACGGCGCCGGCAAGCGCGAGATCACTGTTTTTGAACGCCGCACGAACCGGCCGCTTTCGGTCGCGTTGATGCTCGACACGAGCCTGAGCACCGCTAAGGAGTTGCAGTTCGAACGCGATTCGGCGAAGCGCTTCTTCACGCGCCTGCTCGGTCCCGGCTCGCACCAGGAAGACCGCGTCGCCGTCCTGCAGTTTTCCGATTATGTCGAGATGCTTACAGGGCTTACGCGTTCGGAGCGCCGTATCGAGAAGGCGATGGATAGAATTAGCCGTGGCGGTGGCACGTCGATGTACGATTCGCTCTATCTGGCCGCCAGCCAACTGAAGGGCCGCGAGGGCCGGCGGGTGATGGTCGTCATCACCGATGGCGGTGACACGACGAGCTATATTTCCTTCCAGGAAGCTCTCAAAGCGGTGCACGACGTTGACGCTGTGATCTACGGCATCATCGTGATTCCGATCCGCAGCGACGCCGGCCGCAACACCGGCGGCGAGAACGCGCTCAAGACGCTGGCGGCCAATACCGGCGGCATGACGTTTGTTCAATACGCTAACGAGAACCTTGATGAATCTTTTGACCAGATCCTCGAAAGCTTGCGCACGCAGTATCTGATCGGCTACTATCCGCCCAAGCACGTTTCCGGTACTGAGCGTTTCCGCAAGGTCGAAGTCTCAGTTAGCCGGCCCGGCGCGCAGGTTCTGTCGCGAAACGGCTATTACGTGTCCGCTTCACGGCGCAGCGGCGCAGCGAAGGCGCGTATCAACATCCCGACTATCCAGCCCAAGCCGCGCCTCGAAGCCGCGCCCGAGGCTGCGGGGGAAGAGAAGACCCCCGAGGAGCCGCAACCTTGAACCAACCCCCTCGACAGCGTCCGTCACGTTCCGGCGGCAAGCGAAGGCCCGGCCGGGGGCCGGACGAGGCACGGAAGAACGCCGGCGGTCCTCCTGACGAGACCTTCCAGGAGGCCGCTTGTCTGAAGCGTCTTGTGGAAGAAAGAATCCCGATTGTAGTGCGTTTGCGGACCAATGAGGAGTTCGCGGGCGTCCTCGAATATTACGACGCGAACTTCATCCGGCTGACCCGCAATCAAACCCCCAACCTCTTCATCTATAAGCACGAAATCAAGTACATGAGAGAGCAGCCGGAGCCGGCCGGCTGACTGTGAAAGAATAGAAGTTTGGGCCGTGCGGTTGCGCCGTGCCGGCGTTTCAATTCGCACTGGTTCTCTCTTAAATATTATGAGTAACGTGGACTACCTATCCGTAGCTGTAGAAATCGCCCGTGAAGCCGGAGCGCTGCTTTCCAAGCACGCCGAGCGGCGCGTAGAGATTGAATACAAGGGCGAGTTCAACCTCGTCACGGCCGCCGACCGCGCCGCCGAAGCTCTCATCGTCGAACAGCTTCGCAACCGCTTTCCGTCTCATTCGATTGTTGCGGAGGAGGGCAGCGGCATTGACAACAATTCCGAGTATGTCTGGTATGTCGATCCCCTCGACGGCACGACGAACTTTGCCCACGGTTTCCCGGCCTTCGCGACCAGCATCGGTCTTGCTCTGCGAGGCGAGCCCATCGCCGGAGCGGTCTACGACCCTGTCCGGGACGAGATGTTCAGCGCCGAAAAGGGCAGCGGCGCCTATTTGAACAACCAGCGCTTGCGGGTCTCAGCGACGCCAAAGCTTGCAGCGGGACTTTTCGCGACAGGCTTCCCGAGTGGTCGCCGTCACAAAGAAATGAACATTCATTTCTTCCATCAGGTTTCGATGCTCAGCCACGGCATTCGGCGTGCGGGATCGGCGGCTCTCGACCTATGTTCTGTTGCCAGCGGCCGCCTGGAAGGGTTCTGGGAAATCGGCCTCAACTCATGGGATGTCGCCGCCGGATTACTGCTCGTCTCCGAAGCAGGCGGAGTCTACGGCGACATGCGGGGCGGCCCTTACGCGTTGGGAGGGGTGGAGTTGCTGGCGACGAATGGCCACGTCCAGGCTGAGCTGATCGAGCTGTTCGGTGAGGTGTTTCAGGGCCGTTACCGCGCTCCTATTCTTCCGATAACATCGTAGCCCGGCGGAGTGCGGCCCACGCGGGCGTTGGCCGGCAAATCACGTTCTTCCAGCGCCTTAGCGCCAGCATTTTCCAATCCAAGAATGATCCTGAAATGCGGTAGGTCGAGGCCGGGGACGAAATAGGGTGT
>JAQBUE010000321.1 GCA_027624045.1 Acidobacteriota bacterium
TCGGAGCCCCAGATTAGGGGACATTTCTATTGGGCGCTCAAGGGGACATTATCATTGGGCTACAACACCATTTCGTTCACTGAAGCCGGGTTCGGGTCCGGCGTCACGTTCGAGGTTATTGGCGGCGCCGCCATCGGCGGCATCGGGACAAAAGGCGCATCGTAGATCTTGATGTTCCGCACGAAACCCGATCCGGTCTCAGGCCCGAAAATATCGTCTTCAAAGAAGGCAAGCGTGTTGCCGGATCCGATGACAGCACTATCGAACGAGGTGTCGAAGAACGACAATTGTTCAACCGTATCGACGAACACCTTCACTTCCTCGCTGGAACTATCACGTGTGACCAAAACAGTCGCGAGAACTCCATCTTGGAAGGCGCCCGCGGATCCACTGTGAATGGTCCCGAAGAGCTCGGCGAAAGAAGCGGTTCCCCCCGTGGAAACATAGAACCCGGAGTCTTGGTTTCCTTCGTCGTAGTCAACAATCTTGTGAAAGCTGTTAAGCGGATTGGCTGAAACCAGCGAGAACGTAAGTTCGATCGCGTAGTGGCCCGAACCAATGCCCGGCCCAACGAGCCTGAGCCCCTGGTTGCCACCGAACGAATAACCTCCCCCCACTTCCAGCACGCCCCCGTCATCGAGTAGCGCGGGTCCGCTGAGCGTATCGGCCAGACTATTGTTCAACTCATAGTGATGTACCAGCGTTTGAGCCGACGCCGGCAAAAGCCCCGCCACAAAAACGACTAACGTTGCAAAAATAATTCGATTCCGGATTCTCGATTCCATTTGGCCTATCCTCCATCGCAGATTTCTGCGAAGTACCGTGGGTTTTCCACAGCCAGAGTATTACAAAAACATAGTCGGGACCGCAAGTATCAGGCACGAGCGTATAGCGCCAATCCAGCCTGCGCCGCGAAGGAAACGCGAGCAACCCCCAGACCCCGAGCGTTTTCAAGAAAAAGAACACCGGATTGGCGCCCGCCGCTTTCGCCAAACCAGACCCGCGTTACGCCCATCCTCACCCTGCTATCATCCACCCCATGAAGTTAGCTCTCCTGGCTCTCGCCCTGGCCAGTTTCGCCTCCGCGCAACACCTTCCCTACTCGATGGTCGTCAACGCCGACCACCACGGCCTTGCTCATCAGGCCTCCTTCGATCTGCACACGGCCGGCCCCATCACCTACGTTTGGAACACGTACCGGCTCGACCACGAACGCATCTACTCGACCAGCTTCAACGATTCCCGCCGCGCTCACGCACAGCAACTAACCGCCGGCCCGGGCATCTACTACCAGCCCCTCTACGTTGCAACGGGCGCGAACTCGGGTTGGGCGTTCTGGCAGGTCGAATCCAGTGGATCGTGGCGCATCGCCGGCCGAAAGTTAAGCGACGGTTTCTGGGAACCCATCGAGTGGATCAGCCCTGCCGAGCAGAACGCCCTGTTTCCCTCCGCAACGCTGAGCGCGGGCAAAGTGGCGGTAGCCTGGGAGGACCATTCCAGCAAGCCGCAACGCATCAAAGTCCGCATCAGGGACGGCGAACGCTGGGGTTCGGCCGAAACTGTCTCCGGCCCCGAACATTCATCGCACCGGCCCACCCTAACGACAGATGGCGATGGCGAATTGTGGGCCTTTTGGGACCGCTATGAGAATCCCGACTACGCCGTCCACGGCCGCCGCTTGACGCCCACACCCGGCTCGATCGAGCGCCTCTCCCCGGAAGGCCGAAGCTGTCTGAAGGCTACCGCCATCCACGGGGCCGACACCGGTCTCGTCGTCGCCTGGACAGCGAACATCGACGTCATCGGCGGCGAGGGCGCCATCGATCAGTGGAATACGATCCAGGGGGCGCGCCGTGGAGAGAACGGCTGGCAGGTCCTCGAAAGGGACGGTGCCCCCGACCTCGCCGACCTCAGCCACGGACTTCTCTTCCCCATGGAACCCAAACCCGGCATCGTCACCGGCTACTCCGGCCGACGCCGCCACCCGATGCTCGTCGAAGACGCCGGTCAAATCTGGCTGCTTTGGGAACACAAGATGGTCATCGACCGCAGCACCGAGCCCGGTGAATTGTTCGGCATGCGCTTCGACGGCAACGTCTGGTCCCACCCCGTGCAAGTCCACGCCGGTCTCGTCCGGTATGAAATCCCAACTTCCGCGCGCACGAACAAAGGCGAGCTGACCCTGCTCGGCATGGACGGCCAACACAATTACCAGACCCTCACCGTTGAGCTCGCGGCATCGAAGCCGACGCGTGTCCCATCGAGCCTCGCCGGCTGGAAGCCCCGCAAGCTGCCGCTACGAGACTTCGGCCCGCGCAAATCCATCGAACTGAATGGCGAAAAGTTGAACCTCTACTGGGGCGACCTGCACGTTCACAGCTCGCTCACCCAGGACGCCGAGGGCGAGCCCGACGAGCTGCTCAACTACGCACGAGACAAAGCGAAGATCGACATCATGGTCATGCAAGAGAACGATGCTTCGTCGTGGCTGGATCTGAACTCCCAGGGAACGTTCCGCGGAGGCAGGCTGCCTGAATCGACGTATCGCGTCGGTGTCTATCTCAGCCGCAAGCACACCGAGGATGGTCAGTTCCTGGCGCTACCCGGCTGGGAATGGTCGCATCGCACCGACGACAAGAAGCCCAATCACCGCACAACAATATTCCCCGGTGATGAAACGCCGATCGTCCGCCATGCCGAGAACAAAGGCAGCTTCGACGAGCTATGCGATCTCGTCGAAGCAGCCGGCGGCGTCATGAACACGCAGCATCCCGACTTCATGCTGATCCGCCGGCCCTGCGAGGGCAACATCGAAGTCGCCTCAGGCTGGGGCGTCTTCATCAACAAACCCGACAAAATTCATCGCGACCTGTCCGCCGGTTTCAAAGTAGGATTCGTAGCCACAAGCGACGGCCATCGGCGCGACCCCGGCACCGGCGGCGGCCTCACCGGTATCTACGCCCCCGCACTCACTCCCGACGCCATCGTCCAAGCCCTCAAACGCCATCGCGTCTTCGCCACCAACGGCTCCCGCATCGAGATCGACGCCCGCGCCAACGGCACATTCATGGGCGAGGACGTCGAAACAACGGATCCCGTGAACCTAACACTCGACGTCCGCACGCCGCGCCCCCTCGTCCGCGCCGTCCTCATCCGGGACGGCGACGAAATCCTCACCGTCCCCGGCAACGGCGTCATGCAACTCCAGAAGAACTACACCGACACACCCGGCGCGGGTTTCCACTGGTACTACTGGCGCATCGAAACCGAAGGCACATCGCCCGACTACCCCGGCAACCTCAAAGTCGCCGAGGGCCACCTAGCCTGGTCCAGTCCACATCGCGTCACTGTGAAGCGGTGACTTTGCGAGCGGTTGATCTCCTGGAACCCCAAGCATTTTCCAATCCAAGAATGATCCTGAAATGCGGTAGGTCGAGGCCGGGGACGAAATAGGGTG